>NZ_JADEXR010000008.1 GCF_015206995.1 aff. Roholtiella sp. LEGE 12411 | reverse complement strand
TTTCCTTTTATCAGCATTGACCAATTTGTGGTCAGTTCAACATTGCTGACCACTTTTTCTTTTCAGTGACTTTTCACCTGACCAGATATGTCAATTTTTTATCCATACTTTTCTAAGTATTATTTTCTGCTTGCTTATTTTTAGTCTAAACTCCAGTAAAGAAGAAAACATTGCTGTATTGATTTTAAACTTTACACTTCATACGTAAGATGACACTTTATCAGCCATTTCTCGACTATGCAATTTCCTACATGCGATCGCGCTTGGATTGGCAACCCTATCCTATCCCCACTGGATTTGAGTCCAAGAGCGCTACTGTCGGCAAGGGAAAGAATCAGGAACAAGTTGTCACCACTAGTTATGCTTTTCAAACCGCAAAATTGCGGCAAATTCGAGCAGCTCACGTACAGGGTGGTAATTCGCTACAAGTGCTCAATTTTGTAATTTTTCCACGTCTCAACTACGACCTACCCTTTTTCGGTGCGGATTTGGTGACATTGCCAGGAGGACACCTAATCGCCCTAGATATGCAACCCCTATTTCGGGATGATCCGGCATATCAAGCAAAGTATACTGAACCAATCTTGCCTATTTTTCACACCCATCAGCAGCATCTGGCTTGGGGAGGAGATTTTCCCGAAGAAGCACGACCCTTTTTCTCTTCGGCTTTCCTTTGGACTCGTCCCCAGGAAACTGCTGTAGTAGAAACTCACGTATTTGCTGCTTTCCAAGACTATCTGAAAGCTTACCTAGATTTCGTCGAGCAAGCAGAACCGATAAATGATGCTCACAATTTAGCAACCATTGAGCAAGCGCAACTGCGTTACCTGCGGTATCGGTCTGAAAAAGACCCAGCACGAGGCATGTTCAAGCGCTTCTATGGTGCTGAATGGACGGAGGAGTATATTCACGGCTTTTTATTTGACTTAGAGAGAAAATTGATATCTATCCAGTGAGCAAAAGACAAGAGGTAGAGTCATTAATTATTCTCTTTCCCTGCTCGCTCATTCTGATTACCCATTCCCCGGTACTGCCTTCTATCTTTAGTCTGATTTTACTGGGTGATTTAAATATTTAAGTGTTATTTTAAACACAGGGTTCTCATAACTACAGAGAACTTATAAATTTTTGTAAAGGAAATTAAAAAACATCACAATAATTTGTAATAAACAATGACACGGCAGCATTGTATAAAGAGTACTTGGAAGGAAAAAACAACATCTTAATGAGGTTTTCCAGTCGCTCATATAAATTTGAAGTTTTGTAAAAAAAAATTTAATTAGTAACGCTGGAAACCTTAAACTTATACCTTGGATGTCTGTTATTGGTCTTTTCCAAGTGGCTCAGACAGTCTGACATCAAACTTACTCAACTGAAGCCTTCAGTTTTGAACAAAACAGTTGTTAACTAAGCAAATTAGGAGATTGAAGCAATGTTAGATGCATTTGCAAAAGTAGTTTCCCAAGCTGATGCACGTGGTGAATACCTCAGCGCCGCTCAGTTGGATGCTCTGAGCGCCATTGTTCGTGATGGCAACAAGCGTGCGGATACCGTCAACCGGATTACTAGCAACTCCTCTGCAATTGTTGCCAATGCGGCTCGCGCTCTGTTTGCTGAACAACCCCAGTTGATCGCTCCTGGTGGGAATGCCTACACCAACCGCCGGATGGCAGCTTGTTTGCGTGATATGGAAATCATCCTACGCTATGTAACATACGCAATCTTTGCAGGTGATGCAAGTGTATTGGATGACCGTTGTCTGAACGGTCTGCGCGAAACCTACTTGGCTCTAGGAACTCCTGGTGCTTCTGTAGCAGTTGGCGTGCAAAAGATGAAGGAAGCTGCTCTAGCTATTGCTGGTGACCCCAACGGAATCACCAGAGGCGATTGTAGTTCTCTAATGTCTGAAGTTGCTAGTTACTTTGACCGCGCAGCATCAGCAGTAGGCTAAACTCAATCACCGTTATTAGCTATTAACTGACAACTGTCAGTTAGACAAAACAAATTTCAACAAGATTGTAAAAAGGGAGATACCAAACCCATGAAAACGCCTCTTACCGAAGCAGTTGCAGCCGCAGATTCTCAAGGTCGCTTTCTATCAAGCACAGAGCTTCAAGTTGCATTTGGTCGTTTCCGCCAAGCTCCAGCTAGCATGGAAGCAGCAAAAAGCTTGACCGCCAATGCTCAACGTTTGGCTGAAGGCGCAGCTCAAGCGGTGTACAACAAATTCCCTTACACCACCCAACAGCAAGGGCCTAACTTTGCTTCTACCAACACTGGTAAAGCTAAGTGCGTACGTGACATCGGCTATTACCTGCGGATAGTTACCTATTCTCTAGTTGTAGGTGGCACAGGCCCTCTGGATGATTTCTTGGTTTCAGGCTTAGCCGAAATCAACCGCACCTTTGACCTGTCTCCTAGCTGGTACGTTGAAGCCCTGAAGTACATCAAGGCTAACCACGGTCTAAGTGGCGATCCAGCGGTAGAAGCCAATTCTTACATCGACTACGCGATTAACGCTCTAAGCTAGAGAGTGTACTTAGCCCGGAAAGGGAAACAAGCTCTGTTAGCAATTAGCTAGGGGTTGGTTTGCCTTTCTGGGCAGTTTTATTTTCAGAAAAAAGACTGTTAAAAGACTAGAAAAAAAAATTTCTAAAAAGTTTTTGGTTTTGCAGTTAAAACTGGGAGGTTTAAAGATGGCAGCTTTGGCACAAGCAGCAAGATTAGGGATTGGGCCCTTTGAAAACTCAGTATTAGCAGAACTACGTCCTGATAGAACAGAAGCGGATGTGGAAGTAATCATTCGTGCAGCTTACCGTCAGGTTTTGGGTAATACATACCTGCTGGAAGGAGAACGACTTGTCAGTGCCGAATCACTATTGCACCAAGGTTTGATCTCAGTTCGGGGTTTTGTACGGGCGATCGCAGAATCAGAACTCTATCGGGAAAAGTTTTTCCACTCTAACTCCCAAATTCGGTTCATTGAGCTAAATTATAAGCATTTATTGGGTCGCGCACCCAACGATGAATCAGAAATTACTTACCACGTTGAGATTTACAACTCACAGGGGTATGAAGCGGAAATAAGCTCCTATATTGACTCACCAGAATATCAAGAGAGCTTTGGCGAAAATATTGTGCCCTACTATCGTGGTTTTAAAAGCCAAGTAGGACAAAAAAATGTTGGTTATAGCCGAATGTTCCAACTGTATCGGGGTTATGCTAGTAGCGATCGCGCTCCAGGGCAAAAACAAGGACGGCTAACCTGGGAAGTGGCTAAGAATCTTGCTTCACCCATCTACCCAGTCTCTACAGGAGCATTGACGGGTACATCTACAGGTAATCGTGGGGAAACATACCGGATTAGGCTACTACAAGCTGCTTCCCCAAACTCAGCAGTAGTACGGCGGGGTACAGCAGAAATACTCGTGCCTTACGAGCAACTTTCTAGTAAGTTGCAACAGCTTAATCGCAAGGGTAGTAAGGTGATTAGCATTACGCCTGTATAAATAAAGATTAGGGAATGGAGAATGGGGAATAGGCAAGGTACTGGGAACGATGATTCAGTAATCGCAAAAACCCGATTTATTTTCGTTCAATGTAGAAACGTTGCAATGCAACTTTAAATGTAGAGACGTTGCATTGCAACGTCTCTACGAAAGAATCGGTTTTTTGCCCCGGAATCGAGATTTCAGTACCAATAACTACTGACCATTCTCCAAACACGGAGTTAAAAGAAGGATAATTACCAATGGCTATTACAACAGCAGCGTCCCGCCTGGGAACAGAAGCTTTTAGTGATATCGCTCCTGTAGAGTTGCGTCTGAATGCAACGAAAGAAGAGATAGAGACAGTAATTTCTGCCGTCTATCGTCAGTTGTTGGGCAACGACTATTTAATGAAGTCTGAGCGGCTCACAAGCGCAGAATCTCTCCTGCGCGATGGCAAGACTACAGTGCAAGAGTTTGTGCGTCAAGTAGCTAAATCAGAACTGTACAAATCTAAGTTTTTCTACAACAGTTTTCAAACTCGCGTAATTGAGCTCAATTATAAACATTTGTTAGGTCGCGCTCCCTATGATGAGTCTGAGGTGATCTATCACTTGGACTTATACCAAAACAAAGGGTACGAAGCCGACATTGATTCCTATATTGATTCGCCAGAGTATCAGGGTAGTTTTGGTGAAAACATTGTACCCTACTATCGCGGTTTTCAAACCCAACAAGGTCAGAAAACAGTGGGATTTAGCCGGATATTTCAACTCTATCGCGGTTATGCCAGTAGCGATCGCTCCCAACTCAAAGGCAATTCCTCCCGCCTGGCTGGTGAACTAGGTCGCAACAGTTCTTCCTCTGTAGTTCCTCCCTCTGGTAGTGGTAGCTCAGGCTTTGCTTATGTTGCTCCCGGAAAAGGCGTTACCCCCAACAGTACTTTCGGTGGTGCGGGAACCTTTGGCAAAGAAGGCAGAATGTACCGCGTTGAAGTAGCAGGCGTTTTTGGAGCTGGTTATCCCAACATCCGCCGTGTTAATCAAGCTGTAGTAATCCCTTATGAAGAACTATCTAGTTACTTCCAAAGAGTGCTAAAGCAAGGTGGTAAAATCGCTAGTGTGAAGCCACTTTAAATGTCATTGGTCATTTGTTATTAGTCATTCGTTTTAGACAAAGGACTAATGACAATCTTGAATTGGGAATTAATTTATGCTTGGACAAATTATCGGTGGTAGAACTGGTAGCCGCTACTTTCGTTATGAAGTAGTCGGTCTGCGCCAAAGCGAAGAAACAGACAAAGTGGACTATCCCATTCGTTCTAGTGCAACTGTATTTATCACGGTGCCTGAGCACAGGATGAATCAAGAAATGCAAAGGATTATACGTTTGGGTGGCAAAATAGTCAACATTCAGCCATTGAATGCTGAGAGTCAAACAGATAACACACAAAACGCTCCTTCTGAATGAATTCCAGTTCGCAGAATTTTGAAGATGTATCACCCAGAGGTAATGCCGACGGTGAATCTTTAACAGTGGAGCAAGCGATCGCTAATCTGGAAAGTGCAGATTTAGGTCTGCGGTTTTATGCTGCTTGGTGGTTGGGTAGGTTTCGGATATGTGAAGCTGCTGCTATTACAGGATTGATTAGAGCGTTAGAGGATGAAGCCGACAGGACACCAGAAGGCGGATATCCTTTGCGTCGGAATGCAGCTAGAGCATTAGGAAAACTGGGCGATCGCCAAGCAGTATCACCTTTAATTGCGTGTTTAGACTGCCCAGATTTTTATGTACGGGAAGCAGCCGCGCAATCTTTAGAGATGCTGGGCGATCCAGTTTGTATTCCTGCGCTGATCAAGCTCTTGAAAGCAGGCTTGCAGGGAGAGCAACTAAGATCACAGCCTGATTTATCTCAACCATTTGACGCCATTTTAGAAGCCTTGGGAACCTTGAGAGCTACTGAGTGCATCCCTTTAGTCAAGCCATTTCTTGAGCATTCTGTGGAATTAGTGCAATATGCTGCGGCAAGAGCCATGTATCAATTAACCCAAGAACCAGCTTATGGGGAACGGTTGGTGCAGGCTTTAACTGGTGATAAATTGCAATTACGTCGGGCAGTACTGGCAGACTTGGGAGCGATTGGATACCTACCCGCAGCGGAGGCGATCGCCGAAACTCTGGCAGAAAACAGCCTGAAGCTAATTGCTCTCAAAGGATTATTAGAACATCAAGTACACCAAACAGCAGCAAGCTCATTATCAGAAGGTGCTGTTAGAGTCATGAATTTAATGGACTCGCTATTGTAGTCTCATCATTCAAGACTCTGATGGTCTATATTTTTTGGGCAACGGAAAAAGCTGAAAGATACGAAATCTGGATACTGTTTGTGCAGTTTTGATCTAGAACTTCCCTCAAACTTTCAAACAAAGCATCCCTATTGTGTGGATCGAGCATCCTATATGCGGTCTTGCTTTATTGTATGCGTCTGCTACTTCGCTATACCAGTTTTTTCTTTGTTCCAAATCTTTGCTATGGAATTTTTTCATATATTTTTGTCATACATACAAAACAATAAAAATTTTACAAGATAAATAATGTAGACGCTATGTAAAACATAACTTAGAGTCCCCTTATTGTATTAAGTGGAACCTAAGCTACAATTGGCTGACAACTAATGACTATTGAAAATTATTATGAATGATCATGCTCTTGCCCAAAAACTAATCCGTGCGGTGGAAGCAGCAGATTCATCCGAGCGCTTATTAGATGCAGTTGAGCAGTTAGCAGCAGCTGGTATAGAGGAATCTGTTCCCACTCTAATTGCAGCTTTGGGGTACAACAATCCGGGGGCTGCGGTGGCTGCGGTGGATGGACTAATAGCGATTGGTGAAGTCGCAGTACAGCCATTATTGCAACTAATTGATGACTACAATTATGGGGCTAGAGCCTGGGCACTTCGTGCCTTAGCGGGGATTGGAGATTTTCGAGCACTGGATACCTTACTAGAGGCAGCAAAAAACGATTTTTCCCTAAGTGTAAGGCGGGCAGCTGCCAGAGGGTTAGGCACTTTGCGCTGGCATCAAGTACCACCTGAGCAAGTTGAATCTGTTCAGACGCAAGTACTAGAGGCGCTATTACTAATTGCTCAAGATCCAGAGTGGGTAGTACGCTACGCAGCAGTGACTAGTTTAGAAACATTAGCGATGGTAATAGCAATCACTTCACCAGAACAAGTCTCACACATTACAGAGCAATTTCAGCAAATGATTGATACAGATGCAGATATCGGAGTTCGCACCCGTGTACGATTGGCTCAGCAACAAATTCAGCAGCAACAACCTCAAGAAGTGTTGCTACCTAACAAAAATTTAAAAGGTGCTAAAGTGCCTTATCGCGGTGGTGGTAGGCGCTAAAACTTAATACTGGGTCTGGTTTTTACATTGATGTGAGGATTAGTTCGTAGTTTCCTTATTAGCTGGATATTGTGTTAGGTGGAGATTATACCCAGTGGCTTTTCATATAAACATATATTAATTATAGTAATCCGATTTGATTCGTGAACTGACTTGTAGAAACAGGGAATGGGGGATAGGGGATAGGGAATGGGAAATGGAAAAAAAGGGAGTTAGAGGTGTACGCAGTTCTTTCAAAAATCAAATAGGAATCCTATAGAAAGTCTCTGGATTAAGCATCAATTTGTTTAATAAAATTAGCTAAACAAAATTATGTGATATTGTAAAAAATGATGAAAATAGAAAGAGATCAAGGGTTAGATACTTTAAAAGCCATTAGCATTATTTTGATTTTATTTTGGCATTTACAGCCAGTTAGATTTGTTACAAGGAATGATAACCATACATTTATATATTTTCTTAACGGCTTAGTTGAAATCTTTAATTGGCAATTAACTCTTATTGCAGTTCCTATATTTTATATTGTTTCTCTTTATTTATTTTTCCAGAAAATACGCAATAAAAACTATCTAAAAAAAAGACTGGTAAAGTTATGTAGTATATTTATTTTTTGGTCAGTAATCCAAATCGTATTTGCTACTATTATAAATTCTAAATTTCCCAATTTATCCTGGGAGATGATTATAGGGATAGAACCGATTCTACCTTTAGTAGGCGATTCAGTTCTCTATTTTCTTTTCAATTTAATTATTTTAATTGTTTTTGCTTATTTCTACCAAAGTCTGAATTTTAATCACAAGAAATTATTATCTTACATAATTGTAATATTTTCTTTGATATTGTTTGAGCTAACTTGCTTACCAAAATTTTCTGTACCTTACTATTATCTTAGGAATTTTCTGATTTATGTCCCAATAGCTTTTGCATTAGTTAACTATACAAATAAAGTAGTAAAATTTAAATTTTACTACTTAGCTACATATATACTGTTTTCTCTGCATGATATTTGTTTACGTTATTATAACTATTCTCCAGGAATCCATAGCAGGATTTCTGTGGTCTTTGGAGCATTAACTCTATTCTGTTTTATTCATCCCTTAAAAATTCAAGGTAATTGGTTAACCCAAAAGTTAGCGAAATATTCGCTTGGTTTATTTGTCTTACATAAGTACTGGCAGTATTTGTTTATTTTATTAATTATCAATTATCCAGTTAGCATAAATATTGGAATACCTTTGAATATATTATTTTTAACAATAGATATCTTAGTAGTATGTTCTACGGTGTTAACAATTGCTCTGTTAAGATTAACTAATTTAAAGCAGTTTGTTTCCTAGATGTTATCCGTAGTTATGCTGTTAAATAAATCAATTACTTTTCTCTATAATTTGAGTATTGCGGGCGATCGCTTCTTTACGCCATACTTCTAATTGGTCATCTGTCGGCTGTTTTGTACAACCCCCAAGGTAAACACTAGCCATTACTAGGGGTGCTAAACCTAAGTTTTTCCACACCAAATACTTGTTGAATAAGTGTACGGACTGGCGTTGGCTACTTTATTGACACCACTTTAATATTGTTTTACACCGAGTTCAAAAATCCTCTATAAAAAACCTAACTATCCAGCGTTTTAAATATGGTAACAGCCAAATGAAAACGTCAAAATAGAAGACACAGCCCCAATGCCCAATCCCCAATGCCCAATCCCCAATGCCCAATCCCCAATGCCCAATCCCCAAAATTAAGGAGTTAATTATCAGTGGTATTACAAGTACAAACAAGCACCTACGAAGCTAAAACCCAAGAAATTGCTAAACAACTTCTTGCAGTAACACAAGAAAATCGCTCATTCTTTGCTTCTCTGCGCGATCAAATGCGCTGGGATGATAAATTACTTGCTTGGGCGATGAGTAATCCTGGGTTGCGGGTGCAGCTATTTCGTTTCATAGACACGCTACCTGCTTTGCACAGTAAATCAGAAATTGCCTCACATTTACAAGAATATTTAGGAGATGAATCTGTAGAATTACCGGCAGCCCTGAAGGGAATGCTAAACTTTGCTAACCCAGACTCTATGCCAGGACAAGTTGCTGCTACAACTGTTGGCACAGCGGTTGAGACTCTTGCTCATAAATATATTTCTGGTGAAAATATTAAACAAGTCATCAAAACAGTTGAACGACTGCGAAAGGAAAAAATGGCTTTCACCATCGACTTACTTGGTGAAGCGGTGATTACCGAAGCAGAAGCGCAGTCTTATCTAGAACGCTATCTAGAATTGATGCAACAATTAGTGGAAGCATCCAAGAATTGGACAATTATCCCGGCTATTGATGAAGCAAATGGCGAACCGCTACCAAAAGTTCAGGTTTCTGTTAAGCTAACGGCGTTTTATTCTCAATTTGACCCATTAGATGCTACAGGTAGTGAGGAACGAGTTAGCGATCGCATTCGCATTCTCTTACGTCGTGCTCAAGAATTAGGCGCAGCTGTACATTTTGATATGGAGCAGTATGCCTACAAAGATATAACTCTCACTATCCTGAAAAAACTGTTGTTGGAAGAAGAGTTTAGGCAACGTACAGATATTGGGATCACAATTCAAGCATATCTGCGTGACAGCGAGCAAGATGCCAAAGACTTAATTTCTTGGTTGAAACAGCGTGGTTATCCCCTGACAATCCGCTTAGTAAAAGGCGCATATTGGGATCAAGAAACTATCAAAGCAGCACAGAAACATTGGCCACAGCCAGTTTACAACGATAAAGCTGCAACGGATGCTAACTTTGAAACGATCACTCAGTTATTGCTAGAGAATCATCAATATGTGTATTCTGCCATTGGTAGCCATAACGTGCGATCGCACGCTCGTGCCATTGCAATAGCTGAAAGTTTAAATGTTCCCCGCCGTCACTTTGAGATGCAAGTCCTTTACGGCATGGGTGATAAAATCGCAAGAGCGCTAGTTGACAGGGGTTATCGGGTGAGAGTCTACTGTCCCTATGGTGAACTGTTGCCAGGGATGGCTTATCTGATTCGCCGTTTGTTGGAAAATACGGCTAATAGTTCTTTTTTACGACAAAATCTGGAAAATAGACCGATTGAGGAATTGTTAGCACCACCAGTGTTACAACAGTCTCCCCCTGTCCCCCTTTCCCCTTCTCTCCCGCTTTCCTTCCTCGGTGCGGCGGATACAGATTATGCGGAGGAGGAAGGGAGAAGGAAAGCGGCGCAAGCTTTTCAAGGGGTTCGCCAACAGCTTGGTAGAACTTATTTGCCGTTGATTAATGGGGAGTATGTTAACACGCCAGAATTTGTTGATTCTCTCAATCCTTCTAATTTTAGTGAGGTAATTGGGAAAGTTGGATTGATTAGCGTTGAACAAGCTGAACAGGCGATGCAAGCTGCTAAAGCAGCGTTTCCCGGTTGGAGGAAGACGCCAGCTAAACAACGTGCGGATATTTTGCGGAAAGCTGGTGATTTGATGGAACAACGCCGGGATGAACTTTCTGCTTGGATAGTTGTGGAAGTTGGTAAACCAGTTAAGGAAGCTGATGGAGAGGTTTCTGAGGCGATAGACTTTTGTCGGTACTATGCCGATGAAATGGAACGCTTGGATCAAGGTGTTAATTACGATATACCTGGTGAGACTAATCATTATATATATCAACCACGAGGAATTGCTGTGGTGATTTCTCCCTGGAATTTTCCGCTGGCGATCGCTTGTGGAATGACTGTTGCAGCCTTGGTTACAGGTAATTGTACTCTTCTCAAACCCGCTGAAACATCTTCTGTGATTACTGCTAAACTCACAGAAATTTTAATAGAAGCTGGTATCCCTAAAGGTGTATTTCAATACGTACCTGGTAAGGGTTCACAAGTTGGTGCTTACTTGGTAAATCACCCGGATACTCATGTAATTGCTTTTACAGGTTCCCAGGAAGTGGGATGTAGAATTTATGCAGAAGCAGCAACCTTGAAACCTAGTCAAAAGCACATGAAACGGGTGATTGCTGAAATGGGCGGCAAGAACACTATTATTGTAGATGAAAGTGCTGATTTAGACCAAGCAGTTGTGGGTGTAGTGCAGTCAGCATTTGGTTACAGCGGACAAAAATGTTCTGCTTGTTCGCGGGTAGTTGTGCTGCAATCGGTTTATGATAATTTTGTACGGCGGTTAGTGGAAGCGACAAAATCCTTGAACATTGGGGAAGCAGAGTTACCCAGCACGCAAGTTGGCCCGGTGATTGATGCTAACGCCCGCGATCGCATCCGCGAGTATATTGAGAAAGGTAAGGCAGAAGCGCAATTAGCGTTGGAGTTACCAGCCCCAAATCAAGGATATTTTATCGGGCCTGTCATCTTTACAGAAGTACCACCAAATGCAGTAATTTCCCAACAAGAAATTTTTGGCCCTGTTGTTGCAGTCATTCGGGTGAAGGATTTCCCAGAAGCTTTAGTAGTTGCTAACGGTACAAACTATGCTCTGACTGGAGGACTTTACTCACGCACACCTTCGCACATTCAGCAAGCGCAGACAGATTTTGAAGTCGGTAATTTGTACATTAACCGCACCATCACAGGTGCTATAGTTGCACGGCAACCCTTTGGTGGATTCAAACTTTCTGGTGTTGGTTCTAAAGCAGGGGGCCCTGATTACCTGCTACAATTCCTCGAACCGCGCACAGTGACAGAAAATATTCAGCGTCAAGGTTTTGCACCAATTGAAGGTGCTGATTAAAGTACAAAATAAGTAGGGCACATACCCTACTTATTTTGTAAACAAAACCCAAAAAGATTTTGATGTAAATCAAAAATCATTTGCTCCCCTCTTCTTCCAAAGGCGCTAGATTTGGCAAAAACACAGTAAACTGACTACCTTCTCCCAAAGTCGATGTTACTGTCACATCTCCACCATGCAAACGCGCTAATTTCCGTGTCAAGGCTAAACCTAATCCAGTTCCTTCATACTGACGATTTAACTGACTATCAAGCTGTTTAAACGGTTCAAACAGAAATTGAAACTGACTTGAGTCAATACCAATTCCAGTATCTGAAACTGTAAACTTTATCCCTTCGGCTACTTTTTTCACTACCAGCGACACCTCACCTGTTGGAGTAAATTTAATGGCATTGGTGAGTAAATTGAGTAACATTTGCTTGATGCGCCGCTCATCGACGATGCAAATATCGGCTTCTGGGTCAATTTTACTTGTGAGTTGCAATCCCTTTTCTGAAGCGCGATCGCTCACTGTTAATATGGCATAATTACACAACTCTGGCACTGACAAAGGTAACAGCAATAAATCTTCTTTGCCTGCTTCCACCTTAGATAAATCAAGGATATCGTTAATCAGTGCTAATAGATGTTCACCACTACTATATATACAACTTATATATTCTTGCTGCTTGTCATTGAGAGAGCCAACGATTTCTTGTTGTAGCAACTGCGACAAGCCCATAATTGCATTGAGAGGCGTTCGCAGTTCGTGGCTCATGGTTGCTAAAAATTCACTTTTCGCCCGACTACCAGCTTCTGCTGCTTCTTGAGAAGCACGAAGTTTCAACTCTGTTTGCTTGCGCTCAGTAATGTCCTCAATCATCGCCAGAAACAACTCAGGTTCATCATTTGTGCGTGGAATGACGGAAACAGAGATATGAGTCCAAACTAAGTTACCATCTTTATGCAAGCAATGTCTTTCCATCTCAATGCGATGTCTAGCGACAAGCTGCTCCCGCTCGCCCTTGGCGTCTTCCCTTGGGAGAAGTTCCGACGCTTGGAAGCCCACCCTTGTACTTTTCTCAGTATCTACGCGAATTCCTGAGACTAGTTGCTTGTAAAGTTCTAAATCTCCCCTTTGTATTGCAATGTAATCTGTAAAACGTTGACTATATAGTTCTTCTCGGCTGTATCCTAAGATTTCGCACAGCGCCGGATTGTTATCAACAATCTGTGCTTTGAGATCTATAAGCGCAATACCGATAGAAGAACGCTCAAAAATCGCCCGAAATTGTGCCTCACTCTGTCGTAGTGCTTCGTGTACAGTATTTTGCTCGCTTGCTTCTATGGCCAGCGCCACGAAGTCTGCAATCGAATTAGCAAAATTCTCTTCCTGGAAAGTCCACTGGCGAACCTCGCCAACATGTTCGTGGCAAACTACACCCACCAAACGTTCCCCTAACCAAATCGGTACATGCAGTAAGGATGTGATGTCTAAAAAAGAATTAGACTGGCATAATTGTTGAGTTCTGATATCGTTTTTGGCATCAGATACAGTAATACTATATTCCTCTTCTAAAGCCTGGAAATAAGTCGGATAATTTGCTTTCAAAAGCGACACACCAAAGGTATGCTCCTTAGTACAAAAATTATACAAATTAATGCATTCCATTCTTGAGCGGTCTTCGTTATATAACCACACACCAACTCGCTCCACCAAGAGTGTCTGAGCAGCAGTTTCGGTGATTTCTCTTAATAATGTGGCGATCGCCATCTTATTATCTTAATTCCAGTCTTGCTCGTCTTTTTTGCCGCGACTTTTGTAAATACCTCCCAGGTGATGAATTTGGCGAGTTCTCTCATAAAGTTCGGCTTCGCTCAAACCCCACTGCTGCAAGACTTTATCCAAATCTTGTTGGATGTCTCTTGCCCCTGGAAAACCTTGATAACGCATTCGTAGTCTAGCTAATTCTGCTAAATTGTAATCTGTCGCCTCTTGAGCGAGTAAAATATCAATAAGGGGGCGATCGCGATTGTAAAGGGGATGTTGTTGGTCTTTACCTGTGGTTGCTTCAGTCATTCTTTATACCTATAACAGGACGTGGATTCATTAAGAGTCAAGTGTTAAGAGTCTCTCCATCTACCCCTAATTATCTGAAGACGGCAACTACACCTTAGCTCTTACGGCTCTCACCACTGCCATTCAACTTTAAATAAAGATACATTGTCCTTAAGAAAATACAAAAAACTTTAGATGAGGGTGAATTTTATCTCACCCAAAGTCCAAGCAGCAAGGGAGCAAGAACCCGCTATGTTTGAACACTTCACTTCCGAAGCTATTAGAGTAATTATGCTCGCTCAGGAGGAGGCACGTCGCCTAGGACACAACTTTGTAGGAACTGAGCAAATTCTCCTGGGTTTGATGGGAGAAGGAACCGGGGTTGCTGCTAAAGTGCTGACCGAATTGGGCGTGACGCTAAAAGATGCACGTCGCGAGGTAGAAAAAATAATTGGTAGAGGTTCTGGTTTTGTACCACCAGAAATCCCTTTTACCCCCAAGGTAAAAAGCCTCTTTGAGCAATCGTTTAAAGAAGCTCATAGCTTGGGACAAAATTACATTAATACTGAACACCTACTCTTGGGATTGACCGAAGCTGGTGAAGGTGTCGCCGCTAAAGTACTGCAAAATCTAGGGGTTGACCTCAAGAGTGTCCGTAGTGCTGTAGTTCGCCGCTTGGGTGAAAACACCTCTGTTTTCGCTGGAAGTGGTGGTCAAAAGCGTACCCAAACACTAACGATGGAAGAGTTTGGTAGAAATCTTACCAAACTAGCCCAAGAAGGCAGGCTTGACCCTGTAGTTGGTCGCCAAAAAGAAATTGAGCGTGCTATCCAAATCCTGGGGCGTCGTACCAAGAATAACCCAGTATTAATTGGGGAACCAGGAGTTGGTAAAACTGCGATCGCAGAAGGTCTAGCTCAACGTATTGTCAACCAAGATGTTCCCGAAACATTACAAAACAAGCAGGTCATTAGCCTCGATATGGGGTCGCTAGTAGCTGGGACTCGCTTCCGTGGCGATTTTGAAGAACGCATCAAAAAAGTCGTGGAAGAAGTCCGTACTGTAGGCAATATCATCCTGGTAATTGACGAAATTCACACGCTAGTTGGTGCTGGTGGTACAGAAGGTGGCTTGGATGCAGCCAACATCCTTAAACCCGCCCTAGCACGCGGTGAACTCCAGTGCATCGGCGCAACTACCCTCGATGAGTATCGTCAGCATATCGAGCGCGATGCCGCCCTAGAGCGTCGTTTCCAACCGATTATGGTAGGGGAACCTTCAGTAGAAGAAACTATTGAAATTCTCTACGGCTTGCGTCAAGCTTATGAGCAACACCATAAAGTGACTATTTCTGATGCAGCGATTGTCGCAGCAGCACAGTTGTCAGACCGCTACATTAGCGATCGCTTTTTGCCAGATAAGGCAATTGACTTGATTGATGAAGCTGGTTCTCGCGTTCGTCTGCGGAACTCCCAAGTTTCTCCCAATAAAGAACTCAAGCGTGAACTCACTGGTGTTACCAAAGCCAAAGAAGCATCTGTAAGAGTCCAGGATTTTGACAAAGCTGGACAACTGCGCGACCAGGAATTGGAACTCACAACACAATTACAGGCAACATTTCCACAAGACGATAAGCCTGTCAGTTCTACTATCGTTGACGAGGAAGACATCGCCCAAATCGTTGCCTCGTGGACTGGCGTACCAGTTAACAAGCTGACTGAATCGGAGTCAGAATTGTTATTACACTTGGAAGACACTCTTCATCAACGGCTAATCGGTCAAGAACAGGCAGTCTCGGCTGTATCTCGCGGTATCCGTCGTGCCAGAGTGGGACTAAAAAGCCCCAATCGTCCCATCGCTAGCTTTATCTTCTCTGGGCCTACTGGAGTCGGTAAAACAGAATTGGCGAAGGCATTGGCTGCTTACTTCTTCGGTTCAGAAGACTCAATGATTCGCTTGGATATGTCCGAATTTATGGAAAGCCATACCGTCTCCAAGCTCATTGGTTCGCCACCTGGTTATGTCGGATACGATGAAGGTGGACAACTTACCGAAGCTGTGCGGCGTAAACCTTACACGGTACTGCTATTCGATGAAATCGAAAAAGCGCACCCCGATGTATTCAATATGCTACTGCAAATTTTGGATGACGGGCATCTCACCGATGCCAAAGGCCGGAAAGTAGACTTCAAGAACACACTAATTATCTTGACTTCTAACATTGGTTCTAAGGTAATTGAAAAAGGTGGCAGTAGTTTAGGGTTTGAGTTCGACAATCAACCCGAAGCTAGTTACAACCGTATCCGCACCCTGGTAAATGAGGAGTTAAAAGCTTACTTCCGTCCTGAGTTTCTTAACCGTGTTGATGAGATTATCGTCTTCACCCAGCTTTCTAAGAATGAAGTCAAGCAAATCGCTGATATTATGCTCCGCGATGTTTCAACTCGCTTAACTGAAAGAGGAATTAGCTTAGAAGTCACCGAACGCTTCAAAGAGCTTGTGGTACAAGAAGGCTATAATCCCAGCTATGGTGCTAGACCATTGCGTCGCGCAATTATGCGCCTTTTAGAAGATTCTCTTGCTGAAGCCCTGCTGTCTAGTCAAATCCTAGATGGAGACACAGCCATTGTTGATGTTGACGATGATGGTCAAGTGAGAGTCCAAAAGTCAGAAAAACGAGAATTGCTATTAGCAAATGTTGGCTAACGTTTATACCATTTATACCTGATCACTTTTTGCTGTAATATTTGATAAACACTCCAGCCTCTTGCTTAGGCAGAGGCGCAGACGGGGGCATCTCCGGCAAACATAAAGTGAAATGGTATTAATTCTAACCCCCAGTAGAAATGCTGGGGGCTTTTTTATCCGCCTTTGGCGAACAGAAGGCTTAACACTCAATATGGTTCAATACGGTTCAGTTAACGAAAAATCCCAATTTTTCTAATGCTGAAAGACTTATTCTTAGGTTTAAATATTGAGAATAATGTCAATTACTGACCTTAACTGAACCGTATTGCAATATGGTTTATTTACAGCGCTTCCTGATGTTATGAAGTACAGTCTTTCAACCTCGAAAATCCCTCTTTTTCGACCATTTCAGCACTAAACACGTACCTCATTGGAAAAGATTTGAATTCGCCTCTTATACCGATTCAATTAACGGTTGCAACAAATCCTTTGGTAGAGACGTTGCAATGCAACGTCTCTACATGGCAATGCAACGTCTCTACATGGTGTATCTCTACCTGGACTCAATATTGGAGAATTCCCGCGGGTGTAGAAAGAACTCCTCCAGGATTTGAAATAACTCCATCAGGGCTAGAAAGAAACCTCCCGCCCGAAAAAATTCCCCAAGGCTGCAAAAAATTTTCCCAAGGCTCGAAATAACCCCCCTGTACAGTATCCACTTTGGCTGGAGCCAGTTCATGCAAAAATGTTTCTAGATCAATAAGTTCAAAGTCGGAAATTAATATTTTAGCCATTGTATTATTCTTGGAATTATGAGTTAATCTGACTCCTCAATTTTACAGTTATAGTCAAAATTGCAAAATACCAATTTTTAGCTAAATACAAATTTTTTATCAAAGTTTTAGGACATAATTAAATGTTTAAAGTCTCAATAAACAAACCTGATTTCATGCATTTATCTGACGATGAATTGGATGTTTTTTTTGATAAATTAAACCCCAAAGTTAACGTTTTATGTTAGTTTTGCAAGCGAATATTCAACCTAATAATTACGATATTTCATGGCATCCGTAAATCATTGCGATATTGATTCCTTTGCTAATAATTCTGATGTCGTTTCACTCTTTGCTACATTCTCAGGATAATCAGATTTAGAAAAACCATCTGCTGCATCTTTGATAAAACCAGCCACAGGAACCGCAATTAGCAAACCTAATACCCCTCCAATATTGGTTCCTGCAAGCAAGGCGATTAACACCCATATTGGTCGAAGCCCAGTAAATTTACCTAAAAGACGTGGTGCGATCGCCTGATCAATTAACTGGTCAATGACAACAGCCACTGCAAAAACCTTCACTGCTAACCAAAAGTTGTGTGAGGCTATGATTAAAGTTATTACAACAAGACTAACCACATCCCCAAAGGGAACTAAGCTCAAAAGCCCAACTCCAAAACCAAATAGTAAACCAAACGGGACTTGAAAAACTAAAAACATTAATGTTTCTGAAACTCCCATTAGCAAGGCCAAAGTTCCTTGACCAATCAAGTAATTTTGAAAGTTTTGCTGAATAGATTGACTTACACCCTGGGAAAAAGTCCCAGGCAATTTTTTAAATAGCCCATCCCAAAGTCTTGGCCCATCTAACAAAAGATAAAAAGTCAGCACTATTATGATTAATGCTTCAGAAATACTATCAATAGTATCTCTAATAATTCCTAAAAGTTTATCTGAAAGGTACTCAAATTCATCAGGTAGACCTTCAGTTATTCGTGTTAATATCTGGCTGAAATTCACCTTTAATTTATGACTAAAAGCCCAATTATTTAATTTCTGGAGTTTTTCTTCACTAGAATCAATCCATTGGGGGAGTAACTTAGCCATTTCATGAAATTGCTCTAAAACAATCGGTATTAAAGTAATACCTAAAGCAACTAAAATTATCAACGCTAATATAAAAACTAAAGATACCGCATAGTTACGTTTAACTCCCCGCTGCTGCAAAACCGAAACAGGGTAATTTAAAATAAAAGCAAATAAAGTAGCTAAAACAAGAATTGTCACCAGGGGTTGAAAATTTTGAACCAGCCGAAATGCTAGCCAACCATTGAGAAAAACTAGAGGAAATAGCAGCGTCAAAATTAACCATTTAAGTAGTTGTTTGAGAGAAAAAATCATAATTATTTTGATGCCTAAGCATTGCCTGAGCATTAAATACGTTCACTGTTGAGAATGATACGATATAATAGGCGATCGCAACTCTAACTTTCGTTGAAAGCTAACAATTGCTCATCATTTATTCTTCCTGCTTGATGTAGAGTTGTAGTAATTTCCGAGATAGTTAAAACCGCATGGCTGCAATAACCATTATTTTTTAACCTGTCTCTTACCCCTTGTTCATGATCGATAAATACCACAATATCATTAACGTTTAATCCTGCTGATTTTAACTTTTCTGCCCCTTCCATTACACTTTTGCCACTGATGAGAATGTCATCAACCACTACAACTGTTTCACCAGGTTGAAAGTTACCCTCAATTACTCTCCGAGTTCCGTGGGCTTTCACCTCTTTACGAGGAAAAATCATCGGACAGTGAAGACGTAAAGCTAAACCAGTTGCAGTAGGCAAAGAACCGTAGGGAATACCTGCTAACCTATCAAAGTTGAGGTTTTTCAAAATCTCCTCATAGGAAGTGATAACTTGACTAAAAACTTGGGGATTGGAAATGATTTTGCGTAAATCAATGTAATAAGGAAATATGGCTCCTGATGCTTGGACAAATTTACCAAACATAATGCAGCCAATATCATAAAGTTGTAAAATTAAATCCTGCTGAGGATGCTGATTTAGAAAACAAACATTAGGCAACCACACAGAACATGTAGAATTTTCCTGAATAATTTCAGTTTTTATTTGATTAATTTCTGCCCGCAAAGACTGGATTTGCTCAGATAAATGTATGTTAACCAACATATCTTGAGGAACCGGAATCAGCAAACCATCACCGCTTGTATTCAAGCCTGATTCTAAAATTTGCTTCAGGTTTCCACCATCCGCCCAGATACTACGCGCCATGATAATTCTTTCAGGAGCAACTCCCCGAATCAGAGCCAGAACTTCAGGATTTGTGGTTCCCACTTCCAAACCCAATTGTTCTGGAGTCCCCCAGGTTTTTGATTCTTTTACCACCTGCAAATAAAGGGGTGACTCGTTTGTCGGATATTGCTGTAAAGTTTCTGCACCTGGATTAGAAGTACAGCATAAAATAAACACCGCTTTCTCAGGATATACCAAAAAAGGAGCTACATGATCTTGCCCGGTATAGGGACTGAGAGTGATTGCATCGACGTGCCATTTTGTAAACACAGCGCGAGCAAAAATGGTACTAGTATTTAAGTCACTATGTTTAGCATCTAAAATAATTGGGATGTGGGCTGGAATCGCTGCTAAAGTTTTATGCAGCAGTTCTAAACCTGGAATCCCCAAAGCTTCATAAAAGCCAAATGTCGGTTTATAAGCGCAGACAGAATCAGCAGTTTCAGCAATAATGAATCGCAACCATTTCTCCAACCCAGCGATGAGATCTTCAGATTCAAAACGCTTAGGCATCATCTCTGGATTTGGGTCAAGTCCTACAAATAGTAAGCTTTGATTTTGTGAGATACTACCATTTAATTTATCAAAAAAGTTCATTTTTGTAGGTTTAAAAAAAGGTAAATGCCTAGATAATTAAGTTCACAATCAATAAATCTCTACTCTCTAAAGGCAGGAGATAAGAGATAGGAGTAGAGACATGATTATAAGTACTTAGACCTATTGCAAAAGTCCCTAACACCTCACCCCGCTCGCGTGGAGGGCAGACTTTGATGTAAGAGGATGTTTGAAAGTCAAAGGTGGGGTTCTTATTTTTGATTTATGCAAGAGGTCTATTAATTATTTTCTTATTTTGCTCTTTTGCTCCCAATCTCCCCTTTTTATTTGCGTGGTTCGTTTACCAAAACATTGATTCTGTAAGTTGGGAACCTCCGGCTTGACGCGCTAATCGAGAGTGAATCACTGCAAAGAGAATAAACATTGGTACTGATGCAAAGTGAACAATTCGCAGTGCTTCCCAACTACCAAAGATATCCACAATCCAGGGAAATTGGGCAGGTTTATACATTCCTATTCCTGTAAATAACGCCAGTACTAAGATAGGAATAATGGCTGTATAGGCAATGCGATGCCAAGCATAAACTAAACGCTGGGGATTTTGACTTTTTTGCAATGCTTTGAGGTCATTGATTCCCACAAATCGATGTAGCCAACGTCGGGTAACTAAAACATAAATTCCATACCATAACAGATTCAGCGAGAATAACCACATTGCTGCAAAATGCCAGTGTCTACCTCCCGCAAGCCAACCCCCTAAAGTAAATATTGGAGGAACGTGTAAACCTGCACGTCCACCAAAAACAGGGTTAGCGTTGTAGATTTGTAGTCCACTTGTTACCATGAGCAGCAGGCTAATGATGTTACACGAGTGGAAAAGCTTAGCTCCTATCGCTTGGATTGGGAACTTCCGAGTTTTAGCGGGAATGGTCGAAGTCATAGAATATTGACTGATAAAATTTTCTGTTTATCTGTCTCAGGCTAATAGCTCAGCAAATTGGGCATTGCTCACCTTTATTTTCCCATTCTATGATTCAATTGAATTTATATAGGACTTACCAGCCCTTTCAAGGTGAGCATATTGTACTATCAAAGTTTTTACGGCATTTAAAGCATCGGCTGGAATTGAACAAGGAATTTATGCATTCACCTCCAAATTTTTGGACTGTAAATTAAGCGATCGCCTGAGCCAAAGTCCCAAAATTGGGTTAAAAACATCATTTCTTTGATAGTACAAATGTTCACCTTGAAAGGGCTAATCCTACAGACATCGCGCTTTACGACTTTTAAAGTTGCCGTCCTCTTTTGTCAACCCAAAAGGAATGTAATTTTTCAGCATTGGCACTGATTGATACTTCTTAATCGGGGTATCTTGATCGTATTGTAGGGTGTAACATGAAATGAACTAAAAAAATCATCCGAAGCACCAAACCCCAAAGAGGCGTCTTTGTTAAGAATAACGCCGCACAAGAATTTCCCAGGTAGAGCCACCAACTACACCGTCAGCTTCTAATCCATAGCGCTTTTGTACAGCTTTCACCGCCGCCTCGGTTGTCTCGCCAAAATCTCCATCTATACCACTATCCAGGAAACCAAGCTTTTGCAGTCTTTCTTGCAGCTTGACAACTTCAGAACCACGCATCCCTACACGCAAAATTGGCCAACCTTGTGAGGTGTATTGAATACCTGGGTTTCGCTTACTAATTGGGGTTGGCTGAATCTGGGTAGTTTGCCTACTACGTGTGGCTGATTGAGTTCGGGTAGTGGATGTAGTACGAGAAGACGGTTTCTGTTGCCTTGGGTTAGAAGGTTTTGGCTCAGGGTTGGAATTTGCAGTAGTGGATGTAGTACGACGCGGCGGTTTCTGCTGCCTTGGGTTAGTGGGTTTTGGCTCAGGGCTGGAATTCACAATTTGACTTGCAGCCGGTCTTGGGGGGTTTGGGCTGGAATTCACAACTCTGGTGACGTTGCTAGGCTGAGTTGGAACCGGAAAATTGGTTGCTGAATTAAATGTTGCTTGAGGTGAAGAAGCGGTTGATGTCACTATCGGTTCGTTAGGGAAAAGTCTTTGCCAAGTGCTGGCATCAACTATACCATCTGGACTCAAGCCAGCTGCTTGCTTAAACCGGGAAACAGCACTAGCCGTATTATCGTTATAAATGCCATCTACTGCACCTGAGTAAAAGCCCAAAAGTTTAAGAGCTGCCTGAAGTTCAGACACACGTTCTCCTTGGCTACCAACTTTGAGGGTAGGGCGGTTAATGCTATCTCCAGAACTTACTTGAGCAATTTTTTGTGGCGCTGCAATTGACACTACACCGAAGGAGCCAATGAGCAAAGGCGTACAGGAGAACAGGACTATTTCAATCCTTGATAGAAATTTAGACCTCTTTGTCCACCTGTGTTGTTGCCCGTTTTCTATTCTACGGCAAATTACCGTGGGATCTATTGCGCGTAAGTAGTTCAATATACTTGCTTTCAGGCTGCCTTTCATGGAATTTCCACCGGAAACTTATGATGCTATATGGTACAGCCGCTTGGTTGAGAAAACAGCTGATAATAGTGCGATCGCGTATAATTCACACTAGGCGATCGCACTATTAATTGCTTCATCTTGACCGACTAAAGACAAATAAGGTTCCTTTAAGTACTTACCAGCTGAGGCGATGGCATCTTTGACACTTACAGCCGCAATCAGTTCTTGAAACTTCTTGTCAAAATCAATTCCTAAGCCCAAAATTTCATACCAACCATATATCTGAGCAATTTGCCCGTTCGTTTGTTTACCCAAGGCGTACTGACCTAATATTTTGTTCTTAGCTGATTGCAGTGCGCTTTCTGATACTTCCGTAGTAAACAGTAGATCTACTTCTGTCCGCAGTCCTTCCAGAGCTATACTGGTATTCTCCGCTGCCGTGCCCATGTAAACCAAAAATGATGCTGGAAACAGTCTTGTTGGGTAAAATGCGGATACCTCGTAAGCTAAACCTCGCTTTTCCCGCAATTCGACAAACAAGCGGCTAGAAAGTCCATTTCCCAAGTAGGTAGAAAGTAACTTCAGTGGGGCATAGTCAGGAGAATTTACCGACGGCCCCAAGTAACCTAGCATCACAATTGATTGCTGTGTGTGTATGGGCTTAAGCCTTGGCTGCGGTTCCACCTTAATTTCAGGCAAATTTAGTATGGGTAGCGCTTGTGGTGGAATTTGCCAATCCCCAAAAACTTTTTTTACCAAGTCAATAGCATCTATTGGTGTGACTCGACCAGCAATACTAATTACCACATTATCTGGACGAAAATAAGTTTGGTGATATTGAACTAAGTCTGCACGAGATAAACTGCTCATAGTTGTTTCATCGCCTAGCACCGACATGGCATAGGGATGATTTTGGTACATGATCTGCCGTATTTGCCCAAAGGCTACTGTAAACGGTTGTTCTTGTTGTGAGCGGATGTCTTGTAGTGCCAGACGCCGTTCTAGTTCAACTTGGGCTTCGGGAAATGTGGGCGATCGCAAAATCTGCC
The DNA here is from genome assembly GCF_015206995.1 of aff. Roholtiella sp. LEGE 12411. Classification (GTDB taxonomy): domain Bacteria; phylum Cyanobacteriota; class Cyanobacteriia; order Cyanobacteriales; family Nostocaceae; genus Komarekiella. The sequence continues at coordinate 55,406 of NZ_JADEXR010000008.1, read as the reverse complement.
CTGCCAATGCTAAAATTTCAGCAAAATCGAATGTTACCGTTTTCAAAGACAGCAAAAAATAATCGTTAGAGCTATCTGTACTTAAACTGGCTCCCACAGATTCTACTTTTTCGGCAATTTCCAAGCTAGAAAGTCCATCACATCCCTTTGTCATCACTGCTGACAGCAAATGCGCTAACCCCGCTTGCTCCCGGTTTTCGCAACAACTACCGGCACGCACAAAGATTCGCGCTGCAATGATATCCGCAGCCGGATTTTCTGCCACCAACAATACAATGCCATTGTTCAATACGGTGCGATGGATAGGAGAGTTTTGTCGTAAGGTTGTCATTAGTCATTAGTCCTTTGTCATTAGTCCTTTGTCATTTGTCTTTTGTCCTTGACTCAATGACTAATGACTAACAAGGTTTTAGTACGGTAACTGCGTAATTCTGTGGTGAAAGATATTGTTTAGCTAATTGTTGCAGCTGTTGGGTATCAAATGACAAAATCTGCTGAGGATATGTCACTGCTAATTCAGCTTGAGCAATGGTATTGTAATACCCATAAAGCCCTGTGAGCTGATTTGGCGTTTCGGTAGAAAACGCATACTCATTACAAAGCAGCCTGCTTGTGCGAGCAAGTTCCTGTTCGCTAATTCCTATAGTTTGCAAATCATCCAAATGAGTGCAAATCAGGGATTCAACTTGCTCCAGATTTTCTGGTTCTAACCAGGCAGTAATGGTAAATAAACTCGATTCTCGTTGTAGAGAAAAATTACTGCAAACTCCCTGCACCAATTGCATATCTTCGCGCAAATCACGTACTAAGCGCGAAGTCCGCCCTTCTGCCAATAACACTGACAACAAATCTAACCCGTAAGAGGTACGGAGTTCCTCTACTCCTGGTACTAGCCACGCCATCAATAGCCGCGCTTGCTCCATGCGTGGTAAACACAATTCTTGACGGCGGATTTCTTTTATTGCTGGCTCTGCCACTTTTTTAGACTGTGGACAATCAGGACGTTCGGCAAAATCAACAAATGAGCGATTTACCATTTCCCAAGCTGGCTGCTGGGCAATGCCTCCGACAATCACCACTGTCATATTTTCTGGCTGATAGTGGGCGTGGTGAAAACAGCGCATTGCTTCTGGTGACTGCTGCATCAGGTCGTGCTCACTACCTAAAACTGAGCGTCCATAAGGGTGATGTTGATAAATGCTTGTGATTAGAGATTGAAATCCTATCCAGTCAGAGTCATCTTGGCAAGAGCGGATTTCCTCTAATACTACATCCCGTTCGCGGAGAAATTCATCTTCTGGAATAGCTGCATTCAACAGTATTTCGCCCAAGTGTGGCAGAGTATCTTTCAGGTAAGGGGCTGCTGTCGTGAGGGAATAATGAGCATAATCATAGCTAGTAGCGGCATTACTCACGCCACCCCTATTTTCAACATTGTGATCGAACATTCCAGCGGGTAGCGTCGCCGTACCTTTAAAAATCATGTGTTCTAAAAAGTGTGCCATCCCAAACCATGGTTCTGGCTCTAGGGTAGCTCCAGCACGCACCCAAACATCTGCCACAACTACAGGGGTAGTGGGAATTTCTTGATGAATAAATGTTAAACCATTGTCGAGTCGAAAAACCGAGGCTGGAAACACTGTATTAGTTAGTTTTTGTGACAATTTTTTGTAGCTTTAACCACAATTTGACGCCATTTTGCCAATTTTAACTCTGAACGATACCTAAATTAGAATCAATTTATACAGATTTTATTTTCATAAATAGGCATTGCTAATTCTTAAGTTAAAGAAGATTAAATTTGTTTGATTTGTATAGCCTAAATGCGTACTATTCGTCTAATATTCTTAGTTTTTAATTTTTTATTTCTGCTACCAGTAGTACTAATTTGAATGTTTAAAGCTCCCAAGTTTTAATAACTTTGGGAGCTAGAAGTTTTAAGTTCACCGCGACGCCGTTTTACCTAAGTTTATGACCTGGTTAAACCAGGTGGGAACCGAAATTTATCGTTTAAAGTTTCCGGGTACATGCCCGGTCTACTGCCACGAGAACTGTTTGACTCCCTTGTCTTTAAAGGCATAGATCAAAAAACTTGATGGCAGTCACCAACATCGTAGTGCAACTAATTCATTATAGCCTTCCAAAAGATGTTGTGTATTCTATCTCGAAACTTTCTAGAAAATTTAACTGGGATACCAGATGGATTCTATGGTGTGGGCGATGGCTGCACTGATGCCGTTGGCGATCGCACTTAACTTATCCTGGTGCTGATGATCGAGCAAAACGGTGACATGTCCCAGCTTTCGCCCAGGACGTGATTCAGTCTTACCGTACCAATGAACGTGTGCAATTTTCCCGTTTTGGCACAGTTCTGCCTAGCTAGGCAGTTACAGTGGAAGACTAATTACGAACTCTGTTGAGAGAAAGGATGTTTTTTTGTTTTATGCAACAAAGCCGGCTGAACACCTACCTATTTGGGAAGCTTCTTGAAAATCTTCGTAACGCCTGCCTGTGCACAAACCTCATCCTTCTCGCCGCCAGGCGCACCCCCAACGCCAATAGCCCCAACGATTTGGCCTTTAGCTTTGATAGCAATACTTCCTGGCAACGAAATGATGTTCGGTATGGTTAAAAAGGATGAAGCGTTGGGATTGGTTTTTAAAAAAGCGGTGAACTGAGTACCAGTTTCTAGGTTGAATATCGGCCCCATTGTTACGGCGGTGTAGGCCTTGCGGAATGCAGTATCCTTTGTATGCACTACGCTATGATCGCCTTTGAGATGAACCTTAATAAGCCCTGACGGATCAACAATGACCACAGACACTTTATAGCCTGAGGCTTCGCAAGATCGCACAGCTTCCCTCGCCGCTTCAATTGCAAGATCAAGCGTTAAAGTATAGCCTCCGGCTCCCACTTGCGCCTGGGTTGGTAAAGCAATGAGCATTCCGAAAAGTGTTGCTGTAGAACTGAGTATTTTATTCATGCAGTTTTTCTAAACGTAAAATAAATTTGCGATTTTCAACTCTTGTCATGTATGTTTTACTTATAATTTGGTCGCTTCATCTAGTTCTTCAAATTCTGGAATGGGTAAAGGCACTTGCCAAATCTTGATAGTTTCATCTGCACTGCCACTAACAAGCGTATGATCAAGAGGATTGAAAACAACTGACCAAACTGCTTTACTATGTCCGACAAGAGTGCCTAGCAATCGCCTATCGTGGGAATTCCACAACCTAATCGTACGGTCGTAACTGCCACTGGCAATCTGGTTGCCACTAGGACTGAAAGCAACTGACCAAACTGCTTTACTATGTCCTATAAGAGTGCCTAATAATTGACCATTCTGAGGATTCCACAACTTGATCGTATGGTCATGACTGCCACTAGCAAGCTGCTTGCCACTAGGACTGAAAGCAACTGACCAAACTGCCCTATTGTGGGCGGCTAAGGAAATTTTTAACTTGCCCGTTTTCAACTGCCAGATCATAATTCTGCCGTTATCAGTGCCGCTAGCTAAAAGCTCTCCATCCGGGCTGATAGCAACTGATCTAACTCCGTCTTTTTGATTCAAAGTACGGATCACCTCTCCAGTCTGCACATTCCAAAGCTTAATTTTCTTATCCCAGCTGCCAGTAACTAAAACTTTGCTGTCTGGCGTAAAGACAGCAGATTCTACATCGTCTTCATGTCCTGATAAAGTACGAATTAGTTTGCCAGTTTCTAGATTCCACAACTTAATCCGACGATCCCAGCTGCCACTAACAAAAATATGCCCATCAGAACTGATGGCGAGGGATTTAACTGCATTGGCATGACCATGAATAGTATAAAATAATTTATCGGTTTGCAGATTCCAAATCTTAATTGTGCCATCATAACTACCGCTAGCCAAAGTTTTACCATCTGGGCTAATGGCAATTGTATAAATCCATGCTGAATGTCCTTGAAGGGTTTTAAGAGATTGAGTAGCAAATATTGATTGAGAGACTGATGCAAATGAGGTTGGTTGTAAAAGCGTTCTAGTTAGACAGAACCAAACAAAAATTCCTGTTATGGTGATTATTAATATTGTTAACGCTTTGTAAAAAAATATTCTTAACATCATATAGAAATTAGATTTGGTTTTTGAAAGTCATAAAGAATATGTTTGGTTATGAGTAAAAATGTGGGTTCAGTTTTTTTGTTATTTTATTCAAACATTCTCTAACTTAAATACTATTTAGTTTTGGTTTTGCTAATTATTTAATTTTCTTACTTTCCGTTTATTTTTTGTTATTCCATCTTGGAATTGAATCCATATTCGGATAAAAGATAAAACTGCTGTTCCAGTAATAATAGAAATTCCAATTGGTGTTAAATATGTCCAGTGTCCCAACATTTTATCCCAAATATGCCAAGTTAATAAAAACATAGCGAAGTAAGTCAGTTGATGCAATTTCTTCCAGTTTTTTTTCAGTTTTTTAATACTCCAATTATTAGAGGTAAGAGCCAAAATTGTGAAAATAGTAAGAGTGGTAATTCCTTGTATATAAATCCAAAATGTCTTCAAATCTAAAAAATCCAAGTTTCTTTTTCTGACTAATAGGAAAGTATGTCCAAAGGCAAAAAAGAAGGCTATAATACCTATAAAACGGCGGTATTTTAGTAAAAATTGAGGAATACCAGTTTCTTTTGTATGAGGAAAAACGATTTTAATACTTGTGGGTATTAATGTAATAACGTAAGCAATTAATGATATAAATCCCAAAGTGTTAGCCGATAATGGCATATCCATTGTTAACATGACAAATCTCCAGTTTTCGTAGGTATTGTTAAATTTTGGTTTTTTTCTGTGTTTTCTCCCCGTTGTTGGTGGTTGGTCTAAAGTCTCAGGGCGTGTCATCAATTAAGTAAACTGGAATCAGAACTGCTGAAGAATAAACAACAGGAAAACGATGACGCGCCGGTACGCACTACGAGATGACCAGTGGAAGAGAATCAAAGATTTTCTATCTGGGCGAAAGGGCTATATGGGAGTCACGGAAGACAGATAATCGATTGTTTGTCTAAGCAGTGTTAAACCGCGTCTACCTTGAAAACCATAGTTTTTTGGAATTAGAGTAAAGCTCAGAACTCAAGCCACAAAAGAATAATACACTCTCCTTAAAAACTCCAGGTTTCAAAATAGACGGGGTTTATGTCGTTATCGAGCAGGCATTTTCTGGCATGACTTGCCAGCACGATTCGGGGATTTGGGGTGATTTACACCCGCTTCAGTCGATGGTCAAAAACTCTTTCGTGTGGGAGCAGGTGTTTCAGTAGTTGGCAGATGATGCCGACAACGAATATGCGATGATTGACTCCACAATTGCCTATGCCCATCAACATAACTCGGGTGCAAAGAGGGGGATGTAAGTTGCTTCTATATAGCTTGCTTATTAACTGTATCTGCGAGGAATTTTCTGATCTCATTTAGGCGAGGATCATTGATAGATTCCTCGTAACGGTTCTTGAATTTGGTAAGATTTTCTTCCCCTGAACCAGGAAAAAGCTTATCCTTCACTTGTTGGGGAGATTTAAAATATCCCCATGTAACCAGGTTTAACCAATGCTCAAGGTCGTACTGACCACTATGTTTGACCTCTGGTTTATCGAGGTTGAAGACAGGTGGCAAGAAATCTGCTTCTTTGAACAACCTGAATAACTCAGTTGTGGCATTCGATTCAGAAACTTCCCCAGCTGCAACTGCATCGATAATTTTCACTGCTGTGCTAAAAAATTCCTGATAAGCCTCAATGGATGGACAAAATGTACCAACATGGGGAAAGTGTAATTCTCTGAGAATCTCTGGATCTTTGAACTGACTGTATTTTTTATGTACAGCGTCCATGTGAAGACGGCTAAGACTAACTGATGCGTACCAGACCCGTACCCAAGCGTTCCAGAGCTCATAATTGCGCCAGGATATGTAAGAGCCTCGCACTATGGCATCAACGTTATCTAGTGTACGTTGTTGTAACAGATCGATGTGCTCAAAGCGCTCCTCAGAGAAATCACCATCATCGATCGCTCTTAAAAGCTCCTCAGCTAGGGGTAAAATAGCAGTCATAGTTGATGCCAAACCACGGGAATACAGTGGGCCAAGTGCCCCTGCGGCATGAGATGTCAGGCAATAGCGATAACCGATAGTTCGCTTGCTAGAGTATTGCACGCGATCGCCCGTAGAAACCCAGTTACGCACCGACTTTGCAGATTCAAATTGTCTTGCCATGCTCGGAAAGCGAGCAATAAAGTCTTTAAATTCCTTTTCTGGTGGAATATTCTGATTCGGAAATTTTCGTGAATCGAATTGTAGTCCAACACTAACCAAGGCATTTTCCGGGTCTGGTCCATTGTTAAATGGAATCACCCACATCCAACCACTATCAAAACAGTGATGTAGTGTCCCTTGGGACCACTTTCTAGGTACTTTGTAAATTCCCTCCGGCATACAATCTTCAAAAGGCTTGACACCTATCATGTGAGTGAAAATGCTACGCGAATACGTCTGAAACCGAGGAGGAGTTTCCCGCAATCCAAATTTGCTCGCAACAACCGAACGATAACCTGTACCATCAACAACGTATCGAGCCTCAAACTTCTCTCCTTGTTCTGTTTCTAAGCAAACACCTGCTGTGGAAATGTCAATATTGGCAATTCGTGTATTCTCACGAACTGTTGCTCCATAATCTTTAGCAACATTGATTAGATAAGAATCTACATCCTGTCGAAAGTAGTGAACTTCTGGACCATCAAAAGCATCTGGAATGACTACTTGATAGACCTCATTAGGGTTCTGTTCCTGACCTTCACGATGATATACAAAGCCAAAATTGCGTTTGATTCCACAACTTGATGTGACATTGTGTCTTGTTTCAACAAAGCCTGATACATTATTGATTTCAGGGATATCAAAGCGTTCACTCAGAATTTTTAGCAGTTTTGTTGTATCGGGGACAGTAGATTCACCAATTGCAAATCTTGGGTGTTGCGCTGCATCAATGATTAATACACGAGCATTATTCTTGGCAAGAATCATACCCAGAATCGCACCAGACATCCCTGAGCCTAATATTACAACATCAAACATTTCGCTTTCTCCACAATTGTATAAGTTTGTAAGTTTTGATTAGCACCGTAAATTTCATGCTGACTTTTTCGTAACAGAATCGGAACACTTTATTCTTGTGATGGAGCTGAAACTGAACGCTTGTAGCCTCCACAAAAGATAGCGAAGGATGCAACCAGCATTGAGAATCCGACTAAGCAAACTCCATTCCATTGGAACCAACTCCACCCATAGACACCCAAAATCGACCCTAGAGATCCACCCATGAAATTAGATACCATATAGACTGTGTTTAAACGGCTTTGAGCTTCTGGTAATAGGCTATAAATGCGTGCTTGATTCGACACTAAAGTAGATTGTGCTCCTAAGTCCAATAATATGACTCCGCTCACAAGCCCCCACATCTGATGCCCAAAAAACCAAAACACAACAAACGCTAAAGCTGTAATGGAAACACCCAATCCCACCGTCAGACGAGGACTGTTGTGATCTGCAAACCTCCCGATCACAGGAGCAGTAGCCGACCCAACTATGCCTACCAAGCCAAACATACCCGCCGCTCGGCTACCATAGTGATAAGGTGGTTGTTCTAGCAAAAATGCTAGTGTACTCCAGAAGGCACTAAATGCTCCAAATGACAGGAATCCAATGATTGAAGCTTCACGTAATACGGGCTGAGAGCGAATTAATCCTAGCAAAGACTGGATCAATTTTTGGTAAGACAGCTCCAGCGATGGCTGGCTTTTGGGCAACAATTTTAAGATCGCAACTGCAAGGATAGTTGTTAGCCCGCCTGCAATCCAGTACATTGCTCGCCAACCTAATGTTTCTCCAATCCACCCGCTTACAGTTCGTGCTAAAAGGATACCGATGAACAAGGCGCTCATCACGTTTCCGACAACTTTTCCTCGCTCTGTTGGTTTAGCAAGATGGGCAGCAAACGGAAGAATTAGTTGAGGCACAATTGTGGTGATCCCAATTGCTAGGCTTGCACCAGCCAGCCAGACTAGGCTGGGAGATACAGCAGCAGTTACCAAAGCACAGGCTGTCGCAACCAACATAGTGGCAATTAGTTTTCGACGTTCGAGCAGATCTCCCAATGGAACAAACAGGAGTATTCCTAGTGCGTAGCCGATTTGTGTGAGCATCGGGATGAAACCTACCTGTTGAGCGGAAGCATGAAAACTCCGTCCCATCTCTGCAAGTAGCGGTTGGTTGTAGTACAAGTTTGCTACGGCAATTCCAGCAGTAATTGCCATAACCCAAATTGTATTACGTTTCATATTTTGTGCTTTTCATAGGGCTGCTCTTCACTCTTTGCTTTTTGCCAAGGGTCGGATCAAAGAATTTTCGGGATGCTCTAAATCACTGAAGGAAACGGCAATTTTCGCGGCATCTGCTACTAACAGATCCTTACGGACTTTACCAGTTGCAGTCTTGGGTAAGTCAACAAAGTTGATTACATGGGGCTGCTTGTATGGAGCTAGTTCATAGCTGCAAAACTTTAACAAGTTATCTTCTGTAATCAAACTCTTATCTAGTATCTCTACAAATGCCATTAAAACAGGGGAGTTTTTGGCCTTATTGCCTACTGATATTCCAATCACTGCTGCTTCACGTACCTGTTCATGTCGGCATAAAACCCTCTCGATTTCGAGTGAGGATATGTTCTCCCAACCATAGTCGGTTTCTACATAGATCAAGTCCTTAATACGGTCTCGAATTTCTAAGTAACCATCTGAATGAACAACTGCCATATCTCCACTGTGGAACCACCCATCGCGAAATGCTTTTTCAGTCGCCTCAGGATTCTTGTAGTATCCCAGTGTAACTGTATTCCCTGCCATTACTACTTCACCCAATGTCTGCCCATCGTGGGGAACATCGTTCATTTCTTTATCCACCACATGTAGTCCTGTACCTGCATGAATAGTTGCCACACCTTGGCGTGCAAGATGAGTAGCATGGATATCGGGCGGCAGATCCCGCCACTCATCTTGCTGTTCGCACACTACATAGGGACCATAGGTTTCATTCAAACCATACTGATGGACAAAATGCACACCCCTCTCTTGCAAACGCTGAATTAGTGTTGGTGATGGAGCCGCACCACCGGTTGTGATGGTCAGTCCTTTAAAGGCTTGTTTGTCCACTGGTGTCTCGATTAGCAACCTAACAAAGCGTGGTGCACCACACAGATGAGTAATGCCATGCTTTACGAGCATACTAATCAGTTCTGCTTCATTTCCTCTGTCATTGTGTGAGAGAATAACCTGTACTGCACTTACTGCTGTATTTGCCCAGATGTGCCCCCAGCCATTGACATGAAACATCGGTAACATCCACAAGTATTTTGATCCCTTGTTGAGTCCAATCATCAGCACCTGACCAATTGCATTGAGATAGGCTCCCCGATAGGTGCAGATCACGCCTTTTGGACGCCCGGTTGTACCAGATGTAAAGTTAATGGCTAAAGGGTCTAGTTCTTCACGTACAGTTTGATCTAAAACCCAGTTCCCATCCTCTGCTGCTAGGCAGGCTTCGTAATCGATCGCTCCGGGGTATGCCTGTGCGATCGCGTTGTTGAAGATAATTACGTGTTGTAGGTGGGTGAGAGCAGTACGAACTTCTGGGGATATCTTATCAGCAAAGTCAGCATCCACAACTAAAATTTTTGCTTCACAGTAGCTCAGCGCATACATCAGGTCAGTATTTGTCAACCAAGGGTTGAGCATTACCAAAATAGCACCTATTGCTGGAATGCCAAAGTGGGCTTCTATAACTTGTGGGCTATTTTCTGCTAATACTGCCACCCGATCGCCATAATTTACCTGTAGCCGATTCAGTGCCTGTGCTAAGCGACGTGAACGCTGCAACAGTTCGCCATAAGTAATTACACCCCCAGAGTGAATTACAGCTTTTTTATGAGAGAATGCTCGACCACTCCTTTCTAAGAAAGTGGTAGGGTTCAAAGCTTGATAAGAGTGCATTTGCTGTACCTCAATATTACCTAGCTTGTCTTTCCATCCGCCGTGAAAGAATGCCTCTGAGAATACCGTCATACACCCCAGCTCTAGCTTCTAACATCCGCATTGCACTGTCGAAAATTTTCTGAAGGTCTTCATCTGTGCGTATGTATGGTAATCCGGCATTGAACCACCCTTCACCGTGGTCTTCATCAAGTTCGCAGTGTACAACAAAAAACTTCACCATTTCTTCGTTTAATCCGCGCCTACGCAAATGTGCTAAAATATGGCGTTGCTGTAGTGGAATTGCCAACTCTAAAGCACCCATGCCACCAATACCGTAATGTAATCCGTCTGCAAACCAGCACAAACTAATTTTGGTATTTAATAAGTGACAAGTTTCCGGGTTAATGTCCTCTTCACGTGCGCCACCAAAGTAATTCATGAGTGGCTCAAACAGATTCGGGTGTGCCTGGGAAAAATCACCCTGACCAAACTCATCATACAAGTTGTGGTAAAGCTCTTCTCGCATCTCAAATGGCACAATTAGACTGTAAGCAGCAACATGCAGATGAAATCGTTGCATATTAACCCGATAATTTGATAGAAAGTAACGTACTTCCTCGGCACTCAAATCGTCGTTGTCAAACAGGACAAATAAAGGATGATGGTTGACTCTATGAGTGCTAATGCGCTCTTTTAGCCATGATATGAAGGCTGCTGCATCATTATTGGGTTCGCTGGAGATTTGCTCTTGCAACTGGTATTGTTTCTCGACCCGTTCAATGGTATCACGTATTACCCATTCTTTCAGTGAACGCGATGTACCTAGTCCATAACCATTCTGCATTAGATATAAATTCATCTCGAATAGCATGAACTGAAGCTCTCTCCAATCTGCACTATTCTTGTTCTTGAATGCTTTATGGGCAAATAACTTTACTTCCCAGATGAGATTCTCCAAATCTCCCGCTTGAAACAATTCTGTAAAAGAGGCTTTACTCGATAACTTTTCAATTGTTGTTAGTTCTACCATCTTCATACCCTCTATGATTTAGATTGAACTTATTGAGTTTCACGAATCTTTTTACGCAATATTCTGATTCAAAATTACTAGAAAGAGCTATGAGGTAAGCAGTTAGAGAAAGAATCAGTCGGCGATATGCAGTGATTAAATAGCTTAGGACATAGCAAGTCATAAGAGAGCGGGTGTGTCATAGCTATCCATAGCAGACTTGTCCTAACCAAGAGCGATCGCCATCTAACTCCTTCTACCAGGACATAGAAAATTGCGTTCAAGACTTCCCATATATCAACTTCACGCTTGCACCACCGGGTTTTGGTTCTGGAATCATCAAGTCAGAAATTCATATTGAGCGAGGATCAGATTGCTGGGGTATGCTTTATGTTGCTCTCTCGGTGCTGTCCACTATCTATTTACAGCGTATACTGAGAGAGCTTTTTTACAACCTATTGGACTTTTCAACCACCCTCTTAAACTCTCGGTTTGCTATACTAGGAGGCTTTGTTGCATAATTAGTCCGACTTTCGTTCAAAACTCTTGCAATACAAGGCTTTCTCAATAAGGGTGTATAATTAACGATTATTGCTGTGCAAGGATTTGAGGTATTCATGCAACAAAGCCACACTAGAACATACTGCTCACTAAGTCTGCTACTTGACCACCTAAAAAAACGCTGGGATTAATGGCCAGGTTCGGATCTACACTACCTAATGTTGGTATCTGGGTGATTGTAGACGACGGAACATGAACTCCACCATAGATCCGGCTTGCGGCATTATCCTCTATGGCCTCCATAATAGTATTGTATGAGCGAGACACACCGGGTAAATCTTGCGAAACGAGGGTTAAAGGTGTGTTGTTACCGAAGAAGTTAATCAAAACTTGACCTGCTGCATTACCATATCCAGCATGTCCTGAGTAGTAGTCTGGAAACGCTGGAGTTAAGGGAAAATCACCGTATTCTTCAGGCTTTAAATTCACTAACAGCGGTTTCCAGTCAGGATCTTGAACTGCGTTTGACTGATCTACTGGTAATTCTTGCCGGATTGAGGTAATTGGTCGCAATTGATTGTACGTGTACTTGGCATCCCATGTAAGGATGGCTGCATCAGCTTCCGCAATGTTCAGTTGGGCAAACAAGAGGGCATTTTCCTCTAACGTATTACCCTTCTCCAAGGCGAGTTCTTGTGCAAACTCGTTCCACTGACCCGCAGGTTTAAAAGTGTCCGGGCGATCAAGAGACCAGAATAAAGCAGATTCCGTTTGGTCGGCAGTGCGAACAATTTTAGTAGTGTTAGTATTCTCAAGACCGCCATGTTGTCGAACAAAATTTGTCTCGTCCACGAACTGTTTGCTACCAAACTTTACAGGGCCAGTCAGGTTGAATTGTTGCAGGCGAGGAATCGGATCATCTCCTACTTGACGATCAGGTATATCATGTGAAAAAGGAGTAACTAGACCCCACCCTGGCGATACTGGTTTTCCAAAATCCGGGGGAGTTAATCGCCATTCACCTGGGTTAGATCCTTCTTTATAAGGTATTTGTCCTGCTTCAGCAGAACCGTCATTACTTCGTAATTCTAGTATTTGCTTAGCAACAATTGTTCCTAAAGCAACACCCTTGTCTTCTGCTGTACCATCCGATATCTGCGCTAAAGACCTGCTCAGTTGTTCATCGAATGTAGCTTTTTGATCGGGATATAAATTGACCAGCGCTGTATAAGCGGCTCCCGCAACTGCAGCTTCAGGGGATGCATTTACAACCCGGGGGTCGGAAGCATCAAAGTTCACATAAAGAGACTTATGACTTCGGGAAATTGCGTTAACGGCATCATAGATTGCTGCATGAACAATCGCTTGATTACGTGAAACTAATGTAGGTCCAGTTCCAATCTGACGTTTTATAATCGTACCATCTTCATCACGCAAAACCTTTCCCGCAGCTATTGTGGCATTCAAAGTTGTTGCATTCCAAACAATAACAGGATCACCAGTAGAAATGAATTGACTGGCTGGAAGTCCCTTGTCAGTAGTCTTAGAAGAGAGAGTGTTTGGGTCAATCTCGGCTATCAGATAGTAGGCTCCCGGTGCCACAACACTTGGATTACGCAAATCCGGGCTAGTAAAGTCTGCGGTAACTTTTTGAGACTGACCCGGTTTCAATTTAATATTTGGGATGCGTAGAGTACCCAATAGCTCATCTGTACCCTCTAGAGGATCTTTAGACGTGAATGAACCATTTGAGAGTTTAGTAAGGTTTTTAGGGGTGTTGAGAGGACTTTTATCAAGGATTGCGTCTGGTGATGCATAGATGTTGAGATTTAATGAATGTCTGCGATACTTTGCTTTACCTTCATTAGTAATAACAAGGCTTACTTTCCCCTGTTTATCAGGAAGCATTGTAGGTGCTTGAGACACACTATCGAACTTAATATCGAGATCTGCTTGATTTCGTAACATAAATCTCTGCTCCCTTAATTAATCTTTTTTACCACTCTATCCAGAGGAAAAGATGAATTCATACCAAGCTGCGTTTAAAGATGTCATTCTGAACATACCCCGCAAGATAGTGTTAGCGTAGTTCAGGATGACAAGTTGTATATGTGACTGCAACCAGGTATTAGTTGTATTGATGAGTATTGCTGCCAGTTACAGTTTCATATTTACTAGCATTTGTGAGCTTTATTGCTTTTCTCCACTAGCACTATTGGTTAGTAAGGCTTTTACACAGGGCTGAATATCAACTCTCTATTACCCTCATTTAGTAAATATCATCTGCCGTGATCATAATTTTTGGATATTATCACAGCTATCTGAAGATCCAGATGGCGGAAGATAACCAATACTTTGTGCGTAATCTTTACTAGAATCTGAAATGTACAAACACACTACTCTGGCATGATCTGCTTGTGTCCGAGTGGAGTAAGAAGTACGAAAAACAATATAATTCTGAGCAGATACAGAAAACGGCTTTCTTGACCTAGCCTTGGTAATAAGTGGAAGCCCTGCATTTTTAGCTATAACATCTTCAGCATAGCCAACTGCCCCTGGGGTACTTGCAACTTTACTAACGATACCTCCAGCAAAACCCTTTAGATTATCAGAGTTAAAAACAATGGGATTAGGAGGTGCAATAGCAATGTCATTTGCTGGATTAGGATTGAGGAGAACAACGTTTCCACTACTATCTACCAAGGAGAACTTACAGACTGGCTTAGTGAATCCGTTATTAATAGTAATGCTAAGACCGCTAGGATCTCCAGGATAAACGCGTTTAACAGGTAGATTGGGACCACCTACTTCACTCCAATTAGAGATAGTACCACTAATGAGACCACAAACTTGCTTTGAATTAAGCTTACCCTTGAAACCAGGGACGTTGTAAGGAAATCCGACAGCGAAGTCAAGATTGTTTATACGTACTACCTCTTTGCTATCAGGGTAAAAGTCAGAGATAGATTGGTTGGGAGCTACCGCAGTTGACACAAAGTCTATATTAACCGAACCAGATCCCAAATCGGCCGTTCCAGCTTTGAAAGCAGCACGGCCTGTACCACTACCGTTCACAGTAAAGCTAGCACCACGCTCTCTGAAGAATTTGTTATTTAAGGGGGTTGTAGCGCCCGCACCAACACCATTGATTGAAGGAGTAAAAGTAATACCTCTAGGGTTAGTCAAGCTACTAGTAGCGTTAGAAGCAAACACACCTAGAAAAGATCCATCTCTGCCATCATAACGTAGGACAGAGTTAGTATCAAGACTGCCAACGAACAGATCATTATTTGGACCGCCAAATTCTACTGCTCTAGGGTTTTTCAATCCGCCGCTGCCGGAGGGGATAAAGGCATCAATAAACTTTCCAGTTTTACCGTTATACCGTAGAACACTGCTAGTGCCTGAACTGGAGACATAAAAGTTGTTATCAGACCCTAATGCTATACCCACAGGTGCTTTCAATCCGCCGCTGCCGGAAGGGATAAAGGCATCAATAAACTTTCCAGTTTTCCTGTTGTAACGCAAGACACTGTTAGTGCCTGAACTGGCGACATATATGTTACCATCAGGCCCAAAATTTATGATGAAAGGATCAGATAGACCACCACTACCTGGTGCTATAAATGTATCAATGAATTCCCCAGTTTTACCGTTGTAACGCAGAATGCTGTTAGTAGCTGCGTCACCAACATAGCCATTCCCATCAGGACCAAAGGTTACCGCTCTAGGATTAGTCAGTCCACCACTACGCGCTGGTACAAATGCATCGATGAATTGTCCAGTTATACCGTTGTAGCGAAGCACTTGGCCGGTATTAAAACTACTAACGTAGAAGTTGCCATCTGGTCCATACCTCGAACCGAAGGGAGAATTTAGACCACCGCTACCTTTAGTTGCAAATGCACCAATAAATTGTCCTGTCGTTTCATCAAATCGCAATACTTCATTTGTTGCCAAACTGCTCACTAACACATCACCTAGAACTACAGAAGCACTCAAGCTGCTGACTGTAGCTGCGATCGCCACCACCAGGAAAATCTTGGAATTAAATCTCTTCACCACGTAAATACTGCTCCAAGGTAGTTTCAAAAGTTTTACCTTTCCTTTATTACTTTTGATTAGAGCATAAACTCTAATTATTGACTTCTACATGTTTTGCAATAAAGAAATTATTAGCGATAAAAATCATGATGCGTTCGTGTCATCCATGATGTTTAAACTTCAGGAAAAAAATGCTGTTCTCTCTCTCACTAATGCTCAAATAGTTTAATAATAGGGTTTGGTTATACAACAGCAATATGAAGATAACGATTGCCTTCTTTTACTAAATTGCATGTGTACACGTTATTACTATTATTGATTTGGGAATTAGTAAAAGTATTAAATTTGTGAATTTATTAGCCCATTTCTTGAGGCTTTGTCTTAACTTCTTCTAGATTAGAGTTCAGGAAAAATAACTTGTCTATTTTTGACACTATACAGTCTTTCGCTCAAAAGCAGATTAAGAATGGCTAAAGCTATGTTTAAATTGTCTTAGTTATGGTTTATTAATCTACTCACATCTTTCACCTGAAAATCTGAATGTAAAACCACAACGAAGCTAATCTGCGTTCAAGTTGCACACTCACTGGCTAAGATCGTCATTAATCATTTGTAATCTTTCCTTTGTAAATACTTTTGACTAATGACAAATGATAAAGGACAGCCCTCATGAATTATTGTGCAATTTAAATGTGTTTTAGCTTATGTGTAAGAAAAATTAATCGTTCAATCTCAAGTAAAAAAAGACACAATTATTTGAGGGAAAATAGATTCAAGTGCAATTTATACAGCTTGGTTCCAATCAGGTGGTGATGAGAACTGAATTTCGCTATTGGAGTCTAGTGGGGTAAGCCGACTCACACTCCCACTCTACGTTGGGTATTTCAGTATTTCATGTTGATTTATCTGTTAACGATCATCGGCGTTAAACAGATTGCTAATCTTACCGATGAACGACGTTGGATTCTTCAGTTTCTCGGTGCTCGTTGCCGAAAATATTATCTGTTGACCTAATAGACCTGCGGAATGTGGGATTTAACAGATGTGACCCCCTCTAGCAAGCTTTGCCGCTCTGGTCTTTTTGTGCATTAATCATATTTCAAACTGGTTTACTGGGCATTGACCAGCAAAACTTTAAGGACACATGGCATCACGCACTAACGCTGTATCTGATATTTGCAAGAACCGGGACAGCCTTTCATCTGTACCCTCCCAAACGTGTGCAAATACTGCATTTAGGTGTCGGCTACTCCCTTGGTACACGCCCATGTAGCGCCCAATAACTACAACCGTTGCGTCTGCCGGAATGAACCGTTCAGGCACCACGACAAATTCTGTCCAATCAGCAGCGAGACGAGCAAATACGCCATTACGGACGGACTGAGGGCTATGGTATGAACCACCAGTAGGAAAACCCTCGACAGCGATCCACTCAACATCATCTGCAAGTAAACTGAGGGCACTATCAAGATCGCCAGATGCGAGGCGCGTGTAAAAGGCCTTTACTAAATTTAGGGGTGCATTCATTCAACTTTCTCCTGTTCATTGAGGTTAGAAAATGCGGATACGAGAGTAGAATGAAGTCAGCGCATCATAAAAACTTTGTAGTCAAAGAAGTCACGAATCGCAGATGCAACCTCTTTTACATGTGTTTCGAGTGCGAAGTGTCCGGTGTCGTAAAAGCGCACCTCTGTTGCCGGGTTATCGCGCGTGAAGGCCTTGGCACCTGCGGGTAAAAAGAACGGGTCGTTCTTGCCCCAAACGGCGAGGATGGGTGGACGGTGAGTGCGGAAATACTCCTGAAATTTTGGGTAGAGCGCAAGGTTGCTCTGGTAGTCCAGGAATAAGTCCAGCTGGATCTCATCGTTACCCGACCTATCCAAAAGTGCTTGGTCAAGGGTATAAGATTCAGGAGCAACCAGCGTTGCATCTGCAACACCGTGGGTATACTGAAATTTGGTCGTGTCAGGCTTGAGGAAGTCGCGTAGTGCCATTCGGTTTTCAAGTGTTGGGTCTTGCCAGTAGCGTTGGATTGGGTTCCAGCCCTCGCTTAATCCCTCTTCATATGCGTTGCCGTTCTGTGAAATCAAAGCAGTGATTCGCTCAGGATGAGCGTTCGCTAGCCGAAAGCCGATTGGGGCCCCATAGTCGAAGACATAAAGAGCATAGCGGTCTAACCCCACAGCCATAGTGAAACGGTCTATTATCTCAGTCAGGTGATCAAATGTGTATGCGAACTGTGTATGGTCAGGCGCATCCGAGAAGCCGAACCCCGGCAGATCAGGTGCCACCAAGCGGTAGCGATCACAAAGCAATGGGATTAGGTTACGGTACATATGCGAGGAGGTAGGAAAACCGTGTAGCAGCATCACTGCAGGGGCGTCCTTCGGTCCAGCTTCACGGTAGAAGATGCTTAGTCCATCGATATTCTTATAGTTACAGGTTACCATAGGGGTACTCTTGTGCATTAGCTTGTATGAGCTTGTGTATCGGAATAAACAACTACGCCAATAGTTGATAACCTTTTAAAAGTTATTATAGAGGTTATCAGAATAACAAGTAACCTGTCAACATAGTTTTTATAGGTTATACAAGTTTAACCTTATCCATTTTTTTCGCAACGCGATACTCCTGCGGAGTCGTTGCACGATTGCAATCGCTGAAACCTATGTGGGGCAGTAGTTTTACTTTAAGGACTTCATCGATAATCTATGGAATAGAAAAAGTATTTGCCAAAAACAATACCTTCGCCTATTTACGAGGCTTGATCATAGAACAAATTTAAGATTTTAGACGCTTGTTTTTGCCGGATGGCAAAAAAACTGAGCCAATAAAATCCTGTATGGTTTTTGTGGAAGTAATAATGAAAGCCGTATACGTCTGGACTAGGGTTTGACGTTTTGCCTAATAATCAAGCATGGTCTTGTGTTGGGCTATTTCGGCAAAAACTAGGCTACTTCTTTTTTTGGCTAAGGTATTGCAAAAAGCCAGTTTTTTGATGGATAAAGAAAACCGAGTTCTTAATTTTGGATAAAGTCGAGGTAAGGAAAGCGGTAAATAAGTACTTAGTATTGTATCGGCTCAAAGAGCAACGTGATTTTGTAAGATCGGGACATCGTTAGCGAAATGTTACTTAGCATTAAAAATGGTAAGTCTACGGTGTATTACACGAAGATGAGGATATATTTCGTACATTACACAGTAAAATATAAAACTGAGTCAATACATTTCAGGCTTCAGGCGTAAGTTTGGGTTCAGAAACCTAACCTAGCATTCTTATGCAAGAAGCATTGAAAACTGAGTTAGCTGACTAAAATATAAATAAACTATAAGCATCATTATTGATGCATTATGAATGGTCAAACTGCGTCCAGCACCATTTTTCATAGCAGGTCACCTAGCATTAGACTTTCTGAACACCATAGCCGCGCCACAAGGTGAACCAATTGAGTGGCTTTCCAGTGGCTTGGACTTGCTCGACTGGCTAGAACGTGCCAAGATGCTTGATGTTGAGGTAAAGCAACGCTTCCGAACTGAGAACAGTTCTGATATCCTCGATTCAGTTGCTAAAGAGGCGCGCGAGTTAAGGGAATGGATGCGTGGGTTTGTTACCCGTCATGCAGGTCACCCGATTGGCGTGTCTGTGCTTGCCGAACTGGATCTGTTGAACCAGCTTTTGGAGCGAGATAAAGCTTTCCAGCAGATTGAGGCGGCACGCTCAGAGCAGAATGCAGTAAATGCACTAGTCTGCAAAAAACATCGCTACTTGACGCAACCGGAGCAGTTGCTACAGATCATTGCCGAGGAAATTGCCAACTACGTTTGTACTGCTGATTTTACACTGATGCGCCGCTGTGAAAACCCAACCTGCACGCTCTGGTTCTACGACACAACAAAGAGTCACGCCCGCCGTTGGTGTAGTATGTCCCTATGTGGTAACCGTTCTAAGGCGGCTGCATACCGAACGCGAGCAAAGCGAGTGTAGCTAGAGTATTGGTTGTGTCGCTAAAACTTATTACTGTGCGTTCGGTTATTTTGAGATAGCAAGAGGAGTTAATCTGTTAAACGATATAGCCAAACATTAGTATCAATAAAAGATGCACCATTCATCATAACTAGCGGCTAGAATTTTCCTCACGGCTGAGTACACCATTTACTTGAATGGGATTCTCAGTCAATTCATCAATTATGTCTCTTTTCTGAGATATTTTTTGTTTACCAAAACAATTACTTTAATATCATCCCCTTCACCGAGTTATTCTTTGTACTCATCGGGAATCTGAATTAAAACAATTAGCTCAATTAATTTCAGTATTAAGCAGTGAATGCGATCGCAACTATCAAAGCAATTTTATAGTGGTTAAATTTGGACGAAATCTTGAGGCTAATCAAAATTTGCGGTAATCCCATTAATCACTTAAACCAAATGATGTGCAAATTAGATGTGCGACAGCTTACTATGGCAAACAAAAGACTAAGTTTTGTATATAAAAAGCTCAGGCACTTATGCCCGAGCTTCTCTCAAATTTTACTAAGTTTCTAAGAATGATGGACTGATAAACAGCATCTATCTTCTCATTAAAATACGGCTGTAAAGCAAGTTAATGCTATGACCGCTGTCTTAGAAAGTTTTTAGCCTGCTAAAACTTGAAGTAGGAGACTTTTAGATCTAAAAGGGTTTAGTCTATTTCGATTAGTAACGGTTGTTGCGGTTGTAACCACCGCCGCCACCACGATTACCACCAAATGAACCTCCTCTATCTTCCTTGGGCTTAGCCTTATTAACTTTAAGATCACGTCCCATCCACTCAGCACCATCAAGAGCTTCGATAGCAGCTGTTTCTTCAGCTTCTGTACCCATCTCCACGAAAGCAAAACCACGCAAGCGGCCTGTTTCACGGTCAGTAGGTAACTGAACCCGCTTTACAGAACCATATTCTGCAAAAACGGCGCTCAGAGCATCTTGGGTAACTTCATAAGAGAGGTTGCCTACGTAAATCGACATAAAATGTCTCCAAAACCATAAGAGTGTAGAGATTTAGATTTCGGAGAGAAGTCTGTAAATACCAAAAGGGAAAAACCTGTCAATACTAAACACAAACGCTATCGCCGAATTAATTCTCATTTCATCATCTAGGTTAACATAACAACAAACTATCTGGGAAATTGAATTGAAAAACTGTTATAAAAAGTTATATTAACGATTTATATCTAAATACGGAAATATGGTAGACACTGGATGATACATAAGACTTATAAATAATTGTTGTAATTCTAGCTGTCTCGCCAGTAAATTATATCAGGCTGGGATAGCTACTCAATGAGTAACTAGTGTCTATGCAGTATCATCTTGACTAAAAACCTGTTTTCTCAGGAGTACATTGTCCATCAAATTAAATTAGACAGTGCCTTCTAGATAAGAGTTTAAAAAAATGGTTCTGCCTTAAACAGAACCATTAAAGCTTTCACAAACGTGTTGTTACTTAACGAGCTGCTCCTTGAGCAGAAACAGCATCAATCGGTTTCATCAGATAAAGCCGCAAGAATTGCCAGCCATTGGAAATGTAAAGTGGTAGCTTCTGGAAAAATTGCAGGAATTTGGGAGTGTTGGAGTTAGCGATCGCGCTCAGCTTTTCGTTATTCTTTATACAAAGATCCAACCGTTGATAGAACTCTGGATTCTCTACATCCAGCATTACTGGAAAAACTCTACCTGCGGTTTCATTGGTCTTCTGAATTACATGGATATCGTATTCTCGCGCATCCAGTCCAATTGAGGCATAGAAGTCCTTGCGTTGGATGTCATTGAGATACATTGTCACAAATACCGACAATAGGAAGAACCGACTCCACAGCCGTGCTCTCCAATCATTCAACATTTGCGGCTGAGACTTCATGATCGCATCGAAGAAATCACCGTGACGGTTTTCATCCTGACACCAGTTCTCAAAGAACCGGAAGATCGGATAAATTCGGTCTTCCGGATGTGCTTCTAAATGCCGATAAATGGTGATATACCGCCAATAACCAATCTTCTCAGAAAGATAAGTAGCGTAGAATATAAATTTCGGCTTAAAGAATGTATAGTCGCGGCTCTTAGTCAAAAACCCTAAATCTAGGGACAGGTTAAAGTCCGACATGGCTTTGTTCAAAAAGCCAGCATGACGAGCTTCATCCCGTGACATTAAGTTAAAACACTCTGCTAATACGGGGCTTTTGCCCTTCAGGCGACGACCGAGTTCTTTATACAGTAAAAAGCCGGAAAACTCAGCAGTACAAGAACGTTCTAGAAATTCAACGAATAACTGGCGAGTTTCCCCATCAATGTGATCCCAGGATTGTTCAAACTCTGCATCCCGAACAAAGTGATGGCGGTTGTAGTCAGCGCGAAACTCTTCCAAAATGGCTCTTAACTCGTCTTCGTTGACGGAGATGTCCATCCGCGCCATTTCATCAAAATCGGTAGTATAAAACCGAGGTGTTAACAGGGTTTCTCTTGCCGGGACTTTAATCCCTGGCCGCATTTCTTCAAAGCCTGGTTTTTTAAGGGAATCTACCATGTCTTGATTGCTCTTTTGTCTTTATTATCTTGAGTACACCCTTTGGGTGAGGCAGTTCCTGGTTGGGGAAACCCCCTTCTCTACGAGACGCTCCGCGAAGGCGCAGCCTCTGGTATGGAAGACTGGACTTGTCTCACCAGAAAGCCAAAGGTAATGCTTTGGCAAGGCGCAATAGCTGACAATAATCCATTTGTATAAAAATAAGTCTACCAAGGTGCAGGTTAGAAACTATAAATTAAACGTTAAGAGTTGCAACATCCTTCAATTTTCACGGAATCGAGAATTGAGAATTTGTAGTGATCCTTGGACGCACATTAGCTTATGAAACAAAACAGTAAGAGAAAAGCATCTTTAGACAATAAGAGCGAATCTAAGGGGTTGAAAACAAGATGAATCCTGAAAACAATCAGCATAAAGACAGACTTCTTGTCTCTTACATTTTGTGTGCGGTTGGGTTTTTCGGCTTGGGAGGGCTGCACCGCTTATACAATGGCAAAATCGGGACAGGTTTGTTATGGCTGTGTACTGGTGGTTTATTGTACATAGGACAGATCGTGGATCTGTTACTCATACCTGGTATGGTTGACGAATATGACCATCAACTCAGAATGAAAGCGGGTTTATCTCCCTTGGGTGTACCCCTCAACCAAGCAGTAGTTACCTCTCAAGTCCGCCGCTCAACTGGTAATCGGCTTATGGTTGAGTTAATTGAAGCCGCAGAAAACAAAGGCGGTAGCTTAACTGTGACTCAAGGTGTTAAGGCAACAGGAGCCAGCTTTGCGGAAGTGGAAGCTACTCTTAAGGAAATGTTCAAATCAGGTTATGTGAAAATAGATAACGACCCCATTACTGGAGCCGTTACCTACCACTTTCATGAACTTAACTAATTTCTACTTAGCCACTTTTGACCGTTCAAGCGCTGCACTAAACCATATACCAAAAGGTCAAGTGTAATTTTGCGCTCATCGATTAAGAATGACTCAAGAGTGCTAGGTTTTTTGCCTTCATTACAGGAAAATCCCTTTTTCCCTTGAATATCTTCTTCGGGGAAATACAGATTAAACTGACGCAAACCGTTTTCCGACCAACTGCCGATAACTTGCCAGTATTCTTCAGCTGATTCAAAGCCAGTAATCGGTATTTTCTGTTTAGCAAAAGATACTTGTAAGTCTTGCACACCTTGCTGAGCGATCGCTTTTTGTAAAGCTGGCAAGTAGTCTTGCTGTATAAACTCTACAAAAGGCTTATCTTCCACAGCGGGAGCTTTTTCCTTTTTTGCAGCTTTAGCTGCGGGTTTTTCGCCTGCTGCGGCTGCGGGTTTTTCTCGCTTGGGGGGTTCAGCAAGTTTTGCAGTATTTGGGTTAGTTTCTGGGTTCGCGGCTTCCGGGTCTGGGGCGTTGGCAGTAGGAAGGTCGGTCGCTTCGGGTGAGTCTTTACTAGGAGCGTTTTCTTCTGCGATACTGGGAGCCTGCTTGTCAACTGTGCTGGGAGCCACTTCGCCAGCTTCATCATGATTTTTTGCTTCTGCCATTGCTCAGGTCAATCCTTTGTCTAGCTTTAAGCGCGATCGCTCACCTTGAGGTATCGGGTATTTTTATTTTGACATACTGGAGTATGGCCAAACCTAGCAAACTGTATTAATCATCAAGAGCCACTTTTCTCTACTGATGCCGAAGTCACTGGGACGCTTAGCCTGAGAGAATTCGAGCGGCTCGCGTAGCTCGTGCTGATGAACAATGTGGTTTGGTGAAAGTGAAGTTATTAAATGCACATCAACTGCATGAAGGACACCATCCAGATTGTTGGCTCATGGCAATAAACCGAAAGAAATCATTACACTGAAGTTAGTTGCCCTGCTGGAATTGACCGTCCCACATATATCGACCGATGACTCAACAAACTCCTAGAATTTGTATTCTCGGTGGAGGCTTTGGTGGTCTCTACACTGCTTTGCGTTTGAGCCAGTTACCTTGGGAATCTACGCAAAAACCTGAAATAGTTCTGGTTGATCAAAGCGATCGCTTCCTATTTTCTCCTTTATTATACGAATTACTCACTGGTGAATTGCAAACCTGGGAAATTGCTCCCCCATTTGAAGAACTTTTACAAGGTACAGGTGTACGTTTTTATCAAGCAGTTGTGTCTGGAATTGACCTCGACCAGCAAAGGGTACATTTACAGGATGGGCCGGAAATCCCCTACGACCGATTAGTATTGGCGTTAGGTGGAGAAACACCATTGGATTTAGTCCCTGGTGCGACATCCTACGCCTACCCGTTTCGCACAATATCTGACGCCTATCGTCTAGAAGAACGCCTGCGATTATTGGAAGAATCGGCTGCTGACAAAATTCGCGTGGCAATTGTTGGGGCTGGCTACAGTGGTGTAGAGTTAGCCTGTAAGTTAGCAGACAGACTAGGGGAAAGAGGACGCTTTCGGATAATTGAAATCGCTGATCAAATATTGCGAACTTCGCCAGAGTTTAACCGTGAAGCAGCAAAGAAAGCTTTAGATGCGCGTGGTGTGTTTATTGATTTAGAAACCAAAGTGGAATCAATAGACCAAGATACTATCTCCCTAGAATACAAAAGCCAGATAGATACGATTCCTGTAGATTTAGTAATTTGGACTGTAGGAACACGGGTTGCTCCCGTAGTCAAATCCTTGCCTTTAAAGCAAAACCAGCGCGGTCAAATCATTACCACACCTACCCTGCAAGTTCTTGACCATCCCCAAATCTTTGCTTTGGGAGATTTGGCAGAGTGTTATGACGTAGAAGGACAGCAAGTCCCCGCCACTGCACAAGCAGCTTTTCAAGAATCTGATTATGCCGCTTGGAATATATGGGCTTCTTTAACTAATCGCCCCTTACTTCCCTTGCGCTACCAACAGTTAGGGGAAATGATGGCACTAGGAATAGACAACGCCACTTTGACCGGTTTAGGAATGAAACTAGACGGCCCCTTAGCATACGTCGCCCGTCGTGTTGCTTATCTCTATCGGTTGCCAACTTTAGAACATCAACTCAAAGTTGGTTTTAACTGGTTAGTTCGTCCTATTATAGAAACACTTTCTAAATAGAACTTTAGATCTGTAGGTAGGGCTTAAGCCCTACCTATATTGTTATTAACCCAAATTTGTAATGATTATAATCGTCAAAAATTTTGAATTAAATTGATTTTAATTTTTCTTCCCTACCTGTTTAATAATGATACAAACCCGGTTAGGTAAACGTTAGTTGTCTCAAAGGATGTTTGTCAAGTCTAATTTATTACTAGCCTTGGCGACTAGAAGTGGCGTCTACACACACAAAACTTGCCTTTGCAGGTTCTAAACCTCTTGATTCATTAGTCTACGGAGGTGGACTTTGCTTGTGTAGTAGCGAATTATATTTGCTCAATACTTTAATATCCTCTCAACTTAGCACTTAATACTATGGAACAACCGAAAGTTATTTTTTTAGATGCTGTGGGCACACTCTTCGATGTCAAAGGTAGTGTGGGTGAAATTTATAGTCAAATAGCCGGAGAATTTGGCGTTAAAGTTTCAGCCGAGACACTGGATAAAACGTTTATCAAAAGCTTTAAAGCAGCGCCACCGCCGATATTTCTAGATGCAGAAACCCAAGATATTCCCCAGCGTGAGTTTGATTGGTGGCGGATAATTGCCTTAGACACTTTTGAAAATGCAGGTGTTCTCAAGCAATTTTCTGACTTTCCAGCTTTCTTTAGTGAACTATACATCCACTTTGGCACTGCTCAACCGTGGTTTGTTTATCCTGATGTTTTAGCAGCTTTGGTCAACTGGCGGCGCTTGGGAATTGAATTAGGAGTACTATCCAATTTTGATTCTCGGATTTACTCAGTATTGCAAAGTTTAGGATTGAGAGATTTTTTCAAATCTGTTACCATTTCTACTCAGGCACGTGCAGCTAAACCTGATCCTCAGATTTTTGCTATTGCTTTAAAAAAACATAACTGTCAGCCAGAGGAAGCATGGCATATTGGTGACAGCATCACAGAAGACTACAACGGTGCTAAAGCTGCTGGACTAAGAGGTATTTGGATTGACCGTGGGAAAAAATCATAATTTAACCTTACATCGATTTAGAATAAGTAAGGATTTTCGTGATATTGCTACCTGAAAAATAGTCTAAATAAGATAATATTTATATAGCGATCGCAATTGCTAAATCAGGAAAAATAACGTTTTATTGACACCATAATTAACCTAGCTTTAGCAAGGCGATCGCATTCAGATATCTGCGGTTTTCTAGTAGTTTAAACTTACTAAACTTGATTCCACATCATCAAAGGAAAAAGTACAGAAGTTGCTACTTGCTCGTTGGGTGTTGCTGATTTTGGGATTGATTTATGCTCAAAACTAATTAACTAGCTGCCCAATCAAGTTGATAGTCGTCGATATAAAACTTTCCAACATTAGCAGACATCTTGAACAAGAAGTAATAATCTCCTGTCTCCCAAATATTAAACTCTCGCACTGTTTGTTGAACACTAGTTGTCAAAGCACCGTTGGGAATGCTCATACTAGAATGCATTGTTCCAATCTGTGCTTTTATCAGAAGAATTTCGAGTAGGCAAAAACCTTGTAGTTCGGCACGATAACGAATTTTGAATCGGATTTTGCCTCCATGCCGTAGGGTCTTTGCAACATAAAAATTTTCGGTTTGGATGGATTTATCTGACAGTTGAATGTTTTGCCCTTTTGTTAAGATGTATGTCTGTGTTTCGTCAAGTGTACTCATTATTTTTTTCCTAGGAATAGAAATTGTTGAGATAATTTTGATGTTGAAAACGGGTTTTCCCTGTCACGTTTGTATTTTTTCACTATCATCAAATAAATGCAACGACAGATAAGACAGTTAACAAAATAATTACGACAAAATAATCAAAATTTAGGCTTTTACAAGACAGTTAAGACACTTAACCTAAAAATAGGTAAATGACTAATGACAAAGGACAACCTTCATAAATGATTAGGCAATTTAAATATGTTGTAGCTTACTAATTACTTACCTGCAAAATTTCCACTTCTTCTCCTGGAGAAATTAATGTTTGACCTATGGGTAAAATAGCTAAGGCGTTGGTTTGAGCTAGGTTAATTAAATTACCGGAACTGTGACTACCACCAGCTTTGTGAAATTCGTAAATTCCATCAATTAAATGTAATTTTCCCCAAAGGTAAGTTTCACGCTTGCCATCAGCTCGTAACTCATTATGCGATCGCACTTTTACAAATATCGGTTTCCAACCTTCAGTAACTCCAGAAAATTTCTTAATTGCCGATTGCACAAACCGCCAGAAAGCCACCAAAACCGCAGCAGGGTTTCCTGGTAAACCAAAGTAGAGTGCAAAGTGAGGATTACAGACGCCATTAATCGCCTCTGTAGAGGAGTGCTGAGTTGGGAAAGTGGCGACAGTGAGGGGTTTTCCTGGCTTCATACCCACCGTACGAATGTGGATTTTTGCCCCTAGTGACTCCAGAATTTGGTCAATATAGTCGTAATCTCCTACCGAAACCCCACCGGAAGATATAACTATATCGGCCTTAGCAATAGCAGATGCGATCGCTTCTTGAAGGGCATCTGGCTCATCCTTAATAATTCCTAACAATATGGGTTCTGCACCACTTTCCTTTACCAACGCTGCTAGAGCATACTGATTAGAATCTACAATTTGACCAGGTTGCAGCGGTTGATCAGGCGTTACTAACTCATTACCCGTAGAAAAAATCGCCACGCGCGGACGACGGTAAACATTTAATTGGGGACACTGTGCCATTGCCAACACCGCAAGTTCCGCAGCATTTAACCTAATTCCTGCTGGTAGTAGTGATGTTCCAGCTTGATAAAAAGATGCTTTATGTCTAATAAATTCTTGTGGTTGCGGTGCAGCCAGGATAAAAACTCGGTTTTCTTCTCGGCGTGTCTTCTCTTGTATGACTATAGTATCTGCACCTGCGGGGATCACCGCACCTGTGAAAATTCGTGCCGCTTGTCCCGGTTGAACCGTAGACTTGGGTTGATATCCAGCAGTAATCTCTTCAATAATTTCCAAAATGACAGGCTCGGCGCTGGCGTGCTGCACATCTTCATAACGTACAGCATACCCATCCATTGCCGAATTGTCCCAATGGGGAAAATCTAGCAAACTAGTAACAGGCGTTGCCAGAATACGATTATTTGCTGTCAATAAATCTACAACTTCTATATCCCGCTGAGCATCCAATGGTTGCACTAAATTTAAAATAATTGCTTCTGCATCGTTGACTGATAGCATAGCGATCGCCTCTGATTACTTGCTAACTTAAACATTTCTAGTTCCATTTTGTAGTACTCCCACCCCCTAAATAAAATAATTAATTTTATATGAGTATCGAAAGAGTTACCGAAAAACACTATCCCAAGGCTGAGATTGGCCGACGAGGTATGGCATTGGGGCTTGATTTTCTGGTTGTCTGGTTAGTCAGTTCCTTGCTAGGAGGTAACAACCCCGGTATTCAATTTGCTCAGATTCTAGTTTTTGCGATCGCTTGGCTGGTTTTGCGAGTAGTGTTGGTATACAACAATCAAGGGCAAAGTTTAGGGCGTTGGGCGTTCGATTTGAAAGTGCTGGAAGTCGAAGATGGACAGGTAGTGGGCAGAATTCCAGATTTGCGATCGCTGCTGAAGCGCGAGGCGATCGCTGGTTTTGGGGCACTTTTAGTATCAATTGCCCTGAGTAACATTAGAGTCAATCCTACTGCTATACTTCTTGTACTTCCTCTGGCAATCGATTGTGCTACTGCCTTCTCTGATATCCAGATGCGGCAAGCTTTGCACGATCGCTATACAGGAACTTTCATAGTTTCGTCGCGTCGTGGCTACTCGCTAGATATAAAAGTTAAGCGATTAGTTGGAAATTTGCGTCGTAATGTGAGAAGATAGTCATTTGTGTTAATTCTCTTCAGGCTTTACTGTTTGTAAGATTATGGCTAAGAGCAAAGGTGCCCGCATAATAGTGACACTAGAATGTACTGAGTGTCGCACTAACCTAGACAAGCGCTCTGCTGGTGTTTCACGGTATACCAGCACTAAGAACCGTCGCAATACAACCAATCGGTTAGAACTGAAAAAGTTCTGTACCCACTGCAACAAACATACCGTTCACAAGGAAATTAAGTAAAGATGAGCTATTATCGTCGTCGCCTGTCTCCAATTAAGCCGGGAGAACCAATCGATTACAAAGATGTTGATTTGTTACGTAAGTTTATCACCGAGCGAGGCAAGATATTACCGCGCCGGATTACTGGACTGACCTGTAAACAACAACGAGACTTGACATTAGCGATTAAGCGATCGCGGATTGTGGCTTTATTGCCATTTATCAATGCAGAAGGCTAAAAAAAGTTATGAGTCAAGGGTCATAGAGTCAAGGGTCAAGGGTCAAGAAGTATTACTATTGACTATTGACTATTGACTTTGGACTTTGGACTTTTACCTTATAAACTATTTAAACTGTTCACCAAATAAAGCGCGAGAGTTGTGGAGAAGGGGACGCTAGTTGAATTTAGGGTTCAAGGCGATCGTCGTCTGGGTGTCGTAGATCGCCCAGACGGCAAAACCCGCTGGTTTGTGGTAGACGAACGCGGTCAATCCCACAGCCTCGCGCCTAGACAAATTACCTATACAGTTAACGGACAAACTTACAAGCCATCTGAGATTCCCAGCTTTTTGGAGCAAGCCCAGGCTTATTTAGATCCATCTAGCTTAGAAGTAGCTTGGGAATTACTGGTTGAGGATGGGGAAACAGTTACCTCAGACCAAATGGCGAATCTGCTTTTTTCTGAATCAGACGCGCTTTATTGTTATGCTGCTCACTGCTTGTTATCAGAGGACAAACTCTATTTCAAGCAAAAAGCAGAGGCTTACGAGCCGCGAACTACTGCTCAGGTAGCAGAGCGCAAGCACCAGATGGAAGTAGAGGCTCTAAAAGCTAAGGGACAGCAGGAATTTTTAGCTCGTGTAGAGCAGGCGCTAAAAGGTGAAGCAGTAGAGTGGCAACGCCACGATCTCCAGCGCTTAGAAGGACTGGAAAAATATGCAGCGCTGCTTGCTGACACCGTGCGGATGGGGGTCAATTATGACTCTTTGGCTCGTGCCTATCCTCCCCCGGCTCCAGTTTTAGAAACTATGACCATGCTGGGACGCCCCACAACTCCCCCAGGAGCATTTCAACTTTTGGTGGACTTAGGTTGGTGGAGTCCTTATGAGAACTTGTTCCTGCGTCGTTCTTCAATTCCGATTCAGTTTCCTAATAAGGTATTAGAAGTGGCGCAACAGCGTTTGGATTTTCCACCGACCGACTTAGATGCAAATCGCCTGGATTTGACTCACCTGAAGGCATACACTATTGATGATGAAAGTACCACGGAGATAGATGATGGTCTGAGTTGGGAATTACTACCTGATGGACGACAGCGGTTGTGGGTGCATATAGCCGATCCCACACGGTGGTTAGCGCCAGAAGATGATTTAGATTTAGAAGCCAGAAAGCGGGGTAGTACAGTTTACTTGCCGACTGGGATGATTCCCATGTTTCCAGAGTTACTGGCAACTGGGCCGATGAGTTTAGTACAGGGACGGGTTTGTTGCGCTCTGAGCTTTGGAATTGTTCTAGATATAACTGGAGCAGTAGAAGATTACAGTATTCATACCAGCTTGATTAAACCGACTTATCGCCTCACTTATGAAGATGCAGATGAAGTGCTGGAATTAGGCGTGCAAGCAGAACCAGAAATTGAGGCGATCGCTACTTGGGCACAGCGGCGCAGAACCTGGCGGTATGCTCAAGGCGCAATTAGCATTAATATGCCAGAGGCGATGATCAAAGTCAAAGGTGACGAGATCAACATTGATATTTTAGATGATTCGCCATCGCGGCAACTGGTAGCAGAGATGATGATTCTTGCCGGTGAAGTTGCTGCCCGTTACGGTCAAGCTCATAACATACCTTTGCCATTTCGTGGTCAGCCACAGCCAGAATTGCCCCCAGAAGAGGAATTACTCCAGCTACCGGCAGGATTTGTTAGGGCTTGCGCTATGCGTCGTTGTATGCCCAAGAGTGAAATGAGCATCACGCCTTTGCGTCATGCTGGTTTGGGCTTGGATACTTACACCCAAGCGACTTCTCCCATCCGCCGCTACAGTGACTTACTAACCCATTTTCAACTTAAAGCCCACTTGCGCGGTGAAATGCTGCCATTCTCAGCAGAACAACTCAAAGAAGTGATGATGACTGTCACTAGTACCACCCAAGAGGTGACGATGGTAGAACGGCAAACTAATAGATATTGGGCTTTAGAATATCTGCGCCGTCATCCAGAGCAGACTTGGAATGTGACAGTATTGATGTGGCTGCGGGAAGATAGCAACTTAGCACTAATTCTGTTAGAAGATTTGGGCTTGCAGTTACCAATGATTTTCAAACGTTCTGTGAACTTGGGCGAACAGATATTAGTGAAAGTTAGCCACGCTGATCCGCAAAAAGACATGATCCAGTTTCAGGAAATAATTTATCAAGAAGCGCAAACAGCGGCGAATTAAGCTTGCTCTAACCCCGTTCGGCTAGCATATAAAGTAAATGTAAATGGAATGAGGTAATAGGTTGTGAATGTACCTTTGACCCCAGAACTGGAGCAGTTGGTTAAGGATAAAGTTACTAGTGGTAGATACCACTCAGTTAATGAGGTGATTGGTGAAGCATTGCGATTGCTAGAAGAACGCGATCGCCTCCAAGAACAGCGTCTAGCAGAATTGAAAGCTAAAATCAGAGAAGGTCTAGAAGCCTCAGAGCGTGGTGAAGTAGTCGATGGCGAAGAGGTGTTTGCAGAAATTGAAGAAGATATCCGGCGTGCTGAGGCTGAAATCGTGGATACCGGGATTTAGAGACACTTTTCTCAAGTGATGATATTCTTTAAAATTGCATTTAATGGTAGCGATGCTAGTAGGTAACAATAAGACATAAGAAAGTATTTATCCAATAAAATTCCAAAAGAAAGCGATCGCTCGTAAATTTCTCCTCAGCTTAAAAAGCGATCGCGATTATTTATATTCTGCTAATTTGGCTTAACTAACTACCGCTTCAGCTTTTTCTTCGACTTTTTTCTTAACCAGCACATACGGTGTTTCTGCACCTTGTGCTAGATATTCAGCTAGCTGACTTTCAATTTGATCGCGCACAATTTGGCGATACTCTAGAAAATGCTCGTTGTGAGCGCAGGCGGAGAGGTAATGCTCCACAACTCCAGGGTTACGCTTGAGGATGCTAAACAAATGATGCCAGAACTTCCAGCGGGTTTCACGTTTGATTCCTTGTCGCCAAATCACAATTAGCAGCGCTTTGACAACCACCAACTCTGGCTTTTTGGCTGGCGCTTTCCAACTCGGTAAACCCATCATTAAGAAACAGCGATAGGTGCGATCCAAATACTGTATTGGGTCGTATAAAGCACAAAAGGCTTCAATATATTCTCGGGCAATATCTTCTAAGGGACGGGTGGCAACAAAGTTCATCAAAGTTGTTTGGTTGATGTTGCCATCTTGATTTTCCCGGAGTCGTCCTTCTTTTTTCAGACGATGCCACAGCGCGGTATTGGGTAACGCTTGTAACATGGCGAAAGTAGTAGAGGGAATTGCTGCTTGTTCAGCAAAACGGACAATGCGATCGCCTGCACCAGCTTTTTCACCATCAAACCCAATAATAAACCCAGCCATTGGCCGCAACCCAGCTTTAATGATGCTTTGTACTGCATCAGTCAGCGAACTGCGAGTATTTTGAAACTTCTTGGTCATTTGCAAACTGTCTTCATCCGGTGTTTCAATTCCCAAAAACACCGCAGCAAAGCCAGATTCAACCATCAACTCCATTAATTCTGGGTCTTGGGCTAGGTCAATTGAAGCTTCAGTGTCAAACTTGAAGGGATACTTATGTTCTGCCATCCAGACTTTTAACTCTTTTAGCAACAACTTGACATTCCGCTTGTTGCCAATAAAGTTATCATCCACCATGAACACACCCCGCCGCCAACCCAACTCGTAGAGATAATCTAACTCTGCTAACAACTGTGCAGGGTTTTTGGTGCGCGGCTTGCGACCGTAAAGAACGATAATATCGCAAAATTCGCACTGGAAAGGACACCCGCGCGAAAACTGCACCGACATCATGTCGTATGCATCTAATTCTAATAAATCAAAACGGGGTACTGGTGTACTTGTGACATCAGGTTTTTCTGCGGTGCGGAACGTCCCAGAGGTTTCTCCTTTTTGAATTGCCTCTACAAACATCGGTAAGGTTATTTCTCCTTCATCCAAAATCAGAAAATCTGCACCAACATTTTGAACTTCGTGAGGAACAGAAGTAGGATATGGCCCACCCACCGCAACTAACTTACCACGCCGCTTTGCTTCTGTGATTTGGTCAAGTAAATCTTGTTTCTGGACAATCATTGCAGAGAGAACTACTACATCTGCCCATGCCCATTCTTCCTCTGTGGCTGGGCGAATGTTGCGATCAACCAGCTTAAATTCCCACTCTTGAGGCAAAATCGCTGCCACTGTTACTAAACCTAAAGGTGGTAACAAAACCTTGCGATCAACTAATGCCAAAATCTTTTCGTATGACCAAAAGGTTTTAGGAAATATCGGATACACTAGCAAGACTCGCATCAGTATCAACCCTCACACTTTGATTGTTATCTCACTCTAACGAAAATAAGAGCTATTGACTTTTTATTAAAGTTTAGGACTTACGCAACTGGCACACAAGGCTTCTGGTATAAGAGTCAAGGGTCAAGGGTCAAGGGGAGCCACTGCGCCCTTGCGGCTCTTTTGACTTAAAGCAAGTGGCGTTCAAGAATCAAGGTTTTTTGGACTTTTGACCTTTGACTCTGGACAACCTCTGGCGTTAAAAATATGACACTTGCGTAAGTCCTGAAAGTTGTTCTATTTTACCATTGATATTTTTAGCCTATAGCCGTTTTCGTTTGAAGCTATCTTACTAATGCTGAAATATCTACGTGTCTCTACAAAATCTGGTAGTTCAATCCAAAAGCGACTACGTACTAGGGAAACTTTTTGTGGTTAATTGCTAGGTTAGCAATCGTTGTAATTAACTGGGCTGGGTCTATTGGCTTTGAAATATGGGCTTGAAAGCCTGCTGAAATTGCTTGCTCCTCGTTTGTTTCTCCAGCATAAGCTGTAAGAGCGATCGCTGGAATTTGCCCTCCTTGCTCTGGAGGAAGTGACCTAATCTGTCTCAACAGCATATAACCATCCATTTCTGGCATACCGATATCGCTCACCAGTAAATCTGGTTTTGACTGTGCTAAGACTTCTAATACCTCTATTGCTGATGACACAGCCCTGACTGTTGCTCCACACTCTTCCAAAATGAAGGTAACTAACTCTAAAGAATCAGGATCATCATCTACAGCTAAGATTTGAAGACCATCAAAAGCTGAAGCACAAGCAGCCGTTGCATTACTTTTTTCGCTACTCATCAGTGCATCAGAAACTATCATGGGTAACATGACAATGAAGGTTGCTCCTTGACCTTCTCCTAAACTTTCTGCTGATACAGTTCCACCGTGCATTTCTACTAAATAACGGACGATTGCTAGTCCCAATCCCAAGCCGCCAAATTTTCTGGTTGTTGCACTATCAGCTTGACGGAAGGTGTCAAATACATAGGGGAGAAAATCTCGGCTGATTCCTTTACCTGTGTCTGTAATCCGAATCTGAGCTTGGGAATCAACTGGCTTTAAATAAATCTCAACTTGTCCGGCTTCTGGGGTAAACTTAATCGCGTTGGAGAGCAGATTCCAGACGACTTGCTGCAAACGCCCCGAATCCCCAAATACTTGACCAACAGTGGAATCGAGATCAGAGTGAATTTGAATCGATTTGGCTTCAGCTGATAGCCGGACTGTTTCCATCGCGGCTCTAATAATGGTTGCTAAATCAACTGGGCAAATATTGAGGCTTAGTTTACCTCGCAAGATACGGGAGATATCCAGTAGGTCTTCAATGAGTTTAGTTTGTAACTGAGCATTCCGTTCAATGGTTTCAAGAGCCAAAGCAGTCTTTTGTTGATCTAGCTTGTTACTACGCAGAAGTTTTGCCCAACCCAAGATGGGATTTAATGGAGTTCTGATTTCATGAGACAGAATAGCTAGAAACTCATCTTTAATTCGATTGGCGTCTAGTGCTTGCTGGTAAAGGCGAGCATTATCAATTGCGGTAGCTGCTCGTTGAGCCAGTGCTTTAGCTATTACTAAATTGGCTCTACTGTAGCGACGATTCGGCTGGTTTGTTAGAAAAGTAATCGTACCTAGTTTGCGTAGGTGCAGCCCGCCGTAGGCATCGTGAGCGACTAGCGGCACAATCATATAGGATTGAATGTTTATCTGGCGCATCAGCCGCAGAGGTTCTGCATCCTGGTTCGTTGAAAGTAAAAACGCATCTGGTGCATCACTAACTAACTTTGGCTTACCTGTTGTGAGAACATTTCGCACGCCAAAATCAGCATCAATTGAGTTGGAATAAAGCCGTCTTAGCACAAGCGCTAACGCT
This sequence comes from aff. Roholtiella sp. LEGE 12411, assembly GCF_015206995.1. Taxonomy (GTDB): domain Bacteria; phylum Cyanobacteriota; class Cyanobacteriia; order Cyanobacteriales; family Nostocaceae; genus Komarekiella. The sequence continues at coordinate 19,603 of NZ_JADEXR010000008.1, read as the reverse complement.
TCCATTTCCGGGGTAGCAGCAGCAATAACTGGTTCTTCAAAGACTGTAAGATTGCTTTCGACAACATCAATAAAACAGCAATCAGCTAAAGTGGGAACTACTAAGTTAGCTAAGTTGGCTAGAGTCTTGTGGTAATCGAGCGAAGATGCTAGTAACCGACTAGCTTCAGACAATAAACTATAGTTTTGCCTTTGGGTCTCAGCTTCCATCCGGGCTTCTTGTTCACGGATCAGCAGTTGTTCTAGTTCTAACTCTGCTTGTTTGCGATCGCTAATATCTTCTATCAAACCGTCAATGATGCTGTTGCCATTCATTTTGGTGAAGGTCTGACTGACACGCACCCAAATCAGAGTACCATCTGCTGGTCGCAGTTGCATTTCGCGATCGCGCACCTCACCAATTTGTTGCAATTGGCTGATTAGTTGAGCATGGTCTTCTAGTTGAAAATAAGGCTCTCTAAACTGACTCGTCTGTTCTTGGGGCAATATTCCCAGTCCAATCAGACGCAGAAATGCTGGATTGCACTCTAATAAAGTACCATCAAAACTTGCCCGATAAATCCCAACATTTAACCGATTGAGCAGAGTTTGGAAACGCGCCTCTAAATCTGCTGCTTTTTGACGAGCTTCAACTTGTCCTAAGGCAGAGCGAATAGCCGCACTCAAGCGTACGTGATGCAGAGGTGACTTAACAACATAGTCATCCAATCCAGACTTCATTGCCTCTACTGCAATTTCCTGAGTACCGCTGTTGGTAAACATAATCACTGGACAGTGAGGATAACGCGCTTTAATTGTCCGTAGCACGTCTAAACCATTGCTCCAGCGCAACTGATAATCGGTGACAACCAAGTCAAACTCCCCCCTTTCTAATGTCTGAGTTAGTTGTTCTGCTGTAGTGAGTTGTTCTACTTGGAGGTCAATAAACTCCCGTTCCAGTTGACTAATTGTTAAGAGGCGATCGTTTGGGTTGTCATCTATTAAAAGAAAGCGTAACATTTGGCTGTTAGTCCGATTGCATTAACATCATAATTACAAAAAGAGCCTAAAGGCTAAATAATACAATACTTTTGCACCAGATGCCCAAAATGTCCTGTGCTGTTGCCCAGTCTTGGGAGAATCGCGCTTTCATAACAGTAACGCTGTCACTTTTGATCAAACATTTTGTAAATTTAAGATTTTTTGTAACTTCTGATACTTTTTATCTCAATGCTTTTTGATATTTATAAGCTTGAGTATAAAAAACCAAGTGCCAAAAACAACTACTAGCAATTGGGTAAAAATTAATAGCTTCTAGGGTTCCGGTTTAACACTTTTGAAGTTAAATGACTGGTCCAAGAGAAGCACCCAGTTTATCAAAAACTGGTCACACGGCGGGAAAAAAGCCCGGGAGATACATAGCAGAATATTATCTGTTATGGATTACCCGGGCTATAGTTTTGCCTAGCAAATCTTAAAATTTAAACTTCCCGAAATATGACTGAACAATCTTCTTCTGATTCCAATTCTCATTTCCAACCACCTTCTACGCAAGCAGGCCGGGCGCTGGAAAAAGAAGCACATTTACCGCTAACAGGGTGGCAGCAGGAAGTTTCCAAAGGACTAGAATATGGGTTAGAAGCAGCAGAAAGTATACGCGATCGCTCAATTCCCACCTTTTCCCGTGGGGAACTTCCCCACTTTGCCGGGATTAATACTTTCTTAAAAGCACCTTACTTAGAAGATGTGCGGAAAGTTGGTGAATATGACGTTGCGATCGTTGGTGTACCTCATGATTCTGGAACGACTTATCGACCCGGAACGCGTTTTGGCCCCCAAGGAATCCGCCGAATCTCTGCATTATACACCCCTTATAACTTTGAATTGGGTGTAGACTTACGCGAGCAGATTACTCTATGCGATGTTGGTGATATTTTCACCATTCCAGCTAATAATGAAAAGTCCTTTGATCAGATTTCTAAAGGTATTGCACATATCTTTAGCTCTGGTGCATTCCCCATAATTATGGGAGGTGATCACTCAATTGGTTTTCCCACAGTCCGTGGTATTTGTCGTCATTTAGGCGATAAAAAAGTGGGTATTATTCACTTTGATCGCCATGTGGATACCCAGGAAACAGACCTGGATGAAAGAATGCATACTTGTCCCTGGTTTCATGCCACAAATATCAAAAATGCACCAGCAAAAAACTTAGTTCAATTAGGAATTGGTGGTTGGCAAGTACCGCGTCAAGGTGTAAAAGTTTGTCGAGAAAGAGCCACGAATATTTTAACAGTGACAGACATCACTGAAATGGGGCTAGATGCAGCCGTCAACTTTGCTTTAGAAAGAGCATTAGACGGTACAGATTGCGTTTATGTCAGTTTTGATATTGACTGCATTGATGCTGGATTTGTCCCTGGAACTGGCTGGCCTGAACCCGGTGGATTATTACCGCGTGAAGCGCTGTATTTGTTAGGCAAAATTATCCAAAAGGCACCTGTTTGTGGACTAGAAGTTGTAGAAGTTTCACCGCCTTATGACATTAGTGATATGACATCATTAATGGCGGCGCGAGTAATTTGTGATACGATGGCGCATTTAGTTGTATCAGGTCAATTACCACGCAAACAAAAACCTGTATATATTCATCCCGCAGCAGAACCAGAGTTAGTTGAGGAATGGAGGTAAATTTTGCACGAAACTGACATGACAAAGGCACTAATTTTAACAGTAAAAGATTGGTGGGAATCCCAAACTGAGCGACCAGAAATTTCTCAAGTTCACTTAATTGTCGGGAAGTTCACTTGTGTTGAACCTGTAAGTTTGCAATTTGCTTTTGAAGTACAAACGCGTAACACATTTTTAGAAAAAGCAAAACTGATAATTCAGGAAACACCACTAATTGCCTTTTGTCATCGTTGCCAACAAGAATATTTACCACAAATTGGTTTACAGTACGCTTGTCCTGAGTGTAATTCTCCAATGGATGATATTCGCTCAGGTAGAGAGTTGAAAATTGATAGGATTGAATACGCTTATGCATCAAACGTTTGACGCGGTATTAGGAATTAACTTGCTCCACGCCAATCAACAAGGCGCTGACCACAACCGAGCGCATTTTGATGAATGGGGAATTACCTGTTTCAACATCATGAGTAGTCCCGGTGCTGGTAAAACGGCACTACTAGAACGTACCCTTGCAGCTTTAACTAAAGAGTTAAAAATAGCTGTCATTGAAGGTGATATGACAACTGATTTAGATGCAGAACGCCTGCGAAAATACAATGTTCCTGTCATTGCAATTAATACAGGTCGTTCCTGTCATTTAGATTCCAAAATGGTAGCAGGCGGAATTCATCAACTGGAGCACAAATACAATCCCTCAGACTTTGATTTAGTACTAGTGGAGAATGTTGGTAATTTAGTCTGTCCCGCTGAATTTGAAGTAGGAGAACACGCTAAAATCGCTTTGTTAAGTATTACTGAAGGCGAAGATAAACCACTGAAATACCCGATTATGTTTCAAGAAGCAGATTGTCTGGTGATTACGAAAACAGATTTAGCTCCCTATCTAGACGTTGATATTAGCCGCATTGAGGCAAACGTCCGTCAGATGAATCCTGATGTTGAGATTATTCCTGTTTCTACTAAAGCAAATGAGGGATTAGAAGTTTGGTTTAATTGGGTGCGTTCCCGAATTGGGAAGCCACAACAAAATTCTTTATCTACAGCAGCAATCCCCAATGTTGTAGATATTCATTAGCAATTAGTAGCATTTCCATACTTCACAAATAGATCATTAAATATCGATTTTAATTAACTTTATAACAACATAGACGTAAATATCTCCCAGCTAAAGTCCCTTACAACGAAGCGTAAGCCCGAGTTAAATATAATGAATATTCGCAAGTTATCATCTCTATTCACAGTCTTTTTACTCAGTCTTATTATCGCAATTAGTTGTACTCCCAACCAGCAAAATTCTACGCCGAGCAATTCTACTACCTCAGTTAATACTGCACCAGTTCTGGTTGGTTTTAGTGCTTGGCCAGGCTGGTTTCCGTGGCAAGTTTCTCAAGAGCAAAAGTTATTTGAGGCAAACAAAGTCAATGTAGATTTGAAGTGGTTTGATGGCTATTTAGATTCTATTAATGCCCTGCGAGCAGGTCAACTTAACGCCAACACCCAAACCTTGAATGATACGATTAGCTCAGTTGCAGCAGGTTCAGATCAAGTAATTGTTTTAGTCAACGATAATTCAACTGGTAACGACAAAATTATTGTCCGAGAAGGAATCAACAGCATTGCTGACCTCAAAGGTAAAAAAGTTGCTGCTGAAGAAGGAACAGTTGACCATTTTCTGTTATTACTAGGTTTGAAAACAGCAGGTTTAACCCAAGCTGATATTCAATTTCAACCACTAGAAACAGGCGCAGCAGCAGCAGCTTTTGTGGCTGGTCAAGTTGATGCAGTGGGAGTTTTTGCACCTTTTACCACAAAAGCTCTATCACGTTCTGGTAGCAAAGAATTATTTAGTTCTAAAGACTTTCCCGGTGCGATTCCCGACCATTTAGTTGTCAACCGCAGACTTATTAACGAACGTCCGCAAGATGTACAAGCTTTAGTCAATACTTGGTTTACTACTTTAGATTTCATCAAAGCAAACCCAGACAAAGCTTACGAAATTATGGCGAAACGCGCCGGCGTCTCAGTTTCCGAATATAAGGCATACGACGCAGGCACTAAAATCTTTTCAATAGAAGACAATTTGCAAGCTTTTAGTCCCGGTAAGGACATGAAATCCTTGAGTTACGCTGCTGGGGAAATTAGTAAATTTCTTGTTGAAGCTGGTTTGACAAAACAAGCACCTAATCTTAACCAAATCCTTGACGATCGCTTTGTCAAAGCCTACGCCGCGAAACAGAAATCATGAACCAATACGCTGAAGATTTACAGGAAATAAACTCTAAGCGTCCTCAGAAAATATTACCACAAACCGTTTTTTGGCGCATCGCTGAGGATATCCCTAAAAACTTGGCTTGGACTTTAATGTTCTTGTCCATTACTGTCCCTATACTTGTGTGGTGGATCGTTTCTAATACTGAATTAATTCCACCTTTATTTCTTCCTACTCCCGGTCAAGTTTGGAGTGCGTTTCAAAGACTTTTAGCAAGTGGCGATTTACAAAAAGATATTGCTTTTAGCTTGTTTCGCGTCGTGGCTGGTTTTTCTTTGGCGGCAATGGTTTCCATTCCTTTAGGTACTTTAATGGGGACTTTTGCTAGCTTCCGAGCATTGCTAGAACCAATCATTGGTATTGTTCGCTATATGCCAGCCCCGGCTTTTATTCCCTTACTAATTCTATATCTTGGGCTGGGAGAAACTCCAAAAATAATGCTGATTTTTATCGGCACTCTATTTTTTAACACCTTAATGGTGATGGATGCAGTCAAATTTGTTCCTAAACACTTATTAGAAACTACCTATACATTAGGGGGTCAAAGAAAACAAGTTTTACTACAAGTTATTTTTCCATTTATTCTGCCTAATATTATTGATACTTGTCGGGTTAACATGGCAGCATCTTGGAACTTAGTGATTGTTTCGGAATTAGTAGCAGCGACAGAGGGTTTAGGTCGGAGGATTAGTGTTGCTCAAAGATATCTTAAAACTGATGAAATTTTTGCTGGATTGATTGTTATTGGCTTGATTGGTTTAGCAATTGACCTTTTGTTTCGGTTGTTACTGCGCGTTTGTTGCAAGTGGGCTAAAGATTAGGCAATTCGTAATTCGTATTTAAAGACGCTTTATGCATTTAGAAGTTAATCAACTCCACAAACAATTTAAAACTAGACACGGTTTATTGACTGCACTTAAAAATATCAATTTGCACGTAGAAGAGGGTGAGTTTGTCTGTGCAGTAGGAGAAAGTGGTTCTGGTAAGTCAACATTATTGCGGTTAATTGCAGGCTTAGAGACTCCAACAGCAGGGGAGATCCTAGTTGATGGGATGCGCGTGACAGGGCCAGGGTGCGATCGCGGTATGGTATTTCAAAGCTACACTCTCTATCCCTGGATGAGTGTCATGGAAAACGTGGAATTTGGCTTAAAGCTGCAAGGTGTGCCTAAACTAAAGCGACGACAACAAGCCGCTGATTATTTAGAAGTGGTGGGGTTGTCGGGATTCGCTAAAGCGCTACCACAGGAACTTTCTGGTGGGATGAAACAACGAGTAGCGATCGCTCGTGCTTTAGCATCAAGACCCAAAATTTTACTCATGGATGAACCCTTTGGTGCGTTGGATGTGCAGACAAAAGAAGTCATGCAGCAATTTCTACTAGAAATTTGGCGTAGCACAAACACTACAATTTTTATGATTACTCACGATGTTGAGGAAGCAATTTTTCTATCTCAACGCATCTACGTGTTAAGCGCCCGACCAGGCACAATTAAGCAAGAATTGCAAATCCAATTGCCAAGCAAATCTGATCCTCAAGTTAAGCGTTATCCCATATTTCAGAAATACAAGGATAAAGTAATGAGTCTATTACATAATGATGGGGAGCAGTTAAGTGACAGTACAGAACCGCTACCTTTAATAAACTAAACTATTTAGCACTTTTAATACCGCTAATTTTCAAAACATCACTCATAGTTGCACAGTAATTTGGTAAATTAAAACTATCGGGATTGATTGCTTTTTCATAAGTAAAATGGCGATCGCTCATGCAGAATCTATCCCAAGCAGCCATCTGTATACGAAATACAGCAATAATTAAATTAGCCAACCCTAAAGATAGGGGAATGCGAAAGTAAATCTTTTTGCCCAGATAAGCACAAAGTTCTTTCACTGCTTGATTAGCAGTTAACGGCGCTTGACCTAAAACAAACTGACGTGGTTCATTTGTTTGGGGAGGATGATCAATCAAATATTGTACTACAGTGGCAACGTCTCGCCCGTGAATAAAGTGGAAACTGCCGTCTACCTTTAAAAAACGAATTAGATTAACATATTTCGTAATTTCTGGAATGCCAGATGTAGCATGGGAATAGGGTTTATTGGCATCGCCACCTAAAACTAAAGTAGGAAAAACAGCAGTAATTTTAGATGCGATCGCTAACTTCGATTTTTGATGTAAGCATTCATATTTGGAACGGATATAATCTGTACCAATTTCCCCTGCTTCTTTTAATGGTTGATTGTGGCGATCCAAAACACTAGCTGTAGAAAAATAAATTACCTGTTCGCAGCGGTCTGGATCTAGCAGCTTGAGTAACTCTATAGTTTTGACTACATTAATATCAAATGTCTCATCACCACCCCAAGCTGTGGCTGTGAGTACTGCTATATCAATTGTTTGCAGCAAATCAGCAAAATGGCTAATTTTCTGCATATCGCCCTGCAATACGGTGATACCTGGACGTGCTTGAATATCAACTTGCAGCTTATTGGGATTTCTAACTAGTAGAAATAACTCATGATTTGTATTTTGAATTAAAGTTTCTGAGATATAGTGACCAATACAGCCGCTTGCTCCGGTGACTAAAATCCGTTTCTGGCTCATTTTGGGTGTTTTAAAAGTTAGGAATTAAAAATAAATTTGTATCAGAATCGCGTTCGACGATCGCGGTAAAAGTTCTCATAAAAACCTAACTGTAAATTACTAAGAAAAGCAGAGGGAAGAGGGGGAGGAGGGTGAGAAAATAACCCTTGACTCTTGACCCTTGACTCTTGACCCTTGACCCTCTGCCTCCTAACCCCTAACTCCTGCCGCATCAAGTTGCTTTGCCGTTTCAAAGAAGAAAGCGACATTTTCCTCTGGAGTTTCTGGGAGTACACCATGACCAAGATTGAGAATATGACCCCAATTGCCAGCTTTGCGAACCGTATCGAGAATGCGATCGCGGATAAACTGTTTGGAACCAAATAACACTCCTGGGTCAAGATTTCCTTGCACTTTCACGTGCTTGCCTAATCTGGCTCTTGCTTCTGCCATATCCACCGCCCAATCTACGGTGACGACATCAGCGCCGGATATTGCCATTCTTTCCAACACACCAGCGCTACCGCTAACCAGCAAAATCAAAGGTGTATCGGGATGAGTTTGCTTGACTTGCTGGAAAACTCTTTGCTGATAGGGGAGAGCAAAAATGTCATAATCTTGAGGACTCAGTTGCCCTGCCCAAGAATCGAACATTTGCACAACTTGAGCACCGCAGTCAATTTGATAGCGCATGTAAACAGCGATCGCATCTGCTAATTTAGCTAACAATTGATGTAGTGTTGTCGGGTCAGAGAATGCCATGTTTTTGATGATGGAGTAGGTTTTAGAGCCTTTCCCTTCCACCGCATAAGCCGCTAATGTCCACGGCGCACCCACAAAGCCCAACACAGTTGATTTGTCGCCCACTTCTTGGCGCAACGCCTGCAAAATTGTTTTGATAAATGGTAGATCTGCTTCTGGCTCTAAGGGACGCAGGCGATCAATTTGTTCTTGAGTGCGGATAGGGGAGTAAATAATTGGCCCTTTACCTTCCGCAATGTCCATTTCAATGCCCAAACCGGGCAATGGAGTCACAATATCGGAAAATAAAATTACTCCGTCTGGCTGGAAAGCTCTCCAAGGTTGCAAAGAAACTTCAATCGCTACTTCGGGGATTTCCGAGCGATCGCGAAATGAAGGATACTTCTCCCGTAAGTCTCGATAAGCTTTCATATATCGTCCCGCTTGTCGCATCATCCATACAGGGGGACGATCTACTACTTCACCACGAGCAGCCCGTAACAGATGAGGAGTCGTTGAGGAAACACCCATTTATCACTTCATCCTAAGTCACTTTTTTATGCCACTGTTTAGCTTATCATTCTGGGATTACGCTTTTTCAGCAGGTTCACAGCAAAAGTACTATTCGCTTCTTTACTAAACTTTATATGCAATCTGACTCTGACAGTCCTTACCAAGTTGCATCTACTCACAGCGATTCCAACCCAGGAAAATTTTTGATTCCGCGCTCCCACAGACAAAGCTTCTTTCTCCAGTTTACCTTGATGAGCGTTGTTGGATGGGTTGTGGGTGGCATTGCCAGTATAGCGTTAGAAAAAATTATTTTAGAAAGCTTGCCACTTAGTATTGCTCAACAACCAACATTGAGCATTTTTGTCAGATTTCTTAGCAATGTTGTATTTGCAGTGATTTTCGCCGCCGACCAAGCGTTAATCATTTACAGTTATTTACCTGGTTGGCTGTGGATAATTGCTACCAGCGCCGGCTGGCTGATTACCAACAGCGTTTCTACAAACTGGATTAACTACATTTCATCCATTGCCTCATCATTAAATGAAACTTTATCTCCTGAAAAAGTTCTTATTTATGGATTTTTGTCAACTATTGCATATATTATTTCGGGAATTTGGCTGGGTCTTTGTCAATGGCTGGTATTAAGACGATACACAGCAGGCGTTTGGTGGTGGAGTTTTCTTCCCTCAATCTCCTTCTTGTTTATCAGTATCTTGATTTGGCTACTTTCGCTTGTACAAGATTTGATTCCAGAAGCAAGCCGTACTTCCATTCTCTATTGGAGTGGACAAGGATTTGCAGCAGTAATTCTGGGAGTTATACCAGCAATTGGCTTGTGTACCTTAAAAAGAAACTCTCAGCGCCACACTGGAATTTCTAGTTAATCATCAGAAATTCAATGTTCCCTGGTCTGCATCTAAAGTAACTTCCACACCAACTGGTAAAACTGCATTCGGCCCGTCGTGACCAAAAGGCAGGTTAGAGACAACAGGAATTCCTAAATTGCCTAAGCGATCGCGCAAAACTTCCTCTACCCTAAAGCTAGGTACATTTGGCGGTGCTTCACAGCGAGTAAAACTGCCTAAAGCAATCCCCCGGACTTTTGATAAAGCACCACTTAAACGCCACTGTGTCAGCATTCGGTCGATGCGGTAAGGTGCTTCTGTGACATCTTCTATTGCCCAAATTACACCATCCAGATTGGGTTGCAGTGGTGTACCTAAAAGATGAGTTGCCACAGTCAGATTACCGGGTAGCAAAACGCCAGTAGCAATACCGCCACCCCAAGCGCAACCTTTGAGAGGTTCAAGGGGACGCCCTTCCACCCAATTAAATAATCGCTCAAGTGACCAATCTGGCTCATCGGCGAGAGTTGTCAACACAGGGCCGTGAACGCCAGAAAACCCTACTTTGTAAAGGCTCCACAAGAGAGCGGTGATGTCAGAAAAGCCAATTAACCACTTTGGGAGTGCAGAACTGTCTGAGTGCCAATTCCAATTTTCTAAGATGCGGGTACTGCCGAAACCACCTCTAGCGCAGAGAATACCTCGACAATCTGGGTCTTTCCAGGCTGTGGCTAGCTGGTTACGGCGATTTTCATCGCTATTTGCTAAATAGCCCCATTTGTCATCTATCTTTGGAGGTATTTCTATGCGATAGCCGCGCGATCGCCAAATTTCTACACCCTGCTCAAACGCCGCCAATTCTCGTAAAGCACCACTAGGAGCAATGACTCGAAGCAAATCACCAGGTTTTAGAGGTAATGGCAAAATTTTAGATTTCATCTAGATTGCAGGGAATCCCAAATTGATGCTGAACCATCTTTAGTAATCGGTCTTGCCAAAATTATAAGGCTGCGATCGCTCCCCCATTGATCCAATTTGGGCGGCTTGTCCTTACAGAAGAGAAGACATCTGAACAGGAGCAACATTTTGTAAGAAATACGGGTACTAAAATAATGTCGAAAATTATATGGAGATGCTGTAAGCTGATATATCAGCGACTAAAAATACTTATTAAGTTTCGCTCGTCAAATGTTCAGAATAATCACAAAATTTTAAGTAATAGTCAAGTATGGATAGTGCAGATTTCCAACAAAAATTTTGGTTAGCCAGAGATAACTTCTTAGAAGCAATAGAAGAATGTAAACAAAATAATCATAATTTTTTTGAATTTGCTCAGCCTCTAAAAGAAATACATGTCAAGCAATGCAAGTTAATTTCAGCTAGGGAGAATCTGTTAAATTACTTGCCCAAAAATGCAGTTGTTGCTGAAGTTGGAACTCAAACAGGTTATTTTGCAAGAATGATCATCGATGTTACTCAACCAGTAACACTGCATACCATAGATATAAACTGGTCTATTTTTGAAAAAGAAAAATTTTTACAGGAAATGGAAAGTGGAGTTATACAAATTCACGAAGGTGATTCGGTAGAAAGACTTTCCCAGTTTCCTGATGGACATTTCGATTGGATATACATTGATGCAGACCATTCATATAATGGCGTTTCTAGAGATATACAATGCGCTTATCAAAAGCTGAAATCCAATGGAATTATAGTATTCAATGATTATACTTCATGGTCCCCACTTGAAGCATATCCATACGGGGTTTCAAGAGCTGTAAATGAGTTTTGCTTAACCCAAGGATGGGAGTTTATCTTCTTAGCTTTATCTCCCAATGGCTATCACGATGTTGCCATAAAAAAAATGGGTGTTGAAACATTAGATGCTCAAGTCACTGTTGACATTGATCAAGTTTCCACTCAGATTGAAGCTAATTTAGTGCAGCTACAATATGACAAAGCAAAATTGGCTTACAAAGCTAATGAAATGCAGCAACAAATAAAAGTTTTGCAATTAGAATATCAACAAATTGATGCTGAATTGAAGCGATCGCAACTGCAAGTACAACAGTTGCAAGCAGAGCTAGTAACCAAAACTGTGATTAAAGAAGATATTTGATAGATGATTGATGATGAATTAATGCTAAGTGTCAGTTCAGATGAAAGTTTTGATATTAATTTTAAAGATGTATTTGTTTCCAACTTTCTTCAATCCCCATCTGACAAAGTTGCCTTACTAGTTACTAATGAATATGAAGGTATTTTGGGGAATGGTGGAATTGGAACCTATTACAACACTTTAAGTCAAAAACTTTCGCAAAACGGATGGGATGTAATCCTGCTACTCTGCTGTGCTCCAAGTAAAATTGAGGGTAAATCAAATATACCTCATGTCAAACATATATTCTCTATTTGTGAGTTAGAGCAAGTTTTAAATCTTCAGCCTATTCACTCAGCAATTTTATCCCAACTTCAATATAGTAATCCGATTGATTACACAAGCTATTGTTGTTTGTTTTTCACTCAAGCTGTTACTGCTACTTTTAAAAACTCTCTTGTTTATGTGGAATTTCATGAATATTGCGGTATTGGCTACCGTAGTGTTCAAGCAAAACGAGCAAACATCTTAGAAGCTAACTGTTTGCTCGCTGTAACCATGCACGGTGGACATGAGTGGATATCTGAGACTAACAAAAAATATATCGAAAATGATCCTTATGTGTTCTGGCAAATTTGCTATTACGAACAGTATTCTTTTGAAAATGCTGATTTAGCCTTTTTCACGTCTTACCAACTTAAATCGAAAGTAGAATCTTACGGATGGAAAACGTCTCACTCACTATATCTTCCCTATTCTACACCCATACTTGAAAATATAGAAAAGCTAGAAATACCAGAAAAGAGCAGCTTATTTCAAATTAACGAACAATTCAAGCTTCATCAAATCAAGTATCTTGAAGAACTAGTTGTTAAATCATCTCCACAAACTGACACTCTACCAAAGGTGACTATTGGAGTAACATGCTATAACTTGGGCAAATACCTTTTAGACTGTCTTAATAGCCTCAATGTACAGACATATAAAAACTTAGAAATAATTGTTCTAGACGATGCTTCTACAGATGAACATACACAGGAGGTTATTAATCAAGCTCAGTTGATGTTTCCCAATTTTAAATTTATTAAATCTAATATAAATATAGGGTTAGGTGCGGCTCGTAACTACTTAGTTGAAATTGCCCAAGGGGATTATTTCATCCCTTTTGATGCTGATAATATAGCATTACCTTTCATGGTAGAAAAATATGTCAAAGCAGCACTGAGTTCTAATACTGCTATTGTTAACTCTCCAATGATGGCTTTTGGAACCCATACTATTGGCGTTAAACGTGATACTTCGATTTATTCTTTCACTGGTGGGTTACTACCTACCATGTTGCAAGAAAATTGTTGGGGTGATGCTGCTTCGCTGTTTTCTATAAGAATTTTACGTAAATTTAAACATCCTGAAGACAGAGGTATAGTAAGTCATGATTGGCAAATTATGGTGGCTACATCTGTAACTAGTGAAAAAATAGGCTATTACACATATCCTCTTTACTTTTACAGGCTGCGCCCTGATTCAATGATTCATTCTCAGAAAAATCATGCCCGCGATAAGTATCATCTTCGACGCTACTTATCTCAAATAGAACCATCAAATTATTCTCATCGCCATATATACATGTTGCTGACTGCTACACAACAACTTTTGCAATCTCAGCAACACTTGCAATCCCAACTTCACCAAGCTCAGGTAGAATTAGAAAGAGCAAAGTCTCAAATTGCAGATCTGGAAACAAGTAATATTTAATAATGATATTCTTGACTGATTTGAACAACTGGGAATCTTTACCTTGAGATTTTTAAAAGTCAAATATAAAAATTGTTAAATTCGTCAATCATCTGAATATAATTTTTGGTGATGTGACTAAAATCAAAATTTGCTCTAACATATTCTACAATTTCTTGGCGAACATATTTGTTTTTGTCAATCAAATCAATGATTGCGTCACAAACAATTTTTTGGTTTTCGGTAGTAGCATTAGTTAATATATCATCTGGCAAAACTCTGATAAAATCTTTAGAGTGCAAGTTAGCACTAGCAGATTCGGAAACAACAACACATAAACCTGCTGCCATTGCTTCTAGTACTACGAGTGGTGCAACTTCTCCATCACTAATTAAAACTAAACAACTATAATTGGTGAGTTGAGAATAAACTTGTTTTAAACTCCATACGCCTAAATGTTTTGTCGTTGAGCCTTCTACAAAATCAGGATCATCTACAGGGCCGACAAAATCTATTTCAAGCTTTCCATCTATGATTTGTGCCAGTATCTTCTGCTGTTTTCTTGGTTGAATCCAACCTAAACAAATAGCTTTATTATTTCCTTGCTCTTGAAAATTTACTTTTTGAGTATCAATACCATTCACTTGCACTGATATGTATCCAGAATACCCTGTTTGCAGGAAAAAATTTTTTGTTACCTGAGAAAGGGCAATTATCCCAGGTATACTTAAGAAATGTTGAAATCCTTGTTTAAAATCTTCTTCCCATTTATCTTCCTTTAGGAAATAACCATTATGACAGCTAAAACAATACTTCTGTTTAAGGCTTTGATTGAATTGACTAACAAATTGATAGGCGTGTAGATGCACAAAATCGTAATTGTTATTATTGATTTTATCTATAACTTCATTAACATCTTTATAGTTAAAAATATCTACTTGATGTCCAATGTTATCTAAAAAATATTTATACTCTTGTATCAGAGTCAAAATAGAATTTGATAAGGGAGGTGCAGGGACATAACCTCCTGCAACTAAGGCAATTTTCATGAAGGAATCTCTGATGTTTAAGAAATTATGGGTCAATAATACTACGATTTTGTCTCAGTATTCACGATTTTTAATAACTAAAGCGATTAGATTTTTATTTTAAAGGAGAATATGTTGAGTTCATGGTGACACACATTTATGGTATAATTTACCATGTATTTTTACTTAATTACCTTTTTATAAAGTTCATTTGACTTCAAGCGTCATGTACAATATTTTGGATATTTTCCATAAACTATAGAGACCAAGTTAGCAGAAAAAATGATGTTTATGAATATAAATTAACGACGAAAATGCACCATAAATTATTATTTATGTCTACCCCAATTGGTTCACTAGGTTCAGGATTGGGTGGCGGAGTGGAGTTGACCCTCTCTAACATTGCTAAAGAAATGCTGCGGCGAGGAAACAAATTAGAAATCGTCGCACCCCAGGGATCTGTTAGCAGTTCATTACCTATTAAGGAAATTCCTGGAGAACTCCAGATACCAGCCCAAAATCAGACACGTACTGAGCCAATTTTCATCCCGAAAAATTCTGTTTTGGGGAATATGTGGGATTATGCTCGCCAAGTGCAAGCAGACTATGATGTAATTGTGAATTTTGCTTATGATTGGCTGCCACTGTATTTAACACCATTTTTTAATCGTCCGATCGCCCATCTCATCAGTATGGGTTCTTTGACAGATGTTATGGATCAAATGATTGAACAGGTAGCAAATAATTTTCCAGGTACTATTGGCGTTCATGGTCAAACCCAAGCAGCTACTTTTACATTTGCAGATAAATGTAGATGTTTAGTAAATGGTTTGGATTTGTCTGTTTATCACTTTTGCAGTCAACCTGGTTCTTACCTGGCTTGGGTAGGTCGCATAGCACCAGAAAAAGGGCTAGAAGATGCTGTAGCAACAGCCCAGATTACGGGTATACCGATGAAAATCTTTGGATTAATACAGGATGTACCCTACTGGGAGCAAATTAATCGAGAATACCCTAATGCTCCAATAGAATACAGAGGATTTTTACCAACACACGAACTTCAAGAGGAATTAGGTCAGTGTCGAGCATTATTAATCACTCCCAGATGGATAGAGGCTTATCCTAATGTGGCATTAGAGGCGCTTGCTTGCGGTGTACCTTTGATTAGTTATCGTCGGGGTGGTTTAACAGAGATTATCCAGGAAGGTAAAACTGGCTTTTTGGTGGAACCTGATAGTGTCGAAGGTTTAGTCGAAGCTACAAAGCGTCTAGATCAACTTGATCGCCAAGCTTGTCGCCAGAAAGCAGAAACTGAATACTCTTCAGAAGCTATGGGCGATCGCGTTGAAGAATGGTTACAAATAATTCTGAGAACCTGACCTGACTTTGCAAATATACCCGGCTATTAGAAATTAGACATCTGTGAAAAAGAATGTA
Organism: aff. Roholtiella sp. LEGE 12411; assembly: GCF_015206995.1. Lineage (GTDB taxonomy): Bacteria > Cyanobacteriota > Cyanobacteriia > Cyanobacteriales > Nostocaceae > Komarekiella. Next base: position 3,682 of record NZ_JADEXR010000008.1, on the reverse strand, counting down.
TGGGCAAGTTTAATTGTCAACTATTCCCTCAGACTCAACCACTGAAATATAAATTTGCTTCGGGTTAATTTGTTGGACAACCGCAGGTAAGACCTCATCTGGTTCTTCACAACAACAACCTGCAACCCCATCTGTTGGTTTAAAATCAGTCAAAGTAATTAGAGGCTCTTTAATAAACAAAGGACATGAAGGCAATTGCCATTTTACAGTTGATATCTTCAAATCTTTGATTAATCCAGTGCTGATATCTAGCACCCAGCCATGAACCATAGGTGCTTTTTGGTCGTGGAGTGCCTTACGCATAATGGAAGTTTGGTAGAGATTTTTAACCTGTGCCAGAACATTGATTTCCGCTAGGCGATTCAGACGCTCTTTTCTTGTTGCTAAGACATTAATTTCGTCTTGATTTTGTAAATAAAGCTCCCGAATTGGATTCACCCAGTTATCAATAATTCCGGTTGTTCTGCCTTCTAACGCCGCCTTGATCCCACCACAATCATAGTGACCACAAACAATAATGTGTTTAACCTCTAGATGAGAAATTGCATATTCTAAAACGGATAAAAAGTTAATATCCGTCAGAGAAACTTGATTAGCAATATTACGATGTACAAAAAATTCTCCGGGTTCGCTGCGAGTAAAATTTGTTAAGGGCAGACGACTATCAGAACACCCAATGTAGAGAAAAGGTGGTTTTTGTCCATTGCTCAACTTTTCAAAGTAAGTTGAGTCTATAGCCAGCTTTTCTGTAACCCAAGCCTGGTTATTTTCAAGAAATTCGTGAATTTTATGATGTGGCATCAATCTTTGAGGGAGTCATCTATGATAAGTATTTTATATGACTTATAGCTGGAAATAGTTAATTGCTTAATGCAATCTTAAGTTATATTTGCATTTTCAAAATAAAGCCAATAAACTACAGTCAGTGCGGACTAAGCACTATTAAAAACGATACCACTGAAAATTTTATGGTCAAAAGATTGGGATTTAGTATGCTACTGCTAGCAGTTATGGGACTGGCATTGCCACTTAGCGCCAAGGCAGGTTTTAAGAGTAAACTCGCCGTAGAAATTGATGGATTAAAAAACAAACAAGGACAAGTCTGCGTTAGTATCTTTGCTAGTAGTCAAGGATTTCCCAATAATCGCGATCGCATTTTGCAAACACAGTGTACTAAAATTAACGAAACTCCCTTACTAATGAGCTTTGATAACTTGAAAGCAGGTAACTACGCCGTTGCTGTCATCCACGATCAAAATAATGACAGTACGCTCAACCTTAATGGTCTTGGTATGCCCATCGAAGGCTTTGGGTTTTCCAGAAACCCAGAAATTCGCACAAGTGCGCCCAAGTTTGGCGAAGCAGCGTTTTTGGTAGCAGGGCCGAACACCAATATTCAAATCCAGTTGAAATATTTTTAGGCTTATTGTCGTGAATCTTGGTGTGAATCTTCTGGTAAACTCTTTTGTTCAGACAAGCTACGTATTCGATTGATCTGAGTCAAAGCGTACCTTGCTGTTGCTTGCACTTCAGCATCGGGATCTTCCAGAGCATGACGCAACACCTGACTCATTTGACTCACCATGTCATAAACACGAGTCAAATCACGAATCGCATTTTGGCGCACTTGTGGACTTTTATCTTGCATTGAAATTGCCAAAGCACGGTTCATCGGTTTGAGTGTGCGGACACCAATTTCTGCTAAAGCTGCCAAAACTAAGCTAGTCTGTTGAGAATCTGTATCAATCATCAACTCCATCAGTGGCTGAATTGCTCGTGAGTCTCCCTGCTGACCCAAATCCCAAATAGCCTTGCGCCGCTTTGTTGGGTCGTGACTACCTAAGTCTTTAATCAATTCGTCAAAAATATTGACTTTAGCAAGACGAGAGGTTTTTTCTGGTAGCAGCAGATTTGTAGTTGATGATGTGTGTGAACTAGTTACAGATGTATCTTGATGCTGATTTGGTGTCGTCTCTGATGGTAACGGCGTTACAATTCGGTCTTTGTTAGCTTCACTTAAAGTTTTGAAATTTTGCGCTAATCTGACCTGACGAACCCATTTCATCAGATATAGCATTGCGCCAATAGTCCCCAAAGACCCAAGTCCCAATAGTGACCACCAAACTAAACCTCGCTGAGTTGGCTTAGGCTTAGCAATTGGTTGGGGAGTTGAATTAGCAAAAGCAAAAATTGGAGAAGCAATAATCGCAGAAGTAACAATGATTTTAGGTGGTAGGTTAGGTGTAGCTGTACTTGCCCGATTTGGGTAAACTAGGCAAGAGAAACAGGTAAATATTAAGATTGAGCAACGGCGCAGCCTCATAATTTTGGAAGTCTCAGCCTGAACGTGCTTTTGAAGTCATGGATACAACAATAACTTCCAGTGGTCTAAATGTTAACTAATAACGTGACACAAAAAATCTTGTCCGTATTCAGTTGTTATTAGTTACTCCTTTGCCCATCTCTTCATTTGTTGTTGGTTAGGGCAAGATTTCTGATTCAGATTCTCTCACTGTTAGGGTTACGGAATTTAGCTTATTAGCCGATGCTTCTAAAAGCTGTTGCTGCTGTGTAGTAATTTTTTCATTGACAGGAACCGTGTTATTTTGCCCAGATAAGGTATCGCGTTGGTTGATCAGATAGATGCTGATTAAAGTCAAGCCTACTCCCATCCACTGCAACAGACTGAGAACTTCTGAGAGGAAGAGATTACCAAAAAGCAGAGCAAAAATCGGTGTGAGGAAGGTGAGGGAACTGAGACTGGTGAGACTACCACTAGAGGCAAAGTAGAAAAACAATCCGTAAGCGATCGCACTGCCAAATATGGTAGCGTAACCCAAAGCCATCCACTCAGACGCTCCCAGATTTTGCCACTGCTGGGATTCAACAACTGAGGAAACTCCCCATAACGGTAATCCACCTAAAATCATGTGCCATCCTGTAGCAGATACCGGATCAGCATATTTACACACAAATCGGATCATTACCGTTCCCACAGCCATTGACAGCGCTGCTAACAGCATCAACCACTCACCACTAGCAAATAAATCTTGCCAGTTACCTAGTGTGATATTTGCACCTGAGTCCAGAAAATTTAAAATCAACTCATCCGGCAAACCAATTAAACTAATACCTGTGACTCCCAATCCTAACCCCAGCCATCCCCAAAAACCGATGTGTTCTTGGAATAGCCACAACGACAGCAAGGCGACAGCTAAAGGTTGCGAGTCAATCATCACAGACCCTAACCCAGCACTAGTTCTGACTAATCCCTCTGCCAAAAAGCCTTGAAATAGTGTCCCATCGACCAAGGCAAATAAGGTAATCCACAACCATGCTGACCAACCCTTGGGCTGGGGTCTACCCATTAATGCCGCTGCGATCAAAATTAACACTCCAGCTGGTAGCAAACGCACTCCAGCCATGAATAACGGTGTCGTGTGGGGTATTACTCCTTTCATCGCTACCATTGCCGTTCCCCATAGGAAAAACGGGGCGATTAACAATAGGGGAGCAAAGGGAAATCGGGACTCACTGAGTTTCAGCTGCATGGGTTTGCTGATGCCTTTATTTAACAAGCGCAAAAATTGCTTTACCCAATTTTACCGAATTATGTAGTTTTGTGTTCTTCATTAACCCATAGGACATCTAAGCCATGCCCAATGCCCCATCCCCCATCCCC
>NZ_JADEXR010000073.1 GCF_015206995.1 aff. Roholtiella sp. LEGE 12411 | reverse complement strand
GTAATGGGGATTGGGGATTGGGGTAGTGGTATTCAAATTAAAAATAATGTTTTCCCAGTATCCAGTACCCAGTATCCAGGGAGAGGAACGCCGCGACCTGTGAAATATTCCTATGTTGAGGATATTGGTTATAGCATAAGCTTCTTTGTTAGTATGTGAATATGTGCTGGTTTTCCAGTGTCCAAAAAAGTTTATACATTTTATCATCTCTAGAAAAGTGTAGCTCCCCGAAAGACGGCTGTCCGTATTGTAGTATCTCACAGCTAAGTAGAGTGTTCATAAAATTGGGCTGATCACACCTTGTTGCGATCGCTAGCGGCTGACTAAAAATTTTTATTGATTTTTATCAATGAATTCGCTGGCTGTGTATCCAATTTTATTTTTTTACTCAAGCCCACGGGTAATACACGAGGCACTGGGTGTTTACAATCTTCTTGAATCAATCATCAGGTGAATTACCTACACCAAAGGCTTTCTACTAAAAACGATATTTATGATACATTTTAGAGCTTAATTTTTCCGAAAAATCTATAATAGGCTACTTTTTTTGATTGCCTTTTGTGATAATGGGCTACTATTTGGTCAAGCCTAAACAAAATTCTTATTTCTAAAGACTATCCAATATGAGATTTTCAGTAGTGTATCGTAACGTTGGTGTTACAGCTTTTTGCTTGGGACTGCTTGGGCTAGTAGTAAGTTGCTTTGAGATGAGCATATCTTTTGAGCCAGCAAACACCGACATATCTACTACACAAACATCAACAGAAGCTTCACAGTTAGACAAAACTCCGTCTGTAACTGTTTCACCTGAAAAAGCGATCTCCGCCAGCTTATCTACTTCAGCAACGATCCCAAGCAATCAGGTAGAATATAGTGCTAAAAATAATACTAATCCTGTGTTGGCCCGGAATCAATCATCTGACAAAGCCAAGGGATCAGGGACTTTGCGGATGAGCAATCTCACAAATCAGCCTGTGCGGCTGGCCCTACTGGCGCGACAGGCGGGAGTCAAAAGCGCAACTTCTAAACAGGCTAACTATGATGTTCCAGCACATTGGGACTTTGCTCCCAAAGAAGGTGGTGAAAAAGGGCTGATTCTATCCTTGCCTCAAGGTAACTTAAAGCTGGAAAAGGGGGATATTTTAGTTGCCTTTGCACAAGATGGTTCCCGTCGCTACTGGGGCCCGTATGTTGTGGGGGAAACTTCTTCACCTACGTGGAATACCCAAAGCAGAGAATGGCAACTAGTTCTGAGTCCATAGTTCGTAGTTCATAATGAAAAACTCAAAAAGAAGGAAGAACAAAACATCAATAACCAACGACTTATTGACTAGTGACTGTTGACTATTGATTGATTGAGGCTGAAATTGAGTGTTACAAGCGCTGTTGAGCAGTGGTTCAACAATCTAGGAAAGCGTCCAGCCCTTGCTGTGATGGTGTCGATTTTATGGTTGAGTTTAATTGGTTGGGTTGCTTTTGGGTGGAATTTAGGCAGTATTGGCTTGATTGATGAAACAGAGCCACTGTTTGCCGAAGCTTCGCGTCAGATGTTTGTTACAGGTGATTGGATTACGCCATTTTTCAACGGCGAGACTCGTTTCGATAAACCTGTTTTAATTTATTGGTGTCAGGCGATCGCCTATGCAATCATTGGAGTAAATGAGTGGGCAGTACGTCTTTCCTCTGCGATCGCTGCAATGGGCGTAATTAGTTTGGCTTTTTACACCGTACAGTGGTGTCTAGCAAAACAAGACGAATTAGAAAAAGTTTCACGTTCTACTCGCCGCTACTTAACAGCATTTGTGGCATCAGCTATGATGGCACTCAATCCCGAAATGATTATTTGGGGGAGAACGGGTGTCTCAGATATGCTGCTCACCGGATGTATGGCGTCAGCATTGTTATGCTTCTTTCTGGGGTATGCAGGAAAAGGAAGTACTCAGGACTGGGGACTGGGGATTAGAGAGGAATTTTTCCAATCTCGGAGCGAAATTACTTCTCCATTCCCCAATAAGTGGTATTTAGCTTGTTATGTACTAATTGCAGCAGCAATTTTAGCTAAAGGCCCGGTAGGAATTGTCTTACCAGGGTTAATTATTGCTGCGTTTTTGCTCTATTTAGGGAAGCTGCGGGAGGTGTTGCGAGAAATGCGCCCCCTTATAGGTATCTTAATTATTTTCGGTTTATCAGCGCCTTGGTATGCGTTAGTGACTTGGCGCAATGGTTGGAGTTATATTAACTCCTTTTTTGGTTATCATAATCTGGAACGCTTTACGGGCGTTGTCAATCATCATTCAGCTCCCTGGTATTATTACTTTTTAGTGGTGCTTTTAGGCTTTGCGCCATATTCAGTGTATTTGCCGATCGCAATAACTAGGCTAAAGTTTTGGCAGCGATCGCACTGGCGTTTACAGGAACGCTCTCAGCAATTGGGTTTATTTGCGTGGTTCTGGTTTGCTGGGATCTTTGGCTTTTTCAGCATTGCTGTCACCAAACTCCCTAGTTATGTGTTGCCTTTAATGCCAGCAGCGGCTATTCTAGTGGCGCTGTTGTGGAGCGATTTTTTCCAAGCTACAAAGGCAAAGCAAACAATTCTTTCCCCCTCTTTTCATCCCCCATCTCCCTCCCCTTTTCTCCGGGTAAGCGGCTGGGTGAATGTTGTATTTCTATCATTTTTGGCAGTAGGAATGTTTAATTTAAGCCAATTATTAGGTAGAGATCCGGCTATACCCAACTTCCGTATACTAATTCAAAAGTCGGGTTTACCAGTAACAGGGGGTGTAATTTGGCTTGTTTGTGCTGTCTTAGTTGCAGGTTTGTTACTAAATCGCCGTTGGAATTACATTATCAATATTAATTTGCTGGGGTTTGTGGCATTTTTGATCGTTGTCTTAACGCCTGCGATGTTTTTTATTGATCGGGAGCGTCAATTACCCTTAAGAGAATTGTCTGTGATCGCACTGCAATCAAAACAACCAAATGAAGAATTGGTAATGATGGGCTTTAAAAAACCTAGTGTGACATTTTACAGCCAAACCCAGGTAAATTATTTAAGATTTCCTCAAGAAGTTGTCAAGCATATTCAAAACGAGGCAGCTAAGACACCACAGCCACCTTCGTTACTGCTTCTAGCTGAGCAGAAAAAGTTTCTCAAAATGAACTTAGAGCCAGATGATTACAAGAATTTAGCCACCAAGGGAGCTTATAATCTGATTCGAGTTCCTTTTAAGAAAAGGAAAAATCAAAAACTAGATATCTCATTTGATGTTCATTAAATTGTGATTTGTGAAAAACCAATGCCCCATGCCCCATGCCCCATACCCAATGCCCTGATCAGAATTTGTTATGTTGAGCGTTGGCAGCTAGAGCTTGATTGATCTGGTTTAATAAGTCTTCCATTGATATGGAACGCGGTAGGATTTGAGTTGCGATCGCCCCCACAACAGTTTCTATAGATTCCAATCCATTCTTCCTCTGCTTCTGAATTTGCTCATGAGCAACCTCTGGCTGAGAAATTACCTCGGTGCGATTTAATCGCTGGTTGAGTACCAAAATTGGTGGTAACTTGAAAGGTAAATCTTTCAATGCTCTGAGTGCTTTTAGCATCTCTTTATGAATGGCGGATTCTCCTAAGCAAATCAGTAATAAGTCAACGCTTTGGTGACGAATTTGTTGTAGCACTTCTGCCCAACAGCGAGCCATCGCTGCTTTAAAACCTCCTGTTTGTAAGTATTGAATTAAGGCTTGGAACCATTCAGATCCCCGTTCAGCAGTTTCACTACTGATCGAGCAATTTTTTTGTGCTCGATAACCTTTTACCTGCTTACGTCTTCCCTGCGGTAAATCACGCAGCATTGTTAAATCAACTACTAATATGTTGGGAGGGCAGCAGATACCAGAGGCAATTTGCAGTACCGACAATAAAGCATCTGTTTTCCCGCTGCAACTGTTGTCTTTACCAATTGGTGTTAAACAGGGAAACACAGCTAACCCTGGTATTTGAGAGGCCGCCAAGGTGGTTGCGACATCACAAGTAACCAACGGCAGAGCCGCCAAACGTGCGTGTCCAGTAAGTTTTTGCAGGTAATCTTGGGCAACAGAACCTTCTACATCTAGTAAAACTACATCGAACTGCCAAACTCGCGCTAAGAGTTCTGCTTGATCTAAGTCATCTACTTCAATCACCCGGTGTTCTCGAAGTGAGGGGTGGGGATTGACCGATTCCAACTCAGGATTCACCAACCTGAGAATTCTCAGTGGAGTGTTAGCCGGGATGGTTTTGCTGCTATCTGACCCTAACTGAGGAACTTCTGGTGTGGCACATAATTTTTCCAGGGTTGGTGCCAAAACCTGATGCTCCACTGGCAAGCTTAAGAAACCATCGGCTCGGTTGGCAAATGCTTGCTCCTTTTCAGCTCCCGTCGCTGTGACAATTACGGAGATATGGCGAGTGGCATTATCAGATTTTAGTAAAGTCAGCACATCCCAACCAGACAATAAGGGTAGCAAGGGATTCAAAAATATCGCTATTGGTTGCAAGCGCCTAGCTTTTTCTACCGCCTCTGTTCCCGATCGCGCAATGACGACTCGATAGCCTAAACCTTTGAGTTGTTCGGTCAAATCCTCGATATATCGGGCTACTGCTTCGACTACCAAGACCAACCGTTGCGAAGATGTGGGGTGATGCTGCGAGGGCGCACTGACAAGCTGACGAGTTGTTGTAGGGATTCCTCTTGGCTGTATCTCCCAGTCTTCAGTGGTTCCCACCTCTGGCTCAGAAAAGCTTGTTTTCGGAGGGCTTGGTGGTAGAAGCAGTGTAAACTGGCTGCCTTTACCTTCACGAGATAAGAAGCTGACATCTCCTCCGTGGAGGCGAGCCAGGGCCCTAGTTAATACTAGCCCCAGACCTGTGCCTTCAAACTGGCGGGTGAGAGGATTTTCTAGTTGTTGGAATTTTTGAAATATTAAATGTTGTTGATGTTCGGGAATGCCGATGCCTGTGTCCCAGATGGTAAAGGCAATCCATCCTTCCCAACGACTCACCCGCAACCCAATTTCACCAGATATTTCGGTGAACTTAAAGGCGTTGGAAAGTAAATGTACTAGCATCTGGCGCAAGCGCAATTCATCTGCCACGATCTGGTCTAAGCCTAGTTCAATGGAGAGAGTGAATTCAGGAGTGGATGAGCGTGCTTGAGGTTGGGCGGTAGTTGATGATTTGGTAGTTTGAGTGTGAATAGCTGTTGCTTCTGATAGGGCGCGATCGCACACAGCACGAATTTTGACTGGGGTCAACGTCAAATCCATCTGTCCCGTCTCCATGCGGGTCAAATCTAAAATGTCATTGACTACACTCATCAAGTGACGTCCACTTTGATGAATTAATCCCGCGTAACGGGCTTGACGCTCATTAAGTTCTCCCAACTGCTGATCCACGAGCAACCGTGATAATCCCAGAACAGCAGTCAACGGAGTCTTCAGTTCATGACTAATACAAGCTAAAAACTCATCCTTTAACCGATTCAGTTGGATTAAATCGGCATTCTTAGCTGCTAGTTCTTTGCAAAGCTGCTGCTGTTCAGTCACATCAGTAGCTAACACTAACCATAAATCAGTGTTGAGTGCTGAAAAGCCAGCCGCGTGCTCAGAGTTTTCAGTATGTCGCCTTCCAACGCTCTGAACTTCTCCTAGCAAAGACGCTGCGCGAACGGAAGATTCTCCCCATTGAGCGGACTGGCGTTGCTGAGGAGCTAGTGTAGAGGTACTGGCGTTGCCTAGAAGAACCTCTGGATCAGTATTCAGAACTTTCAACTCCGGACTATCTAAGGGAATTTTGGCAAACTGCCAGATTCGTTCCTGACCATTTTGAACTTCGACAACGCAGGTGCAAGTACCTACCTGACTATCCAAGAAGCACCGACTTGATGGAGTCTCTACAACTGCTTGCTGTTCCTGGTTCTGAGATTCCGACATTGGCAAGCCTGGTTGGGGCATTGCTTCACCCTGGAACGACAAGGTATGTTCTTCTGAAAGATGTTTGTTCGATGTTGGTTGTCCTTGATCGTCAAGATCATTTCCTCTACCATTGGGATGAACCTTGACTGCTTTTTGGGTGGCGTATTCTGGTTTGTTGACTCGCACAGGAGCAAGTATTGCCTCAACCTGCTGCTTGACTCCTTCTGGATCTTTTAAAACTCCTAATTGCTGCCACCAAGCTGGATTTTGCGCTACTACCTCACCTGTACCCGTTTGCAACATCAAAGGCCAAGGCAGTTTTTCCAATAACTGTACTAGTGAGTTGTGTACTAGTGGCTTGCGTTCATTTTGCGCCTGCGTTGACGAGTGAGTTGTCACACTAGCATCATACTCTTGGGGAGTCCCTTGAGATGCCCTCTGGGCAGTGGAGCCAAGGGGAAATGAGCCTGCCACTCTCTCCTTAACCAACAATTGCAACAAGCGTAAGCTATCTACCAGCCCTAAAAACTTGCCATCAGAGTCAATCAGTGCCCAATCTAAATTCTGGTGTTTTTGGGCTTGTTGGTAACGCAACCACCAGCTTAATTGCTCTACATGCTTTGAAGCTGGTATTGTCTGTATTGGGTCAATTAGAGTTTGACCAAAGGTGGAGAGTGACTGCTGTAAATTTAAAAATGTATCACCATCATCTGCTAATAATTTTTGTATTAAACGGGCAGAATACAGCAACCCTATGGGGCTTTGCTGTTGATTTACTACCACCAAGCGATCGCACTGCTCTTTCTCAAAAATCTCCAGCACCACTGCCAGAGCACTTGTTTCTAAGCAGCTTGGTACGGTTGCTAGAAAGTCATAAAGCGGGTACTGTAGCATTGACATAGGGATTTGGGGGTCATTCTTCATGTGGGAACCTCCGGCATGATTATCTGCCAACTGCTGATGCTCTTTGCGCCTGAAGTAATATCCCCCAAGAAGACTCATATAAGCGATTCTGGTTACAATTTCAACGCTATTAAAATCATGTAATCGGCTTTGCTATCACGGACACTTGCTTGCGTCCAATTTTTTTAGATCTGTGGCGTTTGTGTTTGCCACTCTGATAATTTTTCAGATAGTAGCCTTAACGGTATCCTACTGGTATTGAAACTCCTCATCGATAGCAACGGTTAAAACAATTATGGCTCCAAAGATTCGCTTTAGAACCTTGAGGAATTATAATGATTTAGAATGCCATAAACCTTTAAGTTCGTTTAAGTATCTTATCAAGGAGTGAAATCTAAAAATCTATAGGTAGATAGATACGTATATACGAAGCATAATTTAAATATTGCACCCTCTTCGGCGAATGCCTCATCAACGACCTACTAAGTATTAAAACTTAGTCGCTGCATCAGGTTGTTAAGTGACCAGCACTATTTGTTGACGTCAAGCATTGCCCTGATGTGGAACGACAAGTTTACTCCACACTCAGTTTGACAGTGGAAGCGCCCACCAGACCTAATTCAGTTAACCCCTCTTGGTCAACGCGATCAAGGAGATATGTAAATCATAAATGTTATTACCTATATTGATTCTGGAACCTAATGTTAAAAAATGCTTAAATAATCCGTTTTATTCGGGTAAACAGCAAGGTTTGAGCAAGTGGATATGGAAACTTTTCTATACAATCATTGGACAGTTATCCTATTTTCCTATCGCTGCAACTATTCCTGCTAAAACCTACTCTTTACCTAGGTGGGTAAAACAAAACCTATATGAACAATCAACAGAAGCATATTCCTATGTATTTACATGCCACAAGCAAAAAAATCAGCAGCTATTTCAGCAGATGACTTCAAGCGATCAGCAGATACTATTAGAGCAGCTTAAATCAGATTATAGCCAAATACTAATATATTACTTCACCACAGAAAAAAACCTTAAAGAAAAAATTGATAAATTTATCAATGCTGTATTTTATGCTAGTATTCCTGTGCCCCAAATCATCAAAATTCACATGGAGTTAATTGAAGAATTTTCCATACAGCTAAAACTAGAAGGAAGGAGTGATGAAACATTACTTGATTACCGCTTGACATTGATAGATATATTGGCTCACTTGTGCGAAGTCTATAGAGGTTCGATTTCTAAGTAAATCCGATTTATTTATTTTATGTTTAACTTGGCACAAGCTGCTAATATAACCTCCTCGCAATCCACAAGCATAGGCTGTATTTAATATGAATAAAGCCAGAAAGACCTATGTTCTCAAGCTTTATGTAGCAGGGAACACCCCTAACTCAGTACGGGCCTTAAAGACACTGAAAAATATTTTAGAACAGGAGTTTCAAGGTGTTTACGCTTTGAAAGTAATCGATGTACTAAAAAGCCCGCAGCTTGCAGAAGAAGATAAAATACTAGCTACGCCAACATTATCAAAAATTTTGCCACCACCCGTTCGCAAAATTATTGGGGATCTTTCAGACAGAGAAAGAGTATTAATTGGATTAGATTTACTTTATGAAGAACTAAGTGAAGAATACTTTGAAGAGTAAAATGTTTAATCCTCAAAAAAGTTAAGTACAAAATTTAGTAATAGAATAACTGGGTTTAATACCTAATTTGTTACCAAGCAATGAGTGAAAAAGACCAAGCAGAGCAAAACAAAACGCCGTTAATTGGGGGTGTAGAAAAAATTCGCACGATGATAGAAGGTTTTGACGATATTAGTCATGGCGGTTTACCAGTTGGTAGAACTACCTTGGTAAGCGGCACTTCTGGTACAGGCAAAACTTTATTCTCTCTTCAGTTTCTCTATAACGGTATCACGTACTTTGATGAAGCAGGAGTATTTGTTACTTTTGAAGAATCACCCAGTGACATTATTAAAAATGCTTATATTTTTGGGTGGAATTTGCAGCGTCTCATTGATGAAGGTAAGTTATTTATTCTCGATGCTTCTCCTGATCCAGAAGGTCAGGATATCGTCGGTAATTTTGACCTTTCGGCACTCATTGAACGATTGCAATATGCCATTCGTAAATATAAGGCAAAACGGGTTTCAATCGATTCAATAACAGCGGTATTTCAGCAGTATGAAGCAATGGGAGTAGTACGGCGTGAGATTTTTCGTCTTGTAGCACGTCTGAAACTATTGAATGTCACTACTATCATAACTACTGAACGTAGTGAAGAATATGGCCCTGTTGCCTCTTTTGGAGTGGAAGAATTTGTTTCCGATAATGTAGTAATTGTTCGTAACGTATTAGAAGGAGAACGCCGCCGTCGAACGAGTGAAATCCTCAAATTGCGCGGTACTACTCACATGAAAGGTGAGTATCCTTTCACAATTACTAATGAAGGTGTTAACATCTTCCCATTGGGGGCGATGCGCCTAACTCAAAGGTCTTCTAACGTACGGGTTTCCTCTGGGGTCAAAACCTTGGATGAAATGTGTGGAGGTGGATTCTTTAAAGATTCTATTATTTTGGCAACGGGAGCCACAGGTACTGGTAAGACGCTGTTAGTAAGTAAGTTTATTCAAGATGGCTGCCTTTCTGGTGAACGGGCGATATTATTTGCTTATGAAGAATCACGCGCTCAACTGTCTCGCAATGCTTCGTCTTGGGGAATTGATTTTGAAGAGTTAGAACATCAAGGTCTACTCAAAATAATTTGTACGTATCCCGAATCAACTGGTTTAGAAGACCACTTGCAAATTATTAAATCAGAAATTGCCGTCTTTAAGCCAGCTCGGATTGCAATTGATTCCCTCTCAGCACTAGCTAGAGGAGTAAGCAATAATGCATTTCGGCAATTTGTAATTGGTGTTACAGGTTACGCTAAGCAAGAAGAAATAACTGGTTTCTTTACCAACACAACCGACCAATTTATGGGGTCACATTCCATTACAGACTCCCATATTTCCACGATTACAGATACAATTTTGATGTTGCAATACGTAGAAATTCGTGGAGAAATGTCACGGGCAATTAACGTCTTTAAAATGCGGGGATCATGGCACGACAAGGGTATCCGTGAGTACAATATCACTGCCGATGGCCCCGAAATTAAAGATTCTTTCCGTAACTACGAACGAATTGTCAGTGGTGCTCCAACCCGCGTTAATATTGATGAAAAGGCGGAACTTTCTCGCATTGTTAGACGTTTTGAAGACAAACAGAGTTCCGATCCTTAAATTTGGTATCGTAGTATATCCCTTCCTAAATTTAGTATCGTGCTATATTCTGTGGTGAGGAAAAGGTTTCTGCCGCTAGATTGATTTTCGTGTGAGGCGATGCGGTGAAAGGACAGCAACTATTCTATAGCTTCTTACCTGGTGTGACAGCAGCGGTCTTAACGACCCAGCCTGCTTGGGCTGATACTGTAAAAGCAAGTGGGGTAAAGCCGAGGTCTTCTCCTAGTGTTTTGGCTTATACTCATAGTCGAGCCTTGGTTACGGGCATTATGAATACCCAACTGTCTAACAGTGGTGGTGTTAGTATTCCAGCCCTAGTACCTGCTCCTGATTTCACTAAACTCGATGTAAAGCCTTTAATTAATAAGAGTATTCCAGTGCTGGTGACTGGATATACTAGTGTACCAATAGAACAAGTACCCAAGAAAGACAAAGGTAGATTTTTCAGTTTGACATCTACCTCTGATCTTTCTCAACAGCTAAATGTGAATCATTCTGCTCAAAGCCACCAACAACAGAGTAATTCAGGCGATTATAAGCAGAAATTAGAAAATATAGTAGTTTCCAACTCTACTTCAAAACCTGCTTCTATCTCGAAACAAATCTTGCCGCTAGCTGCTGTAAAGAAGCCAGCGGTTCAGAAGAAAAATGTTGATACTCAGTTGCAGACATTTTTACAAACTTCAGCCACGGGTGCAGGAGCAGCAAAACTGTTGGTGATGGATAGGTGTTCACAGGAGGTGGGGAATAGCAAAACTGCTCCCTGGGCTTCTTTGCTCTCGACTTCAACCACGTGCCAACAACGAAATACTGCTGAAAAACGCGTGGCTCAGAATAATACCCCGACTGCGCCAGGAACTGTAACTCCTGTATCGCCAGGTTCTGTGCAAACGCCGACTGCACCAGGAACTGTAAACCCTGTATCGCCAGGTTCTGTGCAAACGCCGACTGCGCCAGGAACTGTAACTCCTGTATCGCCAGGTTCTGTGCAAACGCCGACTGCGCCAGGAACTGTAACTCCTGTATCGCCAGGTTCTGTACAAATTCCTGCTAACCTCAATCCCAGTCCAAATCCTCTGCAATATCCTACTAAACCGGAGGAAGTGACACTTCAGAGGAATGAGCCGATTACTTTGGCACAGGCTCTGGAGTTAGCACGGCGTAATAATCGGGATTTACAGGTGGCGATATTGCAGTTAGAACGCAGTCGCTCTGCTGTACGCGAGCAGCAAGCTGCTTTGTTTCCTAGTCTTGATGTTAGTACGGATATTACCCGCCAGCAGTCTGCCAGCAGTCAGCTTCAGTTGGAACAACGAGCACAACAAACGGGTTTACCACAGCCAGCAGATGAAGCTAGTACAGCTTTTTCCGGGCAAGCACAACTGACATATAACCTCTATACTTCTGGGAGGCGACAAGCTGCTATCAGGCAGGCTGAAGAACAGGCACGCTCTGATGAGTTAGCTGTAGAAACTCGGTCTGAGGAAATTCGTCTGAATGTTTCTACTGACTACTACAATCTGCAACAAGCAGATGAAAGCGTACGGATTGCTCAATCGGCTGTGAATAACTCCCAAGCTAGTTTGCGCGATGCAGAAGCTTTAGAACGAGCGGGGGTTGGTACCCGATTCGATGTGTTGCGCTCTCAGGTGAATTTAGCAAATGCCCAACAAGATCTGACTAATGCTAGCTCTCAGCAGCAAATTGCCCGTCGTCAGTTAGCTACTCGGTTAAGTTTGACGCAGTCAGTAAATATCAGCGCGGCTGATCCTGTGCAATTAGCCGGTCTTTGGAACCAGACGCTAGAGCAAAGCATTGTGCGAGCTTTTCAAAACCGTCCAGAACTGCAACAGCAGTTAGCACAACGTAACATTAGCGAGCAACAACGACGCCAAGCACTTTCGGAGCTAGGGCCTCAAGTTAGTTTTGTTGCCAGTTACAGTCTGTTAGATCAGTTCGATGATAGTGTCAGCGTTACTGATGGTTATTCAGTGGGTGTAAGGGCTAGCCTAAATTTGTTTGATGGGGGAGCATCAAGAGCAAGGGCGGCTCAGGCAAGAAGTAATATTGCGATCGCAGAAACTCAATTTGCCGAGCAACGTAACCAAATCCGCTTTCAGGTAGAACAAGCTTTTTCTACCCAGCAATCTAATTTGAACAACGTTCAAACTGCCAATACTGCTTTAGAACAAGCTAGGGAAGCTCTACGTTTAGCGCGTTTACGGTTCCAAGCTGGTGTAGGTACTCAAACTGATGTCATTAACTCCGAAAATGACCTGACAAGAGCTGAAGGTAATCGAGTTCAAGCGATTTTGGATTACAACCGCGCTTTAGCTCAGTTACAACGAGCCGTCACAGCCAGAGGATTACCCTAGTACCATGCATCTGCTATCAAGGCATCGCAAAATAAAATAGCGTTTTTTATGAAAAACCACGCGCTACTTGCGAGCGTGGTTCCCCACCGCTTTTTATGAAAATCTCCAAAAAATCTTCTATTGCAGTGTTATTGCTGAAGTAGAAGATTTTTTGGTAAAAAAAGTTGCATTCTAACAGATGTTGGGAACTACGAAGCTTAAAGTGAGTGCATTTATACTTAGGGTAACAATCACCAATTATCGTGATTAGGATAGAAGTTATTGATATACTTTACCAATAGCTCTATTGTCTGAGTCAAAATTGGACTAACATAACTGAGTGTTCAATCCCTCGCCTTGTCAAGGACTCATGACTCAAGTAACATCGAAAGAGATTGCACAGTTTCGCTCTCAATTGGCAGATGATCTCATTGCTCTGGAAGCGCTGGACTTGATTGAAGACTGTGATGGAGATTTAGAAGATGCAGCGATGACGCTAGCGATTCGAGCAGGACAACAACCCGAAAGAGCAAATTCAGAGTGGTTAGATGCTTTGGCTAGAAAATGGCGTGCTGTCATTTGCGAACAGGAATATCGGGAAGAATTGCTGAATAGCTCACTTCAGGAGATGATGGAACACCTTAAAACAATGCCGACGTTTCCCAAGATTTTGGCAACACCAGTTTTGATATATGTCCTTAAGCAAGGCGTGAATAATTTTTGTGAGCCACTGGATTCGCTAAAGTGATCGACTGATATGCATTTAACTTGTACTACTCTCAATTTGGGAATATGGGAGATAGGAGACGGGAGTCAGAGTTAAGAAACTTCCTGTTAATTGACTTCTACCTACTAATGCAAGATTGATTCAACCAGCACTGTTACGCTGTTAATTAAAGCAAAAACTTTTATTAGACAATTATTGTTAATCAATGAACTACCTTGTTGCTGTATTACAAGACCGCATCCAAGCCGAAGCTGCTTACTTAGCCTTAGAAAAAGAAGGCATAAACAGTACTATCTTGGGGAGGGGGTATAAAACTGCTGACGAGTTTGGCTTAATTGACCCCAAAGAGCAAGCTGAAAAGCAAGCACGGCTGATGACAATCTGGTTAGTACCATTTGGCTTTTTTGCAGGATTTACCTTCAGTCTGATTACAGGTTTGGATACTTTTGCCTGGGCGGGTGAAATTGGTAATCACATCATTGGGGGACTTTTGGGTGCTGCTAGTGGTGCTATGGGTGGTGTTTTTGTTGGTGGCGGAGTCGGCTTAGTGGTAGGCAGTGGTGATGCTTTACCCTACCGCAACCGTCTGAATGCGGGTAAATACTTAATTGCGGTTCAAGGTTCTGAAACTATGACTCGGCAAGCAAACCGGATATTACGTCAGTTTGAGCCAGAAAATATCCAAGGTTATGCTGATACAACTAGCGTGTAGCAAATAAATCAGAGTTTACATATTACGACACAGCGGCTTGAGTTGCTTCCTTGTTCTTTGGAGGTGGCGCAAGCCGCTATTGTAAAAGACAAATTCCAAGTAGAGAGGCTTTTGGGGTAGGGGTTCCTGATGATTGGTACACATCAGAGATGCAAGATTTGTTACCTAAATATACCCAAAACTTATCGGGCGATCGCAGCTAATCTGAGATGTGTGGTTGATGTTCACATGAAAGATGAAAGCCTACTGGAATGGGAATTAAAGTTAGAATCAAGACAGTTTTAGCAGATTAATTCTCAACTTATAATTGATAAATTTTCAGAATGTTACCAAGAGAAGAACTTTTAAAAGGTGTTGAAAATCGAGATACTGTAGCTCGTGTAATCGATCAGGGAGAGCAAGCGATCAAAACTTGGGAAGTAGTTTTGACAGATTTTTTGTCTCCTCCAGAATTGGCAGAAATTCAACGAGTGTTTAGTCGGTTAACTGATGTGCAATTGGTAGCATGGGGTGGATATCCGCAAGCTGAACGCCAAAGAATAGCGATCGCACGTTCGGAAATCCCCCTAGAGCAATCTCAAGTCAGCCTAGTTGCATTGGAAATTGCGGGAAATTTTTTGTTTGATACAGCGACTCACCGCGACTTTTTAGGCGCAATGTTGGGGACGGGAATTGTCCGCGAAAAGACTGGGGATATTATTGTTCTGGGGGAACGGGGAGCACAGGTAATCGTAGCGCCAGAGTTGACAGAATTTTTGGAAATGAGTCTTAAACAGGTGCGATCGGTTAGTGTGAAAACTCAGCCGATTGATATCAACGAGTTAAAAGTTCGGGAACCGAAGAAAAAAGAATTAACTACTGTCGAGGCTTCTTTGCGGTTAGATGCGATCGCCTCGGCTGGTTTTGGGATGTCACGCAGCAAAATGGTGGATTTAATCGACGCCAGTGATGTCCGCGTCAACTGGAAGGAAGTTACTCAAGCTAGTTCTCAAGTTAAATCAGGCGATTTAATCGCCATTCGAGGTAAGGGACGTTTAGCAGTTGGCGAAATCGCCGTCACCAAAAAAGACCGTTACCGAGTTCAATTAACACGGTACATGTAGAGTTAAAATTTAACGTTTCTTAGGCTTTAAAATATTTAGCCAGCATATTCAGCAGAATTTTGCGCGGTACAAGCCGAGATAATTTACTTCTAAGTTGAGTGGTAGTATCAGAACTAATAACAGTTGGGTAGCCATTTTCTAAAGCTTGCAAAGAGTCCTCAACTACTTTTTCTACCGAATATGTTTTATCTGTACTTCCAGCTAGCGCTGGAGGAAAGTTAGCTTCTGCAAAAAAGTTAGTTTCTATTGGCCCTGGACAAGTAACTAAAACTCGGACACCATAGTCCCGATTTTCTGCCCATAGTGCTTCACTAAAACTGAGAATAAACGCTTTACTAGCAGCATAAACAGAAAGGTATGGTATCGGTTGAAATCCGGTAATTGAAGATACGTTAATGATACTTCCAGAACGACGTTGCCGCATTAGTGGGAGAAATTTATGGGTTAAATCTACCAATGCCAAAATGTTCAATTGTACGATTTTAAGTTGTCTTTCAATGTCACCTTCGGCAAAGTCTCCATAGTATCCAAAACCAGCATTGTTGATTAATAAGTCAATTGTTAATCCCTGACTTTTCGTAGCATCAAATACAGTAGCAGCCGCATTAGGTTCTGTGAGGTCTTTAGTAATAACGTCTACTTGAATTTTGTATTGCTCTTGTAGTTCTTTAGCTAGTTGATTCAGTTTCTCTTGCGAACGAGCAACGAGAACAAGATTTGTATTGCGTGCAGCTAGTTCTTTAGCAAAGGCTTTACCAATACCACTAGAAGCACCAGTAATTAAAGCAGTTGACATTCTATCTATTAAAATTATTTTTTATTACTTTGTAAATATTATCCAAATTGACTACTAATTTTTAACCATCTAAAGTTATACGCCAACAAGGGTAAAACATCTCTCAGTTGTATAGATAGTTTTCCAGCTTTCAAGAAAATAGCAACAATGGCTGTAGACAATTTGTAGCATTAGTAAAAAATCATAGTAACGTTGGAATTTACATCTGCATTTGGGAATAATAAATTAAGTGTTAATTATTTTAAATATGACGTTTTTACACAAAATTAGCTGGAAAATTCTACATAAAAACCCTCAAAATAATTCTGAGATAGACCCATCTATCGTTAGCCAAAAACCTCTAGCATCACGGGCTGCAACACCATCAACACCAAAAACTCTTGCCGAACTAGAAAATAAAATGGCAGCAGAGGCGCGAGTTTTGAATAAAAACTCTCAGCTTCAGCCTAGTAAAGCTAAGCGGGGTATCGGTGGGAAAATTATCTGGTTAACAATACTCATCAGTATTCCCGTTGGCGGAGTTTGGGTAGCAAACCAGCCTTACCCGGTGATTCGCCGTCCCGTGGAGCAGAATGTGCCTTTTTTACTGTTACCTAGCTATATGAACGTGGATAATCACTATCGACAAGTATTAGCATCAGTTGAACAAGCAGAACAGTTGATTGAACAAGCCACCAGTGCAGCAGATTTGGCTTTAGGGGAACAGAAGCTTCAAGAGACACAAAAACATCTAGATGAGTTGCCAACTTGGCTTGTCAACGATAGGTCAGAATATAAATATTGGTGGTATGACCAACGGTTTAGCATTTACGGTTTTAATACAGCTCGCAGCAAAGTTGGGTTTTTAGCAGCTAAAGTCTTTCAAGAAAAGAATGCTCAGACATTGCTTACCGACAACACACAGATACTATTAAAAGCAAAACAGCAATATGAACAGGCTTCCACAGTAACAGATAAACAGAGTGCGATCGCAGCTTGGCGTTCAGCGCTCAATCAGTTAGAGCAGATTCCTAGTCAAACCTTAGCTGGAAAAACGGCACATCACCAAGTAGATCTCTATGAGCGTGAGTTTCAAGAAGTCGTTGGACTGGCTGCTGGGAATGAGCGTATCAGCGCCTTAATCGCAGCAGCGCAGCAATTTTCTTGGCAAGCAGCTAAAGCTGGACAAAATCCACCTCATACTGTTATGGAATGGCAACAGATAGAATATTTGTGGCAAGAAGCAATTAATCGGCTACAAGAAGTTCCCTCACAAGACTTGGTAGGTTATGCTCAGGCGCAGAAATTACTAGCAACTTACGAGACTAATTTAGGTCAAGTCAAGATCAGACGGCAAGCCGAGCAAGATTCTGTATATGCTTTAGAGTCAGCACAACAGGAAATTCAAAGCTTGATAGCTTCTATTCCCGCTGATGCTCAGTATGTAGATCGCAATCGCATGTTTAGCCAATTACAGAGCATTATTAATCGATTAGAAAAGGTGCAAAATGGCACAACAGCTTATCTAAAAGCTCAAGAGCTACTGCTATCGGCAAAGAATAAACTACAGGAGATACAGCCGAAAAAATAGTCAGTTACGTCAAATTGTAGCGTAGGCATAGCCCAATCTAGGCATCGCTTGATTTCTGACTTTATTCTTGGCGTTTCAGAAAAATCTATGCTACATTTGTTAACTGTGTGGTTAAGGACGTATAGCTCAGTTGGTTAGAGCGCTACGTTGACATCGTAGAGGTCACTGGTTCGAATCCAGTTACGTCCATTTACATAGAGTAACAGATTATTTTTTTCACCCGTAGCGAATTAGTGTCTTTTTAACTAAGTCATAGTTTTGTTATGACTAAGCTTGGGCATAGCTAAAATTAGTTCAAAATCTGCTCCACCTTCAGAGGGTGTTTGAAAAGTCTAAATTAATGTCAGTATATTTAACAGTATTATACATAATTTTATTTAAAAGTTAGTAATATTGCGGTGATTAAATTATAGATAAATATAGTGTGGACATACTTTTCTGAGAAATCAGATCATTTATTATAGGGAGCTTTTTATTACCCTATTTACCCAAAATCCCACATTGAACAATTGTGAAAAGTTTAACAAGTAAGTAAATTTTTCATGAATCTGAGAAATTTTACTGAAGACTAAATCTTATAATTCAGTTGGTCTGAAGCTTTTTATTCACGGAGTTGGCGAAAGTAACTGGTAAATTTACCAGGTATTGCACCAGATAAATAGCGATCGCATCTCAAAAACCACAGTATTAAGCTAGTAAGTCTTGTCAATATCTAGATTTTGAATTCCAAATTGATATTTTACAGGTAATAAGTTGTATGGTGCTGATAAATACATTAAAAACAACCGTAACCAAGTTACCAATTTTATGTGGAATAGCTGCCTTGATGACGCTGGGGATAAACCCTTCAGCAATGGCAGCAATTCTCTATGACCTCACCGAGGTCGGCAAGGGTAGTGCTTATGGTATCAATGATGCAGGCCAGGTGGTAGGACAATTCTATACTGGCAAGGAGAATCACGCTTTTGTGTGGAGTAAGAGCAGTGGCATAACCGACCTCGGTACCCTCTCTGGTGGGTCTTCTAGCGTTGCTAATGACATCAATGATATGGGTCAGGTAGTAGGGCAATCGGGTAGCAGTAAGGGTGATCGAGCCTTTGTGTGGAGCAAGAGCAGTGGTATGACCAACCTCGGTACTCTAGGTGGTAGCAGTGTAGCCACAGGCATCAA
Source organism: aff. Roholtiella sp. LEGE 12411 (assembly GCF_015206995.1). Lineage (GTDB taxonomy): Bacteria > Cyanobacteriota > Cyanobacteriia > Cyanobacteriales > Nostocaceae > Komarekiella. The sequence continues at coordinate 10,038 of NZ_JADEXR010000073.1, read as the reverse complement.
TAATGCAGGTCAGGTGGTAGGAAGTTCAAACCTTGGATTAACTGATGACTCTCCGCCGCCGACCTCTCGCGCCTTTTTGTGGAGTAAAAGCACTGGTTTGACTAATCTCGGTACTCTAGGAAGCTATGGCGAATACAATTACAGTCAGGCCTTGGACATCAATGATGCAGGCCAGGTGGTGGGAATCACTTCTGCTAGCGATACAGCTACTAACGATGCAGGAATTGCAAGTGCTTTTGTATGGACTAGCAGCGGTGGTATGACTAGCCTCAACACCATATTAGGAGATAAAGGTAGTAGCGCTGCTAGCGCCATCAATAATGTCGGAGACATAGCGGGTAGCATATATGACTATACTGGCCCTTTTATCAGTAGCGCCTTTGTGTTGAAGAGCAACGGTGATGATGTGATTGACCTGGGATCTACTATCCCAGTCCCAGGAACAGACGTAAATCTTTATACTGGTATAGCTGCCAATGATATCAACGATGCAGGTCAGGTAATAGGAAATGGATTCTTTTACCGTTATACAGATGGCCCCTTTCTCTGGACTAGTACTACTGGCGTAAGAAACCTCAACACATTGATTGACCCCAGTTTAGGTTGGAGTCTATCTACTGTGGAAGCCATTAATAACAAGGGGCAAATTGTCGGAACAGGCACGAATCAGGACGGTTATGGAGCAGCTTTCTTACTGACTCCAAGGTCTGCTGAACCTGTACCGGAACCGTTGACAATAGGCGCTACGTTGTTGGCAGGGGCAGGGTTAACCTCTCTACGCTATCGTCAGCGTCAGTTGCATTGTTCGGCAAAGGGTGCAAAATAATTTGTAGCTAAAAATGCTGTATGGCGTTGTCTAGTACCTGTTTTGCGACTCTTCTACACAACGACAAAATTAATATTCGGGGCGATCGTGATGGTGCGATCGCCCCGTTAAATATGCCTGTCATACCATATTTACAATGGTGAGAAAGACACACTTGTTTGAAAGCACCCTTATAATTATTTCTTTAGTGCGATCGCAGGAGGCAAAATATGGGCTTGGCTGGGTTAAGAATTGTGTTGGTAGAGCCAGCTGGGCCCTTAAATGTCGGGGCGATCGCACGGGTAATGAAAAATTTCGGGCTACATCATTTAATATTGGTAAATCCTCAGTGCAATCCGCTGTCGGTGGAAGCTTTAAAGATGGCAGTCCATGCTAAAGAAATTTTAGAATCTGCGGTATTGGTAGCAACTTTACCAGAAGCGTTGCAGGGATGTGTACGAGCGATCGCTACCACCGGCCGCGTTCGGAGTTGGGAAATTCCCTTAGAAAACCCTCGCACTGCGCTACCCTGGTTACTGGAGGAACCAGAAAAACCCGCAGCCCTAATTTTTGGTAGGGAAGACCGGGGATTAAGCAATGAAGAATTAAACTATGCTCAGCGGTTTGTTTGCATTCCCACAAGTCAAAATTATCTATCTCTGAATTTGGCTACTGCTGTGGCAATCTGCTGTTATGAACTGGCACAATGTGCAGAACTACCTGAGACTCAGATATCACAACCGGAACTTGCATCTTTAGATGTTGTAGAAGCGTACTATCAGCAACTAGAATCACTACTGTTGAAGATAGGCTACCTTTATCCACACACGGCAGCTAGTCGGATGGAAAAATTCCGCCACCTGTATAATCGTGCTCACCTGCAAACAAGTGAAGTAGCAATGCTGCGCGGGATTGTACACCAAGTGGAATGGGCGCTGAAAAACCAGCATAATAGTGAAAACTTGTAATTCATTGTTTAACTATTACGCCGTAAGTCCCACACTGAATTCTGTACTCGGAATCAGTGGCGGGATATAAGGCGGTTGATAAGGATTGCATCTAATATTTGGTTTTTGTACAGCAAAAAACATCCTCTTAGATGTATGACGAATCAACAATTATTTTCTTTTAAGAGCTTACCATCAAATATATATCATGGTAAGATAAATCTATCAAGGAGGTGATGTTAAGTGTTGCACAAGGTTGTACAAGTTCGTTTATATCCAGCAAAAGAGCAAGAGATACAATTAGCTCAAGCTTTTGGTTGCGCTCGTTGGTGGTGGAATTATGCCCTAAATAAGTCAATTGAGACTTACAAAAAAACAGGGAAAGGACTTACTCGCGCAGCACTCAACGCACTTCTTCCAGCACTCAAAAAATCTGTTGATACTATTTGGTTATCTGATTGTTACAGCCAAGTTTTACAAGCTACAACACTCAATCTGACCACGGCGTACAAAAACTTTTTTGAGAAACGTGCTGGTTTTCCTAAATTCAAATCCAAGCAGGGTAAGCAGTCTATTCAGTATCCTCAAAACGTCAAGGTTGTAGATGGTGAGTCCAGTCCTGAAGGAAGGTCTCCCTCCGTAGGGAACTGGCGAACCCGTAAGGGCTTTGTCAAACTCCCAGGCAATATTGGCTTAGTAAAAGCCAAAATACATAGACCAATTGAGGGGAAAATCAAGACTGTAACTGTATGTAAAACATCATCAGGCAAATACTTTGCGTCTATCCTGACTCAGACACAAGGGGGAACCTCTGTTATTACAGAAGGAAAGATTTACGGTGTTGACTTAGGTCTGAAACATTTCGCTGTTGTTACTGATGGCGAGAAGATTTCTAAATACGATAACCCTAAACATCTTGCCAAACATGAAAAAAATCTGAAACGTAAGCAGAAAAAATTAGCACGTAAACAACTCGGGAGTAAATCCAAAAATAGATATAGAAAAGTTGTTGCCAAAGTGTACGAACGGGTTAGTAACTCTAGGCAAGATTTTCTACATAAACTTAGTTATAAGTTGGTCAGCGATAGCCAAGCTGTCATAGTAGAAAATCTTCATGTATTGGGCATGGTTCGTAATCACAAATTGGCGAAATCAATATCTGATGCCGGATGGGGAACATTCACTAACTTCTTAGCGTACAAACTCCAACGAAAAGGCGCGAAGTTGATTGAGATTGATCGGTGGTTCCCTAGTTCTAAGCTCTGTTCTAATTGTTTTTATCAAATAGGTGAGATGCCGTTGGATGTCCGGGAATGGACTTGTCCTCATTGTGGTACTCATCATGACCGTGATGGAAACGCAGCGATAAATATTAGAGCAGAAGGAATCAGAATGATAAAGGCGGAAGGTTCAGCCGTCTCTGCTGTAGGAGGGGATGTAAGTCCTAGTCTTGGGCGAAAGTCTAAGTTTAGGCACTCCCCCGTGATTACAGAAGCCCAAACTGTACTTGGTACTCCAAGTCAGTGTGGGTAGTTCACTATGTATCCAATCATCCCCAAAATAATGAATATGGCTTAAACTTATAAACACAAAAATGCTACTTAGTGGCATTTGAAGATTAAGTTTTCGGTCAGGAATCTGTAATCAAAAAGTCAAGCGTGTCACAAGGAGTAGCGGTGTCAGAGTCGAGTGACAAACTAAAAGCTTTCTCGCGGCGTCAACCTTTAAACAATCGCCAGCATCCACCCATTCAAAAGGTGGTACAAAAGAAAGCGAAAAACAGCCAGCAGCACTCTGCTACTGGTGCAGAGGTGGCGTCAACACGCGTAAAAAAAAGTATAAGTCCCCCCCCAGTACCTACTGGTACACGTAGGGTAAAGGGGTTAATCATGCCAGCAGCAGTAAAACCAATTCCAACTGCGAAGGGGAAGATTCCACCCTTGCAACCAGGTGCTGTGAAGTTAAAAACAGTGCGTGTAGAAAAGCAGTTGTTGCCGAAAAAAGGCCGGACAGTATCGCGTAAGACGCGGTTAAAGCCAATGGCAAGAACCATGTTATATGTCCTGCGATTATTAATTGTAGGAGTTGGTATTGGTGCGATTGTGGGCACGGTGTTGTCGGTATTAGACCCTGCTAATCGCATTAGTACAACTTCTTCGGGGCAATCTAATACTAATGTAGGGCGATCGCAGCCACAACCTACCCAAAGCTCATCTATTTCGAGCTTGTATTTATCCCAGGAAATTATCCCCTTGAAAAATGCTGTGCAAAATCTAGCAGCAGCCAACCCCAATCTGACGCCAGGAGTGTTCTTGGTAGATTTGGATACTGGGGCTTATGTGGATATGAATGGCTCCGCCAGTTTTCCAGCGGCTAGCACGATTAAGGTGCCGATTCTAGTTGCTTTTTTCCAGGATGTGGATGCGGGGAAAATTCGCCTAGATGAAATGCTAACCATGCAACAGGAAATGGTGGCTGGTGGCTCAGGAAATCTGCAATACAAACCAGCAGGAACGCAGTACTCAGCTTTAGAAGTCGCAACTAAGATGATTACAATCAGCGACAACACGGCCACAAATATGTTAATTGCCCATTTGGGAGGTATGGAGACGCTAAACCAACGTTTCCGCAGTTGGGGATTGACAACCACAACAATTCGGAATCAACTTCCAGATTTACAAGGGACAAACACTACCAGTCCCAAGGAATTGGGGAATTTGATCGCTATTGTGAATCAGGGTAATTTGGTGAGTATGCGATCGCGCGATCTAATCCTTGATATCATGCGCCGAACTGAGAAAGATAATTTGCTACCATCTGGTTTAGGCACAGGTGCAAGAATATACCACAAAACGGGCGATATTGGGACAATGCTGGCAGATGTCGGTTTGGTTGATATCCCAACTAGCAAACGCTACATAGCCGCTGTCATGGTACAACGCCCTAATAACGATCCTCGCGCCGAAAAACTGATTAGCTCAATTTCTCGTGCTACTTACGAACAGTTTAGCCAAAATGCTGTCACGCCCAACAATACGCCACCTATTATACCTGGAACTGGTTATCAATCCCCAGTTATAACTCCTCCTGTACCCAACACTACAACAAATAATATGCCCATAAGCGGCTATCAGTCTCCAATAATCGCTCCTCCACCCAACAGCATGAGAAGTACTACACCTATAAACGGTTATCCATCGCCAACGATCAATCCTCAATATTATCCCCCAAGATAATTTAGGATTTTATGAGTTTATAACTTAGTGCAGAAGAAAATATCTTCTTTTTCATCAATTCTCATCCGTTCTATTTCCTCTTGCTTAACAACTTCAGTTACCTTAATACGTTTGACGTTAAATCCAGCATCAATTAGACGTTTCTCGTAATCTTGACCGTAGCATCTAACATGATCGGATTGACCAAATGCTTTTGCTCTTTCAACAGGATCTATAATTGCTGGATCTTCATAAGTAGTTTCTAACATTATTGGTACTTGTAGTACCGCCCAACCTCCATTAGTTAAGACTCGATAAAACTCACGCATCGCCTTTCGATCATCTAAAACGTGTTCCAGAACGTGGCTGCAATAAATCACATCAAAAGTATTATCGGGATATTGAATATTTGTGATATTCATTTTCACCATAGCAGCAGGATTGCAAATATCTGCGGACAAATATTCTATACTCTGCATTCCACTCAGCCGAGTAGCTAAACACCTTTCTGGTGCAACGTGGAGCATTTTTTTCTTATTTGAATCAAAAAGATTAGTTTTCCTTTGAAAAAATAACCATATTAGCCGATGTCTTTCTACTGAATCGCAGATCAGACACCTAACATCCAGTCTGCTGGGATAGCCGTATGGTAAAAAAGATCGCAAATGGCTTTGGCAAATAGGGCAAAAACGAGCATTTCCAAAAAATAGAATTTGTCCTATAGGCCCTTTGACAACTTCGCGAGCCAAAGATCTAAGTGTTAAATTCATAATTGGTGGTTCATCTAAATAAAGAGAATATTAGTTAGCATTTAACACAGCAATTCAGTAAAGTGCCGTGTTCAATACCTAAACCACTGATCATAAATTCCACTACTAGTTCTCTTTGGAGTTTTTCAAAGTACTTTAGCATAGGATTAAATGTTGAAGACTGGAAACATCATGAATAAATTCATAGGTTTGTAATCAACTTTTTTCACATTATTGATACCCAGTTTGCTCATTAACAAACTTGACAAATTTATCAAAGCAAAATTCATTACAGTTTATTTTGTCATAGAGCAAGTCTCATATCTAAAAATTAATATATCTTAAAGTATTAACTTTTCTGATAACGCATTCCTGGTAATTGCGAAACTAAACCCATAAGTTCCAACTGTAATAAAGCACTGGAAACTGAGCCAACAGGTAAATCTGTTTGTTGGACAATAAAATCGAAGGGTAGACTATCACAAGCGATCGCATCCATTACCCTTTGTAGTTCTGGCGATAAATCAGCTAAACTTAATTGTTCAGATGTCGGGGATATTTCCACTACATCCAGTTGTGGAACTGCTCCCAACATAGTTAACAGTTCGTCTATTTCTTTGAGAATAAAAGAAGCTCCTTGATTGAGTAACTTTAAACAACCTTGAGACGGGTTGTCGTCTAATCTTCCAGGTAGTGCATAGACATCACGACCAAATTCATTTGCATAGGTAGCCGTAATTAACGCACCAGATTTTATAGGTGCTTCCATTACCAAGATGGCGCGGCTTAAACCTGCAATAATCCGATTGCGGCGAGGAAAGTGAGTGCGATCGGGTGGAGTTTTCGTTGGATATTCACTCAGAACTAACCCAGCAGTCAAAATCTGTTTGTACAGATCTCGATTTTTGTGTGGATAGATGACATCTACACCTGTACCCAAAACCGCGATCGTGCGTCCACCTGCTTTCATCGCAGCGGTATGGCTTTCTGTATCAATTCCCTCCGCCATACCAGAAACAACTGTAAAACCATTTTTAGCTAAAGCTGTGCTAATTTGGCGAGTCCAACGGATACCATACTCAGATGGTTGACGTGTCCCCACAATCCCAACCAGTGGTTTTTGTCCAAGATTTTCTTGTAGTTCAACTTCACCGCGATAGTACAAAATTGGCGGTGGACTGGGAGTTTCCAGCAGCAAGCGGGGATAATCTGTGTCTGCTGGCGTCCAGAAATGGGAGTTTTCTTGCTGATGTTTAGTGAATAGGTTTTCTGGGTGTAGACGCGATCGCTGTTGTACTACTTTTTCTAATGTCTGAAAACCAAAACCCTCAACTTCTCTCAACTGAGCCTTGCTAGCTTTCCAAGCTATTGCTAGCGTACCGAAATGCTGTTGCAATCGTCGCAGCAATACTGGGCCAATCCCAGAAATTTGCGACCAAGCTAGCCAATACGCACCCTCTTCTACCACAATTCCATCCTCAGTCCTACTGGATTGAGTATTCCCTAAATTAGGCTTTTCTGTTGATGTGGTGGGGAGTGGGGGAGTGGAGGAGTGGGAGAAGAGAATAATTAATGACTCTTAACCCTTGACCCTTATGCTTTCCAATTTAAAAATCGGGCATAAATATAAGCAATAGTTTCAGACATGATTGTTCGCACACCTTCGCTAGAAACCCACCATTTGCTTGGCTTGTAATTATTACTTTTCGCTGCGATTATACCTACTTTAATTTTGGGAGCAAGTATTTTTTTGAATAACAGCCAACTCCTGCGAGAATGAACGTCCCAGGAGAGAAGATTAATTGATTGTATCTTAACATCTGAAGTAGATAGCCAGCGGCGAAATTCGGCAGCAGATGCATAACTCCGATCCTTGATAACCGAAGGTGTAGGAACGGTTATTACTTTGTCTGATGCTAAACCGAGCTTTTTGAAGGTGGCGGCTGAAACTTCTGCAAAGTTTTTGTATCCAATCAGATAACTTCCTATGTCTATGGTGCTTCCAGTAGTAATAATTAGGCGATAAGAACCACTATTAAATTCATTCAAAGCTTGTTGTATTCCATAGTCTGGTACCCATCCTTCAACAACCAATATATCTGCTGTTTTGATGGGAGAATTTACGGCTAGAAATGGATGGATATGAGTAATTGTCAAGAACATTAAATAAGCGGTAGTAGCCAGAAATATCAACCATCCCTGAGCCGTAAGTGTCCAGATTTGTTGGCGTTTGATCAGCCGTAATTTGGGAATTTTTAAAGACTGGCGATATCTTCTCTGCATTAAACCTGTTCTAAACTTTGTTTTTTCAAATAAGCAAATACAGATTTATCACCAATATCAGGAGGAATTGCTTGCACTACTTTACGCAAGGCGAATACTAGAAATAAAATTGCCCAAGCTACTAATAAAATCTGTTCTGCTTGAGTTGGTAAAATGCCCACTAAATGTCCTAACAAGAGTAGCGGTACAGTAATAGTTAATACCTTGGTTTCTAGACGATTAAAGCAGAAAGCTTCTTTGAAATAAATGCCTGTCAAAGCAACGAAAGTAAAACCAACTCCAAATAAGGTAACGGGGTGATTGTAAACAGTCAGAGCTAGTGGTTCACTACTAGATAGTGCGAAGGCTACAGCTGCAATGCTACCGATCGCCCAAAAAATTTGTAACAATCGGTGTAGTGATGCCATGTAGATATGAATGGTAAATAAACTGACACCGAGAGCGAGACTAAAGCAGGCATATAAAAGCGTCAGTGTGGTGAAAACAGTAGGGTTATTGTTGAGCAAAACCAAAGCGCTGCCGATGGCAAAGCTAAGTGCAGCTACCATTAAACCAGCACGGTAGATAATTACGCCAGTGCGATCGCTCTGAGTAATGGTAAATTCCCCGAACTGACCTTGATAAACTTCTGGTGCGGATAGGGTTTGCGTAGTCATATAAAAGCAATAAGTAAGGATAGCCAGTAGTTTGCGCCGCTGGTACGCAAATAGTGATGATTCCCTTGTCAAGTGTGAAGGGAATTTGCTGACTGGTTACTTTTATTATGATGGGCAATCAGACGAACTTAGCATTACGATATTTCTTCGTCTGCAACAGCTAGGAACAACAGGCATTTTGGAGCTTAGTGATTTCTCATAAAAACAAGACTTGTAAAGCATCTTGCCAGTTGATCTGTAACTGTAAATGAGCATTACCGCTATTAATAGCAATTTCTACCCAGCCATGACTGCCAACTAAAGCGATGGCTGCGCCAACATTGACATCAGTGTAAGTTTCACACCCCGGTATAGTCAACCCAGCGGCTTGCACACACCAGGTTTTGTTTTGCACGTAATTCCCTGGAATGTTGCTTACTAAGTTGCCAAAATGATCAATGTATTGGATGCAACCCGCCACACCATCTTTGATTTTGTTACAATTATTTATATTGAGTTGTACCAAATCTGTGGGACTGATTTCTCGTCCTAACTGTTTGAGAGAAATACCACTAGCAAGATTAGCTCCTACTGGTGCAAAGATATCCCTACCGTGAAAAGTCTTACTTGGTTGAGGCGTTCTCCAATAATCAGGGTTTGTGAGTTCAACAGCGGCGATCGCTGGACTTTGACTTAGTACTCCACTAAAAATGCCATTATCTGGGCCTACCAGAAAACCTTGAGCAAATTCTACTGCGATCGCCCGTCTTCTGCCTCCCACACCCGGATCTACCACAGCCAGATGTACTGTTCCAACAGGGAAATATGCATAAGCATTCATTAAGCAAAACCTAGCTGCGGCGATGTTTTGTGGTGGAACCTGGTGGGTTAAGTCCACCACCGTTAAATTGGGATTTATTTGAGCTATCACTCCTTTCATCACGCCTACATACACATCGCGATCGCCAAAATCACTCAGCAGGGTGAGGAGTGCTTGATCTATCTGCTTTTCGGACATGGCTGGCTTTTAAAATGGCAAGAAATCATATTTTTCTGTAACAACAGCTACTAAATTTATGTTATGTTAGGATTACGAGACATAAAGATAAAATTAAAAAGGTAATCATTATGGCTAACAGCAGACTACAAGCTACAAGAAAAGCAAGAGAAGTTCACAGAGTGAATATTCAAAGAAGTGTAGAGCATCGCTTACAAGTAGCTAGAGCGCAAGGTAACGAAAGCCTAGTTCATCAACTAGAAGCAGAAATGAAGTATTTCAGCTAACTCAAGTTTTCATTGTTCATAGTTTTGTTATTTTTAACTCGCTACGCTAAAGCGGGTTTTTTTGTTTTTAGGAGTGGGTAACTATCCCCATGCCCCATGCCCCTGTCTCTTGTACACATC
>NZ_JADEXR010000072.1 GCF_015206995.1 aff. Roholtiella sp. LEGE 12411 | reverse complement strand
GATTTATGTACCTATTATCTTATTCACCTTGTCTTCCTTGAGTGCCCAATGCCCAATGCCCAATCCCCAATGCCCAATCCCCAATACTTCATTTTCCGAGATCCTGCGATCGCTGTGTGGCAGCTTTGACTGCTTCAATTAAAGCTGAGCGAAATCCTGCCTGTTCTAGCTTGACAATACCTGCAATGGTTGTACCGCCGGGACTAGTGACACGATCTTTCAGTTCTGCTGGGTGCATTTTGGTTTCTTGCAATAGCCTTGCTGTTCCCAATACAGTTTGCAAGGCTAGTTGATGAGCAATTGCTCTGGGTAAACCTGCGGCTACTCCGCCATCGGAGAGTGCTTCTATGAGCAACGCCACATAAGCTGGGCCACTACCAGATAGTCCTGTTACTGCATCCATCAACGTTTCTGAAACTTCTACCACCTCACCCACAGCTGAAAAAACTTGCTGTGCTATTTGGTGGTGCTTGGTGTTGGTGTAAGCACCGAAACAAATGGCGGTAATTCCTGCTCCTATGGTTGCTGGAGTATTGGGCATTGCTCTAATTACTGGCAATTGCTCAAAGGCAGCTTCTAGATGACTTAAAGGCACACCCGCCAAGATGGAAATAATTAGGGGTGAGTGTTCTATAGTGATGATATCTGCTAATTCTTGGGCGATCGCACTAAAAATCTGCGGCTTCACTGCCAAAAAAACAACTTCTTTTGCTTGCGTGAAAACTAAGCGATTATCTGCCGTTACAGCAACATCATATTGCTGCTTTAAAAAAGCTTGGCGCGAGGGTTGCGGTTCGCTGACTATGACTTCTGATGGTTGATAAATTCCACGTGCAGTAAGGCGGGATAATAGCGATTCTCCCATTACCCCACCACCAATTAAACCAAATTTAATAGTCATTGTTTAACAGTCAAGAGTCCAAATTCAAAAGTCCAGGGTCAAAAGTTTTTGATTCTTGACTCTGGACTCTTGACTCTGGACTAATTTAATTTTACTGTGCCATCCGGTTAGATTCGTTGCCCCAACTTTGATTTGGGTTTGCAGGACGAGAGGAACGTGCTGGTGGTTGTGGTACTTCATGAAGAACTCCACCTTGGGTGCTAACTTGCACACAGCTTGGCGTAAACAAAAAGATGCTCTCACCAATGCGCTCTTGATGTCCATCTAATGCGTAAGTACCGCCTGCTACAAAATCTACTGCCCGCTGGGCTTGATCCGGATCCATAATTGTCAAGTTTAATACTACTGACTTGCGTTCTCGCAACGCTTGAATTGCTTGGGGCATTTCTTCAAAGGTGCGCGGTTCAAGTACTAATACTTCTGAAATTCCGTTAATTGCTCCTGGCATACCAATAACATTCCCCATTGGCTTTGTTGAACCTGCTGCTATGTCATCACCCATTGTAGGCACTGGTTCGCGCCAGCGTCGATTTTGAGCTGTGCTTTCTTGTGGTGCTGGCTGAGGATTCTCTTGCTGATAAAGATTTTGGTAACTATCTGTATTTGGTTCTTCTTCGTAATACTCGTATTCCACCTGTTCATTTAGACCTACAAAGTCTCTAAGTTTGGAAAAAATATTGTTCATTGTCTACTCTCCTGGTGCAGTAACTTTTCATTGGTTATGGCTTTAAATTAATTGAGCCACTGCGATCGCTACATGGGTCGATCTATTCAGCAATTCTACTGCTGTTTGTAGCTTATACTACATCTTATAGTGATAAACAGACACTTGTTGAAAGTTCTGTCCACTTCTGGGACGGAATAATGAGTAAAGATTATATCTTAAGGATTGCCCGAAAGAAAGTTCTTTTGACCCCATTTTTTCTTGGCGATTGCTCTAGTCAATACTATAGCCTTTGTCTCCGATTGCACCAGTCTGTTAAAAACAATTGTGCATCAAATCTTTATTATTGATACTCAACCTCAAGGCAAATGTCCAGTAGTTAGGGGCGATCGCCAAACAAGATAAGATGGTTTTTGATCGTACTATCGTTGCACCTGCTTGCACTTGATACTCGACCGAAATGTCTATGTTCAATACCTAGTGGCGATCGCCAAACAAAATAGTTCCTAATCGTACCATCGTTGCACCTGCTTGCACTGCCAATTCATAGTCGCCTGACATACCCATTGACAAGTGTTGCATCTGAATGTATGACCAGTTTTGCTCCTGGATTTCTTTGGCCAGATCACGATTTTGGTTAAACACATTCAGAATTTGGGCATCATCCAACCCGAAAGGTGGAATTGTCATCAAACCCTGAATTTGTAAATTTTTGCATTGATTTAGTGCGGATAAGTCAGCAAACAGTTCTGGCACACTCCAACCCGACTTGTTGGGATCAGGGAGAATTTTCACTTGCAGACAAACCTGGGGACTGACTCCTAGCTGTTGCGCCAATTGGTTTAAGCGCTGTGCCAGCTTCAAATTATCTACGGAGTGAATCCAGTGAAAATGTTCAAGGACTTTTTTGGCTTTATTGCTTTGCAAATGTCCAATAAAATGCCAGGTAATATCCGATAAGTCGTGCAACTTGGCTTGTTTACTGGCAGCTTCTTGGATACGACTTTCGCCAAAATCACGAATTCCGGCAGTATAGGCAGACCGAATAGCTTCAGCAGAAACTTGCTTGCTAACAGCAATCAACCTGACTGAAGGTGGAAGTGAGGAACGAATGGTAGCAATACGTTCGATTAGCGAACTACTCATTGGAATGTGCGTTGGAAAACACTCTGAAGCTGATCGTACTCCTGAGACTGTCCAGTGCGCCGCAGAGTACGCAAGCGATTTTCCAGCATCATCCTAGCCTCGGTACGTCCTATAGGCTGAAACTTAATCCCTTTAACGTCATTTGACACCAAGAAAAATAAGCGTTGGGCATAAAGTGTAGTGAACAGATCCTGGTTCTCATCAACCATACAGATCCTGTAGAGCAGACCCCAAGTTGGATGATTTATGTAAGTTTCTGAGTTCTCTGGATTCATTTAAGAGTCAAGGTAGGAGTATATATATATCTTTTCGCAGTCAATTACAAACATTCAGACGATAATACCTTCCTTTCGCCAGAATATTTGCTTAAAATGCGAAACTGCGGTGATGAAGACCTTGATCTAGTTACTAATTGGCAGATAAAGCTAGTGTCAGCAAGGGAAAGTGGTACAAAAGAGGCGGGTGAGTTGAAGCGCCTTTAGAGAATCTAGGGGATTGGGCATTGGGGATTGGGGATTGGGCATTGGGCATTGGGGATTGGGCATTGGGGATTGGGCATTGGGGAGCAAAAGAATAATTATCTTTTCCCATGCCCCATGCCCCATGCCCACAGAACCATATCAAACCTCAGTTCCGATAATCAGCCGTACTCCCCAAAATAAGATTAAAGTTGCAATAGCGAGCCAGTCCCGCGCTCTTAATTTTAAGTCTTGCCACTGCACTCGATGTTCATTAGGACTGGTAAAACCCCGCACCGTCATTGCATTAGCCATTTGGTCGGCTCGTAAGAGCAGATTTTCTAAAAGTCTTTCTGCGACTGTTATCCAAACCTTGACTGCTCCTTTTAACCCCAGCTTTTTCCAATTAATTGCCCTTGTCATCACAGAGCGGAATAAATTCTGCACTTCTTCTAAAACTAGCGGAATAAACCGCAAGGACAAAGTTAAAGTTAAAGTAATTTCTGTGACGGGCAATTTTAGTTTTCGCAGAGGTTGCATTAAGCTTTCCATCCCAGATGTGATTTCTTCTGGTGCGGTTGTTAGTAGATACAAGTTAGTGCTGTAAATCACCGTAAACAAAATCGTACTCAGTCGCACTGCCAAATCCAAAGAGTGACGAGTTACTTTGACTGGGCCTTTGTGAAATAGCACATAGCTATATTTTTTCTGGTTATCGGCTGACTCTAGGGCAATATTGGAAGTGTTAGAAGTTAATGGCTGGGTTAAAATTTGTTCGTTAGCTGGTAGACGTGGCTGATAGTTTACACCCAGTCCATCAGGACTAATAGCTGCGATCGCAAAGACAAAAAAAGATAAGATCAAAAGCCAACCCATTTGCTGCCGCCATACTCGTCGTGGAATTCTGGCAACTAAGGTGGCTATAATCAACAGTGCCACTAGCAGCACACGCCAAAAAAGATTAGCAAAACTGTAGCTTGTTAAAAAGCTCATTAACCAAGCAAACTTGACTCGCGGATCAATTTTATGTAGCCAAGTTTGGGGTTGTTCTAAGTAAAGTCCTAGTGGCAGCGATCGCAATAAATCCATCTTTTAGTCATTAGTCATTGGTCATTGGTCATTAGTCAAAGGACAAATGACAAATGACGATTATTATACGCGGGTAGCACGATTAACATTACCACTTTCGACATCACGGACTTTCTTACTCCGCCAGAGTAGACGAATGGGAGTGCCTTTAAATCCTAATTGTTGGCGGAATTGACGTTCGATGTAGCGACGATAGTTGTCGTTAAAGCGTTTTGCTTCATTGACAAATAGGGCGATCGTTGGTGGTTGGGCGCTTACTTGTGTACCATAATAAATCTTGCCCTGACGCCCACCGCGTGATGCTGGCGGGGAATGCCAACTCACGGCATCTGTTAAGACTTCGTTAATCACTGATGTGCTGACACGGCGTTTGTGTGACTCAGCTGCCTGATTCACTAATTCTAAAATCTTTTCTACTCGTTGTCCTGTTAAGGCACTGACAAAAATGGTTTCTGCCCATTCGGTAAAATGTAACCGTTCTTGGAGAATTTTTTCGTAGTCGTAGATGGTATAAGAGTCTTTTTCAACAGCATCCCACTTATTCACAACGATGATGCAAGCTCGACCTTCTTCGACAATCCGCCCAGCTAACTTTTGGTCTTGCTCAGTAACTCCGTCTATAGCATCTAGTACTAATAAAACCACATCGGCGCGGCGAATCGCTTTGAAGGCACGGTTGATGCTGAAAAATTCCGGGCCGTATTCTACGTTTTTCTTTTTGCGAATTCCCGCCGTGTCAATTAAACGGTAGGTTTGCCCATCACGTTCAACCACGGTATCAATTGCATCGCGGGTTGTCCCCGAAATCGGGCTGACAATTGCCCTTGCTTCTCCGACAAAAGAATTCAATAAACTAGATTTGCCCACATTCGGGCGTCCGACAATTGCGACTTTAATTTCATTAGTTTCCGCTATTTCGCCGACGGGAGGAATGTGATTAATTAACTCGTCGAGTAACTCTCCTGTACCGTTACCATGAATCGCAGAGACAGGGAAAGGTTCACCCAATCCTAATTCCCAAAATTCAGATGCTTGCATTAAGCCTTGTTCTGGGGATTCACATTTATTTACAGTCAGTAGGACAGGTACAGGTTGTTGGCGCAACCACTCAGCAATTTCTTCATCAGCTGGTGAGGGCCCAGTTTGACCATCGACAACAAAAATCGCAGCGCTTGCTTCTGTGAGCGCTGTCATTGCTTGTTGGCGAATCAGCGGTAAAAATTCGGTATCATCATTAAAGACTAAGCCGCCAGTGTCTACCACTAAAAACTCGCGATCGCGCCAGTAAGCCGGCATATAAGTGCGATCGCGTGTCATACCCGGCTCATCGTGGACAATCGCCGTTTGTTCCCCGGCGAAACGATTAACCAGGGTGGATTTGCCCACATTCGGGCGTCCGATAATAGCAACAATTGGCAGTCCCATAAAACCAGGGTGATAGAGAGACATAATATATCACGTCTCTACATTTTAGCGACTTTAAGTTTTTATTTAATTTTGCAACAGTAGTCACGTCAAAGGAGATTACGCCTTGATCAGTCGTAAGTGGCCCAAAAAAGCTAGAAGATCAGCTTTGCGATTTTTAATATGGTGCTTGCTATTGGTAATTTGTGCGTTATCCTACGCCAAGTTTATTGAACCGAATTGGATTGAAATTAATTCTTTACAATTGACTTTGCCACATCTATCCTCAGAATTTGACGGCTATCGCATTGTTCAAATCAGCGATATTCACCGAGATAAGTGGATGACTCAAGAACGGTTCCAAAAAATTATCAGCCTGGTAAACGAACAAAAACCTGACTTGGTAGTGATTACAGGAGACTTAGTAACCCATTTTTCGCCCTCAATCATCCCCACTCTCAAGTTTGTCTTGGATAAATTCACTGCTAAAGATCAGACTGTGGCAGTATTAGGCAATCATGATT
Source organism: aff. Roholtiella sp. LEGE 12411 (assembly GCF_015206995.1). Classification (GTDB taxonomy): domain Bacteria; phylum Cyanobacteriota; class Cyanobacteriia; order Cyanobacteriales; family Nostocaceae; genus Komarekiella. The sequence continues at coordinate 22,454 of NZ_JADEXR010000072.1, read as the reverse complement.
ACCTGAACAACTCAAAGGCAATTATCCAAGCAATAGAAGAAAGCGGTATAACCTACCTTAATAATGCTGTTTACACACTACACAGGGGCAGTGCGATGCTGCATATTGCTGGGGTAGATGATGTCTGGCTTGGTGAACCCCGTTTAGATTTAGTTCTGAAGCAATTACCTAATGAAGGTGCTGCAATTTTATTAGTACACGAGCCAGACTTTGCTGATACCAGTGCTGCTACAGGACGTTTTGACTTGCAGCTATCAGGACATTCCCACGGTGGACAAGTGCATCTACCTTTGCTCACAGAGATGGTTCTGCCCCGATTTGGTAGAAAGTATTACTCTGGACGGTATCAGGTAGGAAATATGATCCAATACACTAACCGGGGTGTAGGTATGAGTGACACGCATTTGCGATTTGCTGCCCGTCCTGAGATTACCGTATTTACCTTGGTTGCACCGAATAAACGCTAAACGTTGGGTTTTTAACCTATGGGCGGTGATGGTTTAAATGCGAGATTATAGATTTACAAAATATTAGCATTGTCTACAATCCCGCCTCAGAATTCATTTTGAGGCGGGTACACTGTACTTGGCAAAATATTATAGCGATCGCATTCTCAACCTACAACGTGAAGTAGGATTATTCTATGGAATTCTCGACTCCATAGCCACATCTTTATAGGCAAAATACGCTCTTGCAAAGAATACACTTTTTCAAAATATCTGTCACTGCAAACCCTCCAGAATTATAGTAATTCTGCCTCTTCAAAAATTTGCCTAACTGTTAATTCCAAACCAGGCAATAATATATCTACAATAGGCATACTATCTGTATAAACTTGACTTACATCAGCTGATAAAAACACCCTGATGCTTATTAATTCTGGATTTACTACCCAAAATCGTGATACTCCAGCAGCAAAATAATCTTTTGCTTTGTCTTCAAATTCCTTCATTGTTTGGTCTGGAGAAATAATTTCAATTACCAATTCTGGAGGAACAGGACAAGCCTCATTGCGTTGCCAACTTTTGGGTAGGCGTTTATATGAAATGAAACTCAAATCCGGTACTGGTGCCCAATCTTTCCCTTTACGCTTTAAAAGAATTGCCCACTCAGAACCAACTCTACCTTTCCCCTTAAACCATGTACGAAGCAGCAGTCCTAGGGTTAGCTGTAAAGTTGAATGGAAAAATTTTGGCGACACTTTAGGTACTGCATAACCATCTACGAACTCATAGTTTACATCGCCTTCTGGCAACGCCAAAAATTCTTCTAGGGTGAGTTTGTTTCCAGTGCTTGCCTTAACCATAAGAAAGCAACCCAATTACTTGATGCCAATATTTTAAGTCATTAATATACTTGCTGATTAGCTGGAACTAACACTGTCCCGTTATCAATTACCTGATATCTGGCTTCTGTTGTGAAAATTACTCGACAATTTATACCGCCGTATTTTTGGCAGGTTTGCACAGCATACCGTCCCGCAATAGTTCTGCCCTTTTTTGGGTGATTGGTATCATATCCCCAACCTGTGCCATAAGCACCATTAGAACCAACCGCTAAAGCTCCCCAAGCATTTTTAAACCACAGTGGAACTGAGCAATCATTGGCTCTAGATTGTTGTTGGCAATTATAAAAAGCGCTGCGCTCAGCTTGCTGGCGTGACGAACCAGTTACCGAAGTGTAAACTCCTGTTGAGTGAGAATAAGCGATCGCACCAAATAAATCTGAGGTAGATTGAGCTTGGGCAACCTTTATCATCCCTGGCAAAAATGATAATACTGTGGCTGCTGCTAAGAGACTTTTTTGTAATGTACTTGCCAACATAATTCTTGATTCAACTCTAGTAGAAAACTACAGATATATATGTCGGCATTTTGCAAATTATGCAGTTTGTTCTGGTTCGGTGGTTAACTTCTGTCCAATTTTTGGCTCAGTCCCTGCAAGCAGCCGCTCAACATTAGTGCGGTGGCGCAAAATCACATACAACCCACCAGCAATACCAAACAGAATATAGGGTAATGGTTGATGTAGAAGTAGCATGAAAATTGGAACAGCGATCGCACCCATAATCGAACTCAATGATACAATCCGCGATATCGCCGCACAAACGGCAAAAACACCCGCTGTTGCTAAACCTACCTGCCAATTCATTGCCAACAAAATCCCCAAGCTGATAGCAACAGATTTACCACCAGTAAAGCCCAAAAAAATTGATTTACTATGTCCGAGAATGGCGACTAACCCAGTTAAAGTTACTATTAACGGTTGCCATAGTTTCGCATCTATCGTTGGGGGGATAAAATTTTGATTTGCAGCCAAGTTGAACAACCAGTAAACTAAGGCGATCGCTAATACTCCTTTTAAGGAATCAAGAACTAAAACGAATGCTCCTGGCCCTTTCCCCAAGGTTCTCAGCACATTGGTTGCTCCGGTAGAACCCGAACCAACTTCTCGAATATCAATACCTTTTAACTGCTTCACAGCAATGTACCCAGTGGGAAAAGAACCCAATAGGTAAGCTATGACAACAATTGCCGCACATCCGGTTAACCAAATAGCCATAAAAAATTCAAAAAATTAAGAGTCAAGAGTCACATAGTCCAAAGTCCAGAGTAATATCTTTTGACTCTTGACCCTTGACTCTTGACTAATTAGAAATCATCATCATAGTTTCTCACTGTTTTGGGGTCAGGAGCAAAAGCTAACCATAAAGGAAATTGCAGCAGAGATAGACTGATTTGTTCCTCTGAATCATCAATGATAATTAAGGGCAGTTGATTTGCTTTCACCAATCGGTCTGCTTTTTGAGCTGCGGCTTCAGGTGCTTCAAATAATACCAATCCCCGATCGGGGCCAAAATCTGGACGACCAATTCCTAAGCAATCTTGCAAACCGCGCCGCCATTCACCCAAACGTTCTGGTGTATTCGCTAATACTAACGTGCGGACGCGATCGCCATACAACTTGTGTAATATTGAAATCGCTGCTGAGGCAATCAGGATATTTTGCAAGCGGCTACCCATTGTCCGCAAAGCACCCCGTCCCCCTTGGCTGAAAAACCAGTTAGAGATTCGTTCGGCGTGGACTGGTTCAAAGGTGCGGCGCAGTTGCCATGCAGGGCCGTAGTAATCTGGTTTAGTTCGATATTGGTCAATTAGACGGCGAATTTGCTTTGTCGTGTCTTGAAACTGCTGTTGGGCAAATTGTGGGGTTCCAGGCTGGGATTCAACTGGTTTAGCCTCTTTTACAGTTGGTTTTTCTCGTTCTGTTACAGTCGGCACTAATTGCAACTGCTCTGCTGCAACTGCTAAATCCTGTAAGCTACCTGTGAGATAGTCTTTAAAACCTTGCACCCGAATTGCTAAATCTTGGGATGCTCCCGCAAAAGTGGTTCGCATCTCGTTACGAATGCGATCTTGACGGCGTTCCAGTTGTTCTACAGAAATTTGTAGTGCTTGTTTGCGTTGTTCTAACTGCGCCAACGTCTCTTGCACCAGTCGTCCTAGTGCAGTTTGAGTTTCACCAATTTGTGTTTGAAGAGTTTTATAGGAACCTTGTAGTATAGCTATTTCTTCTTTGAGGGCTATTTCGGTACGTTGCAACTCAGCTAATCGTTGCTCTGCTTGTGCGTATAGTAAATTATCTTGTGATTCTGATTCTATTTCTGACCCCAGCGCGGTAGTTTCTGTTTCTAACTGCGTCATCAACTCGCCAGTTGAATCTTCTGTTAGCTCAGTTGTAGATTCTATAACTTCCGCATTAGAGATGGGCTGCTTAAAAGCTGCATCATCTTGGTTGTCAACTGATAAGCTTAGAGTCTCTGTGTCCACCACTAACTCAACAGGTGGATTTTCTGGATGTTCAATTGCATTGCTCTGTTCTTGTTTTTGTGCCAACCATTCATCAATTGGTTCTGGAGTTTGAGATTCCTCTGGGTTCATAAACAATAGTGTAATTCCTATGACGCGAATAAATAGCTTTCAGAAATATTACAAGAATCTTGAGTCTTGAGTGCTGAGTAATTCCAATCTAGACTCAGCACTCAGCACTAAATACGTGGACAACGTTGTTCTAGACAACTTTTCAGAGCATTAGGGTCAAATAAAATTGGCAAAAAGTGAATGCTTTTAATTTCTTTAAAATAAAACAGGATGGGGACTCCATTCCAGAAGATACGCCAGTTTTGCCATTCTTGGTAAGGAAAGCGCCGAATTAATTTTTCGCCTCTGTAAATATCTAAGTCGGTGATGGTAAATTGCAAACGCAATGTTAATGCCTGAAACATGAGAAATAAACCAAACAGTGCTATGGTAAAGCCTACCCAAGGTTGTACTATCAACACTGGAATAGCTGCGAGCACTAAAACTACAGGTATATTGTAACTAGGCTTAAGTTCCACGGTTGACGCGGAGTTAGGAGCAAATGAACTGGTCACAGTCTTAAATCCTGCTTTGTTAGTAAACATTTCTCCTATTCTAGGATTTCAAGAGTTAGGAAGCGCGAAAGTGGCGATTAGCATGTCCATTAGTGTCGCGCAGCAACTAGAATTCTGGTATAAATGCACTGCCAGCCCCCTGAAACATTAACCAAGAAAGAAAGAAGTTGCTAATAAATATGATTAGCAAGGCGGTAACAACAGCTGTTGTAGTTGATTGTCCCACTCCTTTGGCTCCTCCTGTTGTCGTCAAACCCCAGCTGCAACCAATTACGGCAATTAAAATACCGAAGCAGCACGCTTTAATCATGGCGCTAAAAATATCCCAGATGCCGAGAAAGTTACGAGCTGAGTCTAAAAATACTGTTTCAGAGAGGTTGTAGATATTCGTTGCAATTATCAATCCTCCCAACATCCCTGTTACCAAAGACAGAAGGGTTAAAATTGGCAGCATTAAGCAGCAAGCAATTACACGGGGAATAACTAGATAATCAATAGGGTCAGTTTTCAACATCAACATGGCATCGATTTGTTCTGTTACTCGCATTGTGCCGATTTCCGCTGCAAAAGCGGAACCAACTCGCCCCGCCAAAATCACTGCTGTCAACACGGGTGTGAGTTCTCGTGTCAATGCTACGGACAGCACACCACCAACGATATTACCAGCCCCAAAGTTGATAAATTCTCGCGCCACCTGAATGGTAAACACCGCGCCCACAAAAATAGCCGTTAAGAGGGCAATAAACAAAGAATCTGGCCCAACTGCTGCCATTTGGTCTAGAGTATTACGTCGATGGATTTTGCCCCTTAGTAGGTGAACTATTACTTGTCCACCTAAAAAAATCGCTGCCAGCAAACGCTGACTCCATTCTCCTAAACTGAATTTGGATGTAGTCTCGCTCAATGTTCTATAGCTAACTCGGTAACTGCCTTAAGAATAGCGAAAGTCGTTGAAAATAGGGAATAGGGCATTGGGCATTGGGCATTGGGCATTGGGCATTGGGCATTGGGCATTGGGCATTGGTCAATAGTTTTTCTCCCCCTACTTGTCCTGCTATCTTTGCTCCTTTGCCCCTTTGCCCCTTTGCCCTCTTGCCTGATTGCAGGGTGAAATATTAACTTAGTTTAAAGCTCTTCTCAGAAAATTAAGCTGTTTTCTAGTGTGCTTTGACGCAATAAATAATGACTGCTTTGACTCTAACCTTGATTTTTCATGGGTTTTGTAGATTTCGGGTCTTTTCAATGTCCCCAGCATTTGGTGCAACAGCTTGCCATTTCTTTTAATGAAAACTTAAGATTTTTGACAGTTTGTCTGCTCCGAAGCGATCGCACGTATTGTAGAAAATGACATAACTCTATCTAGCTATTGTCATCTTTACTCACGGAGCTTGCCCGAAATGACCATTTTTACCAACTTTCTCCGCTCACTGTTGCTAACGATCATTTTCAGTTTTGTTGCTCCCATGTTCCTAGTTGGGGGTGTATTGCTCCTTCTATCCCTCATAGGTTGCTTTCCTGGCTTAGAAGGTTTGACTGAAGCGATCGCAACTCAGATATTACATTTTCTCGCTACCTTTGGCAGTGGCACTTCCCTACGCGGACTATTTGTGATTAGTTTGACCTGTAGTTTCGTTGGAGCACTGTTTGATATGTACGCTTATTATCGATGTCAAATTTTACGCATAGATTCCTAAGTACTAAAATCAGTCTCGTGAATTGCTCATGGACTGCAAAATAAATGAAAAAGTGATATTTTCAAAAGTATAAGTGTTAACAGTTCTCACCTGTGAGGGATTGTGACTGCTGAATAACTTTTTATTAATTAAATTAAATATCGAAATATGAATCAAATACTTATTAAGTAGCGATGAATTATTAGTTATTAGTTACTAACGACTAGGGAATTTATTCAGGCTGACACATTTATTAAACTGCAATATCTAAATTAAGGTGTGTTACACTATAGCGCTGGACACTAAGCTATGGCTTAGCATTTTGTTTTAGCCACGATGTTCTATGACTTGATTGGCATTTACGAAGATAATAAAACATAAAAATTCATTAAAATGCTGATTGGGATAATGCCTGCTCATGTTTCTTAACAAAGCAAAGCAGGTAGTCTGACCTCTGGGCATTTTATATTGAGTTTATTACGAGGTATTTTAACACTCATGGTTTGGCCGTTTAAGCCCAAGTTTCGTAAACAAATTGCGCGGATTGAAATTACTGGTGCGATCGCCAGTGCTACTCGCAAACGCGTGTTAGAAGCCCTAAAAACTGTAGAAGAAAAAAAGTTTCCAGCACTACTGCTACGCATCGATAGTCCGGGCGGTACAGTAGGAGACTCCCAAGAAATCTACAGCGCTCTTAAACGTTTGCGCGAAAAAATTAAAATCGTTGCCAGCTTTGGCAATATTTCAGCTTCTGGAGGCGTCTACATTGGTATGGGAGCCGAACACATCATGGCTAACCCCGGTACGATTACAGGTAGTATTGGTGTGATTCTGCGTGGAAATAACTTAGAACGCTTGCTAGAAAAAATCGGTGTTTCTTTCAAGGTGATTAAGTCTGGCCCTTACAAAGATATTTTAGCTTTCGACCGGGAACTGACTGAACCAGAAGAAAATATCCTACAAGAGTTGATTGACATAAGTTATCAGCAGTTTGTGCAAACTGTAGCCGAGGCGCGTTCTTTGGGAGTAGAAACTGTTAAAAGTTTCGCCGATGGTCGGATTTTTACTGGACAGCAAGCCTTAGAGTTGGGTGTTATAGACCGTCTAGGAACAGAGGAAGATGCACGTCGCTGGACAGCAGAACTCGTGGATCTTGACCCGGAAAAAACACTGTGCCACACCCTAGAAGAACGAAAACCTTTGTTGAGTCGTATCCTACCGGGAAGTCGTCAGGTTTCATCAGGAATTGGGGCTGGTATTGATTGGCTGGAATTTGAAATGTCTACCAGCGGTTTACCCTTATGGTTATATAGACCATAAATGTTTGTTTGTCATTAGTCATTTGTCTTTTTTCCTTTGACTAATGACTAATAACTAAATGTAAGGAGGATTTTGGCGTGGAGTGGCAAATGCGGGCTATTCGTGGAGCAACAACCGTTTCAGAAAATACCGATGAAGCAATCCGAGAGGTGGTGACAGAACTACTAGATGAACTAGAAAACCGGAATCAACTTCAGCCAACAGAGATTATTAGTGTTACTTTCTCAGTAACACGCGATTTGGATGCTATTTTTCCAGCTGCGATCGCCAGAACGCGTCCTGATTGGGATAATGTGGCAATGTTGGATGTGCAACAAATGCATGTCCAAGGCAGCTTAGAGCGCTGCATTCGGTTGTTAGTCCACGCCTACTTGCCAGCCTCCGCCCCAATTCACCATATTTATTTGCGTAACGCCGCAAATTTACGTCCAGACTGGAGTTTACCCCAGTCGTTGCAAGCATCACAGCAAGCAGTTAGGTGAAAAGTGTAAATTATTTAGATAAATACATGTAAATTAAAGTACATATTGCCTTGCGTGGTGAAACGGATGTTGTTGGTGAGGGCGTTAACTTGAGTTTTATCTGTTGATGTTCAGTGTTAAGTTACTGTGATATTAAGGATGAGGCTCTACTCTGGGTTTGACGAAGCCATCAATATATCCTGTAGCACCTGCGAGTAAATTTCGCTGTACCAAGGATGAGTTTTTTTAAGTTGTGGTAGCGTTTTCTTTTGTGACTAATAGTCTGGGTTATCCCGTAATTCTGGTATATATTTGGCTTCTAGAGTGGTCTTTTTCACTCTTGAGTCCCTGAAACCACTATCAAGTTATTCGTTGTATTCGGTTGAAGCTCTCCGAGATGTTCTGTTTGGATGAATTCGTCAAACAGTTTGAAAAACTGCTCTAAGGCAGTGTGTTCATCTTGAGAGAAAAATAGAATAATCTGATCCCAAGTCTGATTGGAAGTCAGATTGAATTTCTGCTGAATCCAAGTTTGAAATTTGGAAAATTGCTGTTCTTGTGATGTTTGAGGGATTCCTATCTGGCGACGGGCAAAACAGTAACCTGCCAGAAAAGTGCGGAGGTTGGATATGGAAGCTCGTCCCAAATACATGGCAGGACGTTTCCGTATATTGTGGATTAGGTCATACAAATCAACCATCTATCTCTCTAGCTGAAAATTCGGTTTCGGTGATTTGGAAATTGCCGCCTAAATCTTGGGCAGGGCAGTATAGGTTATTAATCCAATCTACTCTGGAAATTCCTTTGAGTTCTTGTCCATCAATTTCAACGGCGATCGCTTCATGTCGTCCGTTAATGGAGATGTTTTGTTGGAGGCGTTCATGATAGATGTTGCAGAAGGGGTCTTCTGTGCTACCTGTAAAGAGGCTAACCTGTTTGCCAGAAATGTTTTGATCAATGAGGAATTGGCGCAAGGCGATGGCACAGGGAACACACTCAAAAATCGGGAACTGTTCAGCGATCGCGCTCAGTTGACTATGAAGGCTAGCCTTGGTCATGATCTAGTTTTGTCCGGCAGCGATCGCGCTCTGCAAGGTGACAAGGGAATATATGCTGAGATTTCCGAGACGACCAGAGCTAAGATCGGAAGGTAGTCTGTCGCACAGATGCTAAATATACGATCGCTCCGGGTGTGGTTGTTGATATCAAAGAATTTTGACGTGTTGGCGCAGCCCAACCTAGGCATCGCTTTATGCAACAACTCTATTCTTTATGATGCTCAAACCGAATTCCTAAAAAGATGTCGTAAACGAACTCAAAAAAGTCTTTTTTTTGTAGTAATCCTGAAGTTTGATAACAGCCTTTTTCATCTAAAAGTGGCTTCATCAGATAATAGGTAGGCTGGTAATTATACCAGGGAACAGAAGGCCATAAATGATGAACTAAGTGGTAGTTCTGTCCTAAAATTAGAATATTCAGAATTGGGTGAGGGTAGACGCGAGCATTTTTCCAGCGATCGCGCTCCGCAAAGGGACGATGAGGTAAATAATCAAAAAATAATCCCAGTGTTATCCCTACCACAAATGTTGGTATAAACCAAAAATTGAGAATGTAACCCAAAAAGTGGTACTGCACTGAGATATAAACAATTACACATACAATCAAACGGCTGACGAACCATTCCAGTAGTTCATATTTACGCCACAGTCGTCGTTGAAAGAAAAACACCTCGTGGTACAAAAACCTCACCGCAATCAACCATAGCGGGCCACCCGTAGAAACATAATGATCTGGGTCGTCCTTGGGATGATTAACGTGTCCATGGTGCTGTAAATGTACCCGCGTAAACACCGGAAAGGCAAAAGCTAGCATCAGTGCACTGCCATGCCCTAACATCGCGTTAATCACCCGATTGCGATGGGCGGATTGGTGACAAGCATCGTGAATTACCGTCCCACTACAATGCAATGCAATAGTGTTAACACTAAAGCACAGCCAGTGTGGCCATTGCCAAAGCCAGTAACCAAAGTTAGATAACACCAGCATCGCTACAACTGCTAAAAACAGCAGCAGCGTTGGATTGAAATCACCGGGAGGCGCTAAAAACTCCTTGGGCGGGATAGTCAGTGGCTTTTTTGCCTCCGACGTGAGCATTGTTAACTCCTTTTTTATCAAAGCATTACGAATATACGACAAAGACTAGGAAATAATAAAGTTTTATATAGCAATATTTATCTCTGCTTTGCATAATCAGCGGGTGAATAACGTTATGATTCCAGACGAGACTTAAGTCTTTGCTGATTGATGGGATATGACAAGTGCCAAACTTAGTGGGAGAAACCTGCCTTTGCCAATATCCTAAGATATCTAGCTTATCTCACAGTTCCTAGAAAAAAGGGGAAGATCAGGGCAAAGGATAAACAGACAAGAGTAATTGAATTGTTCACTTACCTCTCCCACTCCTCCACTCCCCCACTCCTCCACTCCCCCACTCCCCTCTCTAACTGCTTAAATCGTTGATATAGCAGTGACTGAAAAGGAGATGCCACTTAAAGTTACGATGACTTCCTAGATAGCTCCCTAACTTCAGCCCCTATGCAATATAATATGCAATTAAGAGATTCTCTTCGCCGAACAAAAATTGTCGCTACTATAGGCCCCGCCACTAGCAGTCCAGAAATGCTCAAGGCGATCATTGAAGCGGGAGCAACGACACTACGGCTAAACTTTTCTCACGGAACTCATGCTGATCATCAACGTAATATTCGCTTAATTCGGCAAACGGCTTTTGAACTAAATCAGCCAGTAGCTATTCTCCAAGACTTGCAAGGGCCAAAAATTCGCTTAGGTAAGTTTGAAAACGGTTATATCATCGTGGCAAAAGGCGATCGCTTCACCTTGACCAATCGTCCAGTGATCGGCACAGAGGAAATTAGCTGCGTTACCTACGATTATTTGGCCGAAGAAGTTCCTGTTGGGGCAAAAATCCTCCTCGATGATGGGCGAGTAGAAATGTTGGTGGAAGAAATTAACCGTGACAAGGGTGATTTGCATTGTCGCATCACCGTGCCCGGTAAACTTTCTAACAACAAAGGCGTAAACTTTCCGGGAGTTTACTTATCGATTAAGGCAATGACCGACAAAGACCGCGAAGATCTAATGTTTGGTCTAGACCAAGGTGTAGATTGGATAGCACTGTCTTTCGTCCGCAATCCGCTGGATATGATCGAAATTAAAGAGCTAATTTCTAGCACAGGCAAACAAGTGCCAGTGATTGCCAAAATTGAAAAGCATGAAGCCATTGAACAAATGGAGGCAGTTCTGGCTTTGTGTGATGGTGTGATGGTTGCTAGAGGCGACTTGGGTGTGGAACTGCCAGCCGAGGATGTCCCAGTGTTACAAAAGCGACTGATTGCCACTGCAAATCGCTTAGGGATTCCGATCATTACAGCTACCCAGATGTTAGACAGTATGGTGAGCAACCCGCGCCCCACTCGCGCCGAAGTGTCGGATGTAGCAAATGCAATTTTAGATGGCACAGATGCAGTGATGCTTTCTAATGAAACTGCTGTCGGTAGCTACCCAGTGGAAGCAGTAGCAACAATGGCACGTATTGCCGAGCGCATGGAGCAAGAGGAATCCCAAAACTCAAACTTACGCTCTTTAAAAGATACTAGGCGTTCAATTCCCAATGCTATTAGTCAAGCTGTAGGTCAAATTGCCGAGCAACTGGGCGCAGCAGCAATCATGACCCTTACACAAACAGGCGCAACCGCTCGCAATGTTTCCAAGTTCCGTCCTCAGACACCAATTTTGGCCGTGACACCACATGTGAATGTGGCACGCCAGCTACAGATGGTGTGGGGAGTGAAACCCTTGTTAGTGCTGGGGCTACCTTCCACAGGTCAGACGTTTCAAGCTGCTATCAACGTAGCTCAGGAAAATCAGTTACTGTCTGAGGGTGATTTGGTAGTGATGACTGCCGGCACACTCCAAGGAATTTCTGGTTCAACAGATTTGATTAAAGTTGAGGTGGTAACGGCAGTGTTAGGTCACGGAATTGGTCTGGGGCAAGGTTCGGTGAGTGGTCGCGCACGGGTGGCTCAAACTAGCATGGATGTGAGTAACTTTAATCCCGGAGATATTTTAGTTGCCTCCCGCACTAATGCCGATTTTGTAGAGGTGATTCGCAAAGCTGCTGGGATTATTACTGAAGATGAGAGTCTCACAAGTCACGCAGCCGTGATTGGTTTGCGTCTTGGTGTACCAGTGATTGTGGGTGTGAAACAGGCGACGCAAGTAATTCGAGATGGGGCGATTCTGACGCTGGATCTGCAACGAGGTTTAGTTTACTCTGGGGCGGTGGGAACACCTTAAGACTGGGAACTGGGGACTGGGGATTCGAGGACAAGGAAATTAAGTCATGCTCAATGCCCAACTCAGATATTGCAACTAGGAATATGAATGTCTATTCCATGACTAAGTGCAATTTATCATGGGGAAATTAATGAAAACTAAACTACTGTTGTTTGTATTTTGTGTTGGTTTTATAGGACTAGCGACCCCATCCATAGCCAAGCCACCTACACTTAGTAATGTTCAAGAACGGATTAACGGCATTCCCGTATATCGACAAAGCGGCAGTTTTATTGCCCCAGAAACGCTAGATGGTCTGATTAACGCCTCTGATTTAGTTATTATTGCCAGAATCAAGCAATCAATTGAAGAGGCAAAATCTGTACCGGAAGTTGCCAACGATGGGACTATCGGCGCACCAATTTCGTAAGACGTATTTTCCAATTGGTGTTTACTATGGCAAATATAACATCGACGGTACAGATACCTCTGAAGATGTGATTCAAGATAATACGTTTAAAACCATTCGCAACGCTGTCAGGCAAAGGTTTAAAGATAGTGAATAGGCATTGAATAACAGCTTACAATTCAGATCATCTGGAAAAAGCCACGAAGAAACTAACCCCCTAACCCCATTGCCGATGCTCTAACGGGGGAAAATTCAAAGTCTCTCTCCTTCTAGGAGAGAGATTTAGAGAGAGGTTTTCTAGATAGCGTGAAAAGTCAGGAAAGCCAATGCCCAATTCCCTAAATTAAACAGTTGCGATCGCTACCCCCAGCCATCCAGCAAAGTTTTTCTGCTGTGTGGAGTTAGGACGCTCAACAGGTTTTACCTGATATCGAGTGGGACGTGGTGACGCGAGGGTAATGGAATAAGTACGCAGTTCGTCTTGGTGGAAAACTGTGACTTGGATGGTATCGGTTGGTTGGTAATCTTTGAGGCGATCGCTTAAGCTACTCACTGTTACCTTAATCCCATTAATTGCCAGCAGTTCATCACCTGCGTCAATTCCCTCTACTTGTGCAGGTGAACCCGCCTCAACAAACTTAATTATCTCCCGGCCATTCTCAGCATTTGTTTTCACACCCAAGTAAGGTTCTTCATCTTGCTCAGCTATTAACTGCAAGCCAAACGGTTCTAGATACTGATTAAAGGGCAAATCGTCAGTGCCTTCAATATAGCGTTTAAAGAAATCAGTCAAATCGATTCCCGCTACAGATTCTATAACTTCCTGCAACTGTTCGGGGGTATAGCCAATTTCAGCTTGCCCAAATTGCTGCCACATTTTCTGCATGACATCATCGAGAGAACGCTGATTTTCATGAGTAGAACGAATCAGTAGATCCAGCAACAACGACACCATTTCTCCTTTCAAATAGTAGGAGATTTGGGAATTGCCGCTATTGGCATCTGGACGATAGAGTTTAATCCAGGCATCAAAACTCGACTCAGCAACAGGTTGTACCTTGCGCCCTGGTGTCGTTTCATATCTGGTAATTTCCTTGCCCAGATTATTTAAATACGACTCAGCATCATAAATTCCTGCCCGCAAAGGAATTAGCAAGTCGTAATAACTAGTAGTCCCCTCACAAAACCATAAAGATGGTGTGTAATTTTCCTGGTCGTAATCAAAAACCTCTAGTGCTTTTGGGCGAATTCGCTTGATATTCCACAAGTGAAACAACTCATGTGCCACTAATTGAAGAAAGCGATCGTACTTATCCTGAGCGCGAAACCCAAAACGCTGGTAAATCAAGGAGCAAGAGTTTTTATGCTCCAAGCCACCAAAAGCTTGGCTAAATAAATGTAGTATAAATACGTATCGTTTATATGGCAAACCGCTAAATATTTGCGCTTCCACCTGGACAATTTTCTGGATATCAGCAATCATCCGCTGGGCGTCGAAGTTACCCTGTCCCCAGATTGCCAGTTCGTGGGGTTTTCCCAACACTTCAAATTGATAAAACTGGTGGCTACCAATCTCAAACGGGCTATCCACAAGTGTGTCAAAATCGCTAGCCAGGAAAGTATTCGCCTCCTGATCAACTCGTGGTAAAGCAGTAGTTATTTGCCATTCCGGGTGTGGTGGCACGATGGTAAGGCGAATGGGTTGTTTCTCCCAACCAGGTATTCTAAAAAATAGTGCCGCACCGTTGAAATAGGCATGGGTAGTATCTAAATGATTTGTCCGTACCGATAACTCATTCGCGAAAATACGGTAACGCACAGTTAATTCTGAAACCCCACTTTTCTCTACCTGCCAGTGATTCTTACTGATCTTCCGCCAAGGTAAAGGCTCATTCCCTCTAAAAACTGTAAATTCTTGTAAGTTCTTGGCGTATTCCCGGACTAAATAGGAGCCGGGTGTCCATACTGGCAATTTTAAATCCAGAATTGGTGAGGGGTAATCCTCAAGGCTCAAAGTCACCTCAAACAGATGAGTTTCTGGTGAGGGCATCGCTACCTGGTAATGAATCGTCGGCCCAGTTTGTTGGATGTGGGTGTTGGAACGAGGTGCTGTTGCTTCAGTCATCTTGAGTGCTGAGTTCTGAGTTATTAGTTAATAGTCATTAGTCAACAGTCATTAGTCAATAGTCAAAAACTGTGGACTGTTGACGCAACACTCAATACTCAGCACGAGCTAAATGCCCCGCTACCGCTAACAGGACTCAGTACTAATCAGACTTTACCAGCCAAATTCATCAACTGTTTAAAATTCACAAGATAAATGACGTTGTTGGCGCTGTCAATTTTAATCCACCCTTTTTCGTGGAGCTTTTCCATGATTTTGGTGGTTTCTTCAACACCGATTTCTGTCACCTCTGCTAAATCTTTGAAGGGAATGTTAAAAATTTCCCTTCCTAAATTTGATTCTTGACCATAGCTATCGCTTAAAGTCACTAAGGTATAGGCAAGTTTGACTGCTGGTGGTGAAGACCGCATTTGCAAACGCAGGTTTATTTGCCGCAATCGCCGCACCATTAGTTGCAGCATACGGTGATGTAACTGTGGGTCTTTGAACAATATTTGAATAAAGCGCTCTCTAGAAATGCTCAGCAATTTTACAGGTGAAAGGGCAATGACATCGGTTGAACGGGGAGATTCATCCAAAATCGCCATTTCTCCAAAAAAATCGCCCCGACCAAAAATTGCCAGAGCTACTGAATCTTCCCCTGATGTGCGCCGGACTTTGACCCAACCAGAAACTACTAAGTAAACGGCGTTACCCCAGGCATCTTCCATCACAACGGCTCGCCCAGATGGGTACTCATGTTCAATTGCAACGTTGAGTAGCCATTCCAGCGTCTGTGGATTGGCTGTACTCATTAAGGGGAAAAGTTCACTAAAAACCTCAGTCTGCATGAAATATTTGCAAGAAATGGATTCAAGAGCGGAAGACTAACTTTGCTACTATAAGTTTGTTTAAACCGTAATCTTGTGTAGAACACGGGTGCTAAATTTGCACATATTTTATCTAAACCTCTAAGGTCAGTCGCTCTAGCGTTCCATTACAAAATAACAACTATGTATGGGATCGAAATCAGCGGTTTCACTGACAGAGCTATGATTTGCTGATTGTTGTTGCGCTGCTATCCAGTGACAGTATTTTGATTTGTTGGTCTAAGTTTTCCACGAGTTGATTTAAGGCAACTAAAGCCTCTAATTGCTGAAAGTCAAGGCTGGGATTCAAGAGAAGCCGTTCTTGTAGTTCATGCAATTTGAAGCTTAGTTGCTGAGAAATTCCCAAGACATCGCGACCAAGACGCATCAACTGTTGTTGTTGATAAAACTTTAATGCTGCTCCTCGTAACACTTGTAGCGTAGCCTCTTCGCCGTAAATTCCCGGCATGATTCGCAAGCGTAATAACAAACGCTTTTGTTGATACACGCATTCTTTCTCTACCTGTTTTGGTTCTGCAACTGTACTAACAGGCAAGGAAACAAACCGCTTTAATTCATTGAGTACTCCTTGGAAAACAGAGAGCGGCAGTTTGTCTAAAACAGACTGTAATACTCCATTGTTGCTCCACAGTATCTTGCCTTCATAAGGTTGTCTTTCTAAATACAGCCGCCCAATTCCCCCAGCCAGAATTCGCCCTAGTAATTCTTCCAGTAATTTTTTGGGTGGTAGTGTTGGCAGCACTGCAATAGAGCTAAAGAAATCGGGAACTTGCGCTGGCAAAATAGGTAAATTTTTTAGCCGTGCTGCCTCAGAAGTGTTCTCTTCTTGCTTGCTATTGTTAGGGAGCAAGAAGTTGGTAATTTTAGACAAATTATTGAAGTCTGAGATTGGAAGAGCTGGGATTGGGGGTAAATCTACTCGTTGCCAAGAATGTTTAGGATTTGGTGTCTGAGGCATCATCAATATCGGTGGCTGATGTGATTCAGAGTCGTTAGATGTGACGGTAATAGATTTGTCAGCAATTGTAGCTGTACTATTTTTTGCGGAAGAGTCTGCTGGTTTTGCTTCTAGCAGGGATGTATTTTTGTGGTTGAGGTAGGCTGACAGTATTATGCGGTGAGTGTCAGATGCGATCGCCTCAGTTACCATCGAGCAATTGATATAAGACAAAATGCGCTCAACATAATCTAAAGCCTCACTGTCTTGTGGATGAACCATACCCAGTAAGAGGTTGTGATCTTTTAATTCAAAAGGCAAAATCTGGTGGTATAGGCAAGCTTCAAATGACAAGAAACTATCAATTAGCTGGAATATCTGCTGGCGATCGCTCACCAACTTTCTTAAACTATCGCTTCCTTGTTCCCACTTACTTTGAGTTGTGGTTAATGCTTGCTTCATAATTGCTGTGGTATGAGTTAGTTTGCCCTCTGAAGACAACATAAGTATGATTACTTGGTGTTTGAGCTTATATTGTATATCTTGCCTTTAATTTAGTAGGCTGTTAATAAAGATACTTCGTTGAGTTGTTAAAAATTAAACTATTTCAATTCCTGATGGAGATGAATACACAATTTACCTGTATCAAAAACTTGAATACTGATAAGTATGAGCTACAGGATATACTTTCCCGTCACCTCGTTGTATTTTATTTAAACGAGTACTGCCATAACTACACATAAAACTATACATAAGTAGATGAAAAACTGCATCCACAAAGGCATGGGGCATGGGGCATGGGGCATGAGACATGGGGCATGGGGCTTCTCGTAAAAGTATAATCGTGTCTATACCTCATATCACTGGCGCAGTTCACGCAATACAGATCCCAAAGTTGCAATCCCTTCGACAATTTTCTCAGTTGGCTGAAAGCTGAAAGCCAGCCTGATGGCATCATCCCCTTGTCCATTGGCATAACAGCGAGTACCTGGTAGGAAGGTAACGCCGTGTTCACTAGCAGCCATTAGGAGTGTACTAGCACTGATATCGGGTGGCAATTTACACCAAAGGAAAAAGCCGCCATCGGGTCGCAAGGCAACTACATCAGTAGGAAACTCGTGAGCGATCGCCTCCAACATCAGATTACATTTATGCTGGTAGCAGGCGATTAAATCTTGGATGTGATTATCTAGTTTGCCTGTAGCACAGTAGCGGGCAACCACATGGCTAACAAACGGCCCAACAGGCCCCTCACTTTTGAACATTGCTAGCCGCTCAATGATTGCTGGATCGCCACAAGCCCATCCTAGCCGTATACCGGGAGCGATAATTTTTGAGAAGGTACTCACGTATAACACCCACCCTTCGTCACTCAGAGTTGCCAGGGGGGGTACAACTTCTCCTCGAAAGCGCAAATCGGTGTAGGCATCGTCTTCTACAACCAGCACGCCATACTCTGCTGCCAATGCTACCAGCTTTTTGCGCCGAAACAGGGGCATAGTAGCACCTGTGGGATTGTGAAAGGTTGGAATAGTGTAAATAAATCGGGGTCGGATGCTCCGTTTCTTTAAATCAATCAAGGTTGCTTCCAGCACATCCACATCCATCCCTAACTCATCAACAGGAATACTGATCAGGTGTGCGCCAGCATTAGCGAATCTGTTAACCACCCCTAGAAAGGTTGGTTCTTCGACAATTACCACATCACCAGGCTCGACAAACACATCTGGTAGCAAACCCAGGATTTGACTAGAACCATAGCCAATTACAACGCGATCGCGATCGGCACAGATCCCCTTAGCTCGCAAGCGCAGGATGATCTGCTCATACAGTTGATCTGAGGGTGGGCCGTAGTTGAGAGCAGTTGGAGCCTCTTGTGCCAGCACAGTGGCACTTGCAGCAGCTAAATCAGCGTGGGGAAAAAGAATTGGGTCAGCTAAACCATAGGCAAAACTGACGGTGACAATTTTGGTTAACTCTGCACCATAAGTTGGTGGTGTTAGGTTTCTGGCTCGTTCAGCAAACAAATCAGCAATTTGGTAAGCAGGAGTAGTGGAAGTCATGGGGAGCGAGTTGTATTCTAGTTTGACGCGGATATCTGCAATTCAGAACTCTTGACAGCCATAACGCATATTTATAGCGGGGAATAGGGAATAGGGAATAGCCTTGAAGGTCTCTGCCTTGAAAAGTTCAGATCCGCGGAAGCCGCCGCTCCTACTTTTCGCTTGTTATCAGAGTTTGATGATCAGTTGATGTCCTAATCTATGTGGCAACTGCCATATCTAAATTAAATTAAAGTAAGAAAAGCTTACTGGTGGCAAAGGACATCAATAGCTATCTTCAACCAATCAATGTAAGTTTGTTCTTTTTGAATTACTAACTCTAGTACAAGCCTTTGCATAATCTGCTCACGACTTGCAAACTGATCACCCAATACGGGTAACTCAATATTTTCACATACAACCAGCTTTTCGTTGCGTGCCGCTAGCTGCTGTTCTAGCAATTGAATAATGGCCTGATTAGGTAACTGTGCTGCAAAAAATAACTGAACAAGCAAAGGTTCTCGTACTGTTGGTAAGGGCTGAGGGCATTGAAGCCACCGGATTAATTCGGCTGTTCCTGTTTCAGTCATACTATAGACTTTGCGATTAGGGCGATCGCGTTGAATTTTGACGGTATAAGTAATCCAACCTCGCTCAAATAGCTTATCGAGGGTTCTGTAAATCTGTGCCTGGTCGGCAGTCCACAAGTGAGCAATGCATTGATCAAAGCAACTTGTTTTTAGGTCGTAACCGGTCATCTCTTCTTGCTGAAGCAGACCTAGAATTGTGTGTGTTAAAGACATAGGCGGTTTTCCGAAAATAACGTAGTGGAAACTACATCTGTTATTTCTGATATAGCCTTATGTTAATATATGAGTAATCATATATGGGGACTATGTAACAAAGTCATGTTGAGTATTGAGTACTGAGATCATGGTAAGGTAGACATTGCAATGCCCACTCTACAACCCACTGGTTCCTACTCAGCACGGGCTACACCCCGCTACCGCTAACAGTACTCAACACTACTGAAGATGTACTTTGATAAAGCCTTTATATATTTGCTTGATGAGAAAGGCTGATTTGGCGAAGCTAAGAAATATGTGGGAGATGTTGCTGTTGACACAAAACGGTGAGGAAGCGATGGTCGCAAATCTATTCAGATACAAAATCACCACTAATAAATGTGCCGCTCATCGCTAATGTACCACTTAACGAATCAGTTATTCGCTACGGTCTATTTGTAATAAATATCGAAGCATAAATTATTCAAGCCATTGAAAACTATCGTAACCAGAGGATGGGTTCCATTGACTTCTAATACACTTCTACAAAGAATACATCAGCATCAACATCTACGTAATTTACGAAACAAATTCCTACGTCTTCACAAGGTGTTGCTTGAGACAGAACGCATCGCCTACGAACAAGTTCAGGGACGAGTATCGAGTAGAGAACTTCTCCAACTCGTCATCAACCATGAACAATTTGCTTGGCTACATCGCATTTCTGAGCTGGTTGTGCAAATTGATGAGATGCTCGAAGCTGATGAACCAGTATCACCAGAAAATGTTCAAAATTTGATTGTAGATGCCCGCGAGCTGATTGTACCGTCAGAGGTAGGCAATGTGTTTGCAAGAAAATACTACGCGGCTCTCCAACGTGAACCCGATGTTATCTTGGCACACGCAGAGGTATCAGGGTTTCTTGCATCCAAATAAATTAGGCAAAATCAAGAAAGCGCACCGTAAGGCATCTTACGGTGCATTTTTATTTCTCCCAATTTAATAATCTACCCCTCGTTTGAGTTCTACACCTTGATTGGCATAGTGCTTGTGGCAATAAACCTCAGAGTGAACACTAGCTAAGTCGAAGTATGCAGGCTGATTTTGGCAGCGGCCAGTGATGATAATTTCGGTGTCGCGGGGTTTGCGGAGCAAAGCTTGGACAATAGGTTCAACGGGGAGTAATTCCAAGTCAACAGTGGGATTGAGTTCATCGAGGATGATAGTTTTGTATAATCCAGAGGCGATCGCAACTTTTGCGATTTCCCAACCGCGTTCGGCTTCTACATAATCTAATTCTTGCCGAGAATTGCGCCAAACGATCGCATCTCGACCGCAACGCTGATGATCCACCACTTCTGGATATGACTGCTGCAAGGCGGCGATCGCAGCATCTTCTGTATAACCACTACCACCTTTGAGCCACTGCATAATCAATACACGGGTAGATCCTGGATGATTGATTCCTCTACCAATAGCTTGTAAGGCCTTACCCAAAGCGCTAGTAGACTTGCCTTTCCCAGCACCAGTATAAATTTCAATACCCTCAAGTAAGAGTGCTTTTGCCGTTGGGTGGTGTTGGGGTTTCATTTCTGAGTGTAGATCCGCAATATCGAGCAACTGTTGCGGTGCAGCCCGTCCGGTAGCGATGATTTCTAATTCTTGGGGTTTGGATTTTAATGTCCGCACCACCTCATCTACTGGAAGCAAACCCAAATCCAGCACTGGGTTAAGTTCATCCAAGACTACAACTGAATATAAACCGCTGGCGATCGCACCTTTGGCTACATCCCAACCCCGCGCTGCTTCCGTTCGGTCAAAAGAGGTAATTTCCTCTGGCCCAAAAAATTCGGCACGACCTGTACGAACTTGGTCAATTAAATGCGGAAAGCCGCGCTGTAAAGCTGCGATCGCGCCATCTTCGTCATAATCACGTTCTGGCCCTTTCAAAAATCGTAGTAATAAAACCCGGTTGGAATAGCTAGGTGTATTTATCCCCAAGCCGATCGAGCGCAAAACCACCCCTAAAGCAGCTTGGGACTTACCTTTCCCTACACCATCGTAGACGTGAATTTGACCAGTGAGCCGTTCAGGACGCACTTGCGCCGTGCGAATACCGATACCGTTCCTTGTCATCTCTCGAAAAGCTATAACGTGGAAGTCTTTCATCTTACCTAACGTTATGTACTTTCAGATAGGGCTAAAGCATCGTCCTTTGTCCATTGGTCATTTATACTACAAAGGACAAAGTGCAAAGTCTGAGCTAAGTAAGCCTTAGCTCAGAACTTTGCAAGACAGGACAGATAACAGTCTTAACGCAAAATGTACAATTTGTACGCACATCAGCTGATCACAGTTATACTCTCTAAAGTTAACCCTTGCCTTTGACCCTTTATGCTGGAAAATTTGACAATTCCTACAATTTTTCCCATTGGTGCAATTTTATTTGACTTTCTATTTATATTGATTGCTATTCCCATAGAAGCCTATGTTTTCAGCAAGCGGCTAAAATTTGACAAAAAAACTAGCACGTTTTATGCCATATCCATGAACTTATTTTCCAGCGTACTTGGTTGGTTTATATTTTTTCTGTCCGAGCCAATATTACCAATACAGTTGAAATCCGAATTAATTAGTTATGTCTTTTTTAATAACTTTAAATCGTCTAGTGCCCAAACTTTTCTAATTTTAACTGCTTTTATCATTTTCTTTGCTACTTTTTTAATGAAATTCTTCCTTTTAAGAATTCTTCTATTATCATTAACTGAAAAACCTTGGCAACGAGAAGAAGAAAATAAAACATCTCAGCGACGTAAATGGCGCCGCTTTAGTAGTGCTAAATTGCAAAATACCAATTTGGCTACTACTACGTTGATAGCAAATTCACTCAGTTATAGTGCTATTACCATTGTTTTATTCATTAGCTCTAGATAGTAAAAGCTTAATTGTTTTTAGTTAGAGGATTAAATATCCGATTTGATTTGTGAACTGACTCGTAGATACAGGGAATGGGGCATGGGGAATAGGGAATGGGGCATGGGG
>NZ_JADEXR010000071.1 GCF_015206995.1 aff. Roholtiella sp. LEGE 12411 | reverse complement strand
ATTTTTAACGCCAGAGGTTGTCCAGAGTCAAAGGTCAAAAGTCCAAAAAACCTTGATTTTTGACCCTTGACCCTTGACCCTTGACTCTTATACCAGAAGCCTTGTGTGCCAGTTGCGTAAGTCCTATTAGCTATAGATGTCTGATGACTTTGGACAATCTTGATGAAAAAATATGACAGCGTAAGTCCTAACTGTAGGCGCAATTATTAAGCAGGTTGGTGAGTTGGCAAAATTCCTTTACTTGGGAGTTAGATCCCTGACTTCTCAAAAAAGTCGGGGATCTGGACACCGCAGTTCACCAACATAGCGATCGCAAATCTGAAAGAACGATAAACTATCAAGATTTGGCAATTGCCGTAATGATTTAGGCTCTGCATCAACAGAGGGACGGTAGAATAGTCCTTATTTTCGTAGCTTCCAAAAACGAACCATGACAATGCATCCTACTCTCCAACGTGCATTTACTAACCGCCGTGTCCTCAAAGTGATCAGCGGTTTGAATAACTTTGATGGCGATCGCGTCGCTGCTATTGTCAAAGCTGCTGAAATTGGCGGTGCTACTTTTGTCGATATTGCTGCCGATCCTGCCTTAGTTCAACTAACTAAGCATTTGATCAATTTACCAATTTGTGTATCAGCAGTAGAGCCAGAAAAATTTGTACAAGCTGTAGCCGCTGGTGCTGATTTGATTGAAATTGGGAATTTCGATACTTTCTATACCCAAGGACGTCGCTTTGAGGCGGAAGAAGTATTAGCACTCACTCACCAAACTCGCGCTTTGCTTCCAGAAATCACCCTATCTGTCACTGTTCCTCACATCCTGGAACTAGACAAACAAGTACAGCTAGCTGAGGAACTCGTAAAAGCTGGAGCCGATATCATCCAAACCGAAGGCGGAACCAGTAGTAACCCATCTCATCCTGGCACATTAGGATTAATCGAAAAAGCTGCCCCCACCTTGGCAGCAGCTTATGAAATATCCCGTGCAGTGTCAGTGCCGGTATTATGTGCTTCAGGCATTTCTAACGTCACAGCAGCACTAGCGATCGCCTCTGGTGCTGCTGGTGTTGGTGTCGGTTCTGCCATCAACCAACTTAATAGCGAAGTAGCAATGATTGCAGCTGTGCGTGGCTTAGTAGAAGCCTTAGAGACTGCTAGCAGCCGCGCGATCGCCTAGATAACAGGAGGGGGAAACAGAGGGAGGAACAAGAGTAATTGTTCATTAACTCCCACTCCTCCACTCCCCCACTCCCTTCACACCAAGCAATCCTTCAGCGCATAAATCACCTGATCTTGTTGTTCATGTGTCAGTTCTGGGAACATGGGCAAAGATATGACCTCATGACAGGCTTGTTCTGCGACTGGTAATTCTCCTGGTTGATACCCCAAACTTTGATAAACTGGCTGCAAATGTAAAGGGTGGGGGTAATAAAGCATGGAACTCACGCCCTGCTCTTGCAATTGATTACGCACCCAATCTCGATATTTGGCACTAGAACCGTTTCGCCCCTCGCCTGATATCCGAATAGTGTATTGATTCCATACTCCAATACCCCCAGCTAATTCTTGGGGCGTGATGATACCGGGAACTTGATTGAGAAACTGGTGGTAATAAGTAGCGATCGCTCGCCGTCGGTCATTCCATATATCTAAATAACGTAGTTTAATCTGCAAAATAGCCGCTTGGAGAGCATCCAAGCGGCTATTTATACCTATTTCCTCGTGGATATATTTAACTTTACTACCATGATCTCGTAGTATCCGCAGTTTAGCGGCGATCGCTGGGTCATTAGTCGTAATTGCTCCGCCATCACCGCAACCACCAAGGTTTTTGGTGGGGTAAAAGCTAAAGCAACCAATGTGTCCAATGCTACCGACTTTTTGCTTGCCCCAAATTGCTCCGGTAGACTGAGCGCAATCTTCAATAACTGACAAATGGTGAGATTGAGCGATCGCCATCAGCGCTGTCATATCTACAGGCTGTCCAAACAAATGCACTGGGATAATTGCTTTAGTTTTAGGTGTAATCGCCGCTGCTATTTGCCCCAAATCTAGATTAAACGTAGTAGCGTCAATATCCACGAAAACTGGCTTTGCACCCACGGCGCTGATCACTTCAGATGTAGCAATAAAAGTGAAAGGCGTTGTAATCACTTCATCGCCTGCACCAATTTCTAAAACTCGTAGTGCTAAGTAGAGTGCATCAGTCCCAGAGTTACAAGCCACACATTCACTTACACCATGATAAGCGGCAAACTGTTGTTCAAAGCCTGCCACTAGAGGGCCGCCGATATAACTACCAGAAGCCAGAACCTCTAAGACAGCTGCACTAACTTCTGCTTCGATGGTGGTGTATTGTTGCTTGATATCAAAGGCAGGGATGGGATTTACGCTTTGGATCATGAGTTCTTATTTTATCGGAAGATACAAAGGATGCACTTCGACAGTCAATTGTTGCCGATTGATATTGTTAATCAAAGAAAGCTACTAAAAGACAGTCGCCCAAGATACGCATCAATAAAGGGTTTTGCTGAGATTTTATAACTGTAAGGCTACCATTGAGTGGCAGAAAAGGTGATATATATCAACCAAGATCCAACACCTCAAATCAAAGTTCCAGGTGTTTAGGTTGTTTTAAGAAAAAAATACCAAAAGACAAAGAACCTATGCAGGAGCTGATCAAGCTGGATGTAGTAGATTTGGTTATTGCTGTAGGATTAATGGCGATCGCCATTGGTTTATCTGCGTGGGAAAAAATTGGACTAGAGTTGAACTTGGCCCTCGCTACCGGCAGAACCATCCTACAACTACTTGTATTGGGATACATTTTAGATTTCATTTTTGCTTTGGACAATGTTTGGGCAGTTTTGGCTATTTTATTAGTAATGTTGACAATTACGGCGATTGTCGCACGAAATCGGATCAGCCAAAAAATTCCTCATCTGTTGCCTTTAGTATGGGGTGCAATTCTAATCAGTACTGCTTTGACACTGCTTTACACTAACTTCTTGATCATTCAACCAGACAGATGGTACGAACCGCAGTATGTGATTCCTCTAGCAGGGATAGTCTTGGGTAACGCCATGAACGCAGCTGCGATCGCTGGAGAACGTCTTGTCAGCACTATTAACGCCTTTACTGTAGAAATCGAAACTCACTTGAGCTTAGGCGCAACACCCCAGCAAGCAGTTAGCCAGTACCGCAAAGAAGCCATTAAAGCCGGATTGATTCCCGCTCTCAATCAAATGATACTCATAGGTATGGTCGCATTACCAGGAATTTCCAGCGGACAACTGCTAGCTGGAGTCAAACCCTTGGATGCTGTATCTTACGAAATTTTGATTATATTCATGGTTGCTTTCGCTAACTTGCTGACAACAGTTGTACTTACTAAGGGTTTGTGTCGTCAGTTTTTCAATTCCGCCGCGCAGTTGGTGAGGTGAGGGGGGAGTGGGGGAATAATTACTCTTGTTTTACCTCATTTGACAGTATTTTGTTAGTCGAGAAGCAGATTTGAGTACAGCGCAAAATCAGGCGATGTCTACGACGGGCTACGCCTACGCATCCATCTCTAATCTAGTCCGTCGTGAAGCTTTTGTAATGGCTTTTAACGACTGTTTTTACTTTATTGGCATTGCTTTATTACTCAGTGGAATTGCTATTTTAGACTTGTCCGTAAATTTATAATCCAGTCTGTACAAGGGTTTTCAACGCTGCTTATATGTCTTAAATCAACGTAGAAATAAGGCTTTGACATAGTTGATGATAGTTTAGAAGCAAAAACTAGGATTTTAAAATTTCGTGTTTGAACAAAATTTATTATGCTGTATAGTCCGCAAAAGCTAGATAGGGCAGTCATCAAGATTAATAAAATTAAAATTTCATATCCTATCTTTATGCTAGTTTAATTTTCGGACAAGTCTTTTGTTCTTCAAAAAAGTGAAAGCAAGTGGTGGCGCTGTCGCTCATTAGACTTGTTATATGGGTTAAAATGTTTGATGAAACTACTAAGGTACTAAAATGGTCATTAGCCAAAGTGAGTACTATATCTCCCCAAAAGAATATTTAGAGGGCGAAAAGTTTAGTGAAATCAAACACGAGTATATTGATGGGCAAGTCTACGCAATGGCAGGGGCGAGTGATGGTCATGTCACAGTTAGCATGAATGTATCTATGCTGTTGCGAAACCATCTCCGGGGTGGTGGTTGCCGTGTCTATATGTTAGATATGAAAGCACAAATCGATGTCATAAATCGCTATTTTTATCCCGATGTAATGGTGACTTGCGATATACGAGATCAAGAATTTGAATATTTTAAGTGCTATCCTTGTTTAATTATCGAAGTGCTTTCTGAGTCAACAGAAGGCTATGACAGAGGGAAGAAATTTGCCAGCTACCGACACGTAGAATCCCTACAAGAATATGTGCTAATTTCACCAGACCGAATGAGTGTAGAATGCTTTCGCCGCAATGAAGATAGACAATGGGTACTTTATCCTTATGAAAAAGAAGAAGAAGTCCATTTAGCTAGCGTTGATTTTCGTTGTGCGATCGCCCAAATATATGAAGATGTATTATTAGTAGATGAGAATATTGCCTAATCTAACATTTCTGGGTCAATTCCTAAAGCATTGAGTTGTTCAGGAGACAGAGTACGCAATTTCTCTACAATTCTCTCTCGTTTCTGTCGCTCATTCAAAGCACGTTCTTCACCAGTTAACAGTAAATTTCCTTGTGCATCCCACCACCGCAACCAAGGTAACTCTGCATTCTGATAAAATCCTTGCCAGATTCCCAACTCTACACCCATAGGAGCAATTGGGTAATGTCCCCGTTCATTAACTTTCATTAGATGTCTTATGGCTAAAGGCAGATGAAACACCTAAAATCCCGTTCCCAAGACCTGCGGAGTTTGTTTGAAAACAATATCACAATTGAATATGTGGCAGAATCCCTAAAAGCTGTACCAGCTGATTCGGAAGTCTCAGAAGTGCTGCATTGGATGCGCGCACAGGATTTTGATGTTGTTGGGCTTGAGACGGGAGATACTATTAGCGGTTATGTTGAACGCTCCAGTTTGATACAAGCCAAATCTGGCAAGTGTAGCGACTATCAACGGGTGTTTCATCCCAAAGAACTGATTGCGATTTCCACACCACTAATGAAATTGCTACCCATCCTGCAACAAACTCCTCGATTGTTTGTCCTGGATTGTAATCAGGTGAGTGGGATTGTTACCTGTGGCGACTTGCAGAAAGCACCCGCGCGAATGCTGCTGTTTGGCTTAGTGACGTTGCTAGAGATGAATTTACTGCGGCTGGTGCGGCTTTACTATCCCCAAGATTCTTGGCAACAAGTCCTCAAACCTGAACGGTTAAAAGTTGCCCAACGTTTATGGCGAGAGAGTCAGGAAAGAAATGAAGCAACAGATTTATTAGATTACTTACAATTTTGCGATAAGCGAGAGTTGGTTTTAAATCAGCCAGAACTTCTCGAACAATTGGGATTGAAGTCCAAGCGATCTGGTGAACGCTTTCTTAAATCTGCTGAACAGCTGCGAAATCGATTAGCTCACGCTCAAAGTTTAGTCAGTGGTTCCTCTTGGACAGAGTTGATTTCCCTGGCTGAGGCCATGGAAATGCTGTTAATCCGCTGCGAAGAAGTTGAGTGAAATAGACTACAGATTCCTGCATAAACTCCTCTCGCAATTGGAATTTAGTTTTAGCGCGGTTTGTTGAGCGAATCACTCAACAGAGTTCCTGTATAATTTGGAATCCAACCATCGGCGATCGCAAAGTAACGTACTGCTTTAAAATGCAATGATGCAGTCGGGCTACACCAATGTTCAATTCCTGCGGGAATGCAGAGATAGTCTTGTGCCTCAACTAAAAGCTGTACTTGGCTACCATCTGGTCGCACAAAGCCATAAATCATCTCTCCTGCCAAAACGTAGAGAGGTTCAGCAGCGGTGTGAGTATGGTAGCGGCTATAGGTTACTATCACTTGGTGAAGGTTTGGCGAACCTGGATGCATACTCAACAGGTCACACCAGAAAGAGTCGTTTTCTTGCTGAATAAATTCAAAGACGCTGTTATGGAGTTCTACAATGTAGTGTTTCTCAGACTCACTCACAACGTCTTGGTCTAGCAAGTTTGTGAACAAAAGCGATGTTCCTGGGTCGTAGTGTCTGAGTTGGATGCCCAAAGGTGCAAGTTCACGAGTTATTTCGCTTAAATCGCTCTCGATTGTGCCGTCGTCAAGAAGTAGAGTAGCCATAACAAAAGACTAGTTAACTGTTAAGAAGAGTATACTTAACTTTGAGTCAAAAAGCCACTCTTTCCGATAGACAAACTGGTGATTTATTGAATGTCAGTCAAATACTTAAACATTGCTGATAAATGAAGCTGCATTGGCTACAAAAGTTCAAACCGTAACAACCAGCGCTTGAATTTTTCGTAACCATGCGTGAGTCCTAAAATTATTAGACACCAGTAAGACGACGACGGCGCAATAAGCCGATAGTTCCAGCAATTATTCCTAAACCCAGCACAGTACCCGGCTCAGGTACTCTTCTAGTTGTTTTTCTAGCCACTACCTTGTAATCAGGGCCGTTGTAATCTTCTAAATCACCATTAGCTTTACTCTTAGCTATCACTTGAATCCCACTGAGAGAATCAACACCCAATTGACTGAGATTAACTCCCCAATAGCCAACTTGTTGAGAACCACCTATCTCTGTGGTATCTATTGCGTAGCCTGCGCTTTTTTGCTCATTCCTAGATAGTTTTAAGAAGTTACCGAGTAATTTTCCAGTGCTATCAATCGCTTGAACTCCTAAGTCACTGTTCATGCCTCGTTCCCAGAAGAACAAGTTATCTAATCCCGTATTATCTTGTTGGATAGAACTGTCGAAGAATAGGTTGATTTTAGAAGCACCAGTGTCCTCTGTATCAAGAAGATTATTTAAGTTGCGGTTACTTAAAAAGGCGACAATTTCGTTATTAGTTGGATTATTTAGCCCAGAAACAGGCACAGGAAAAGTGGCATTATCTCCTCTCTCTGTGCTGGCAGATCCAGTATTGTTGTTGCCTGGCCCAGGGATGCTGCTACTTCCAGGTTGAACGCCTGTAATCGGTGTATTATATAAGATTTCGGCTGATTGGACTAAGGAAAAATTATCAAATGTATTCTGATTTTGAGTAATAGAATTTAACAAAATATCTTTTTGAGAATTATATTTTTCTGGAGTAAAATTTGTCTTAAAGTTTGCGGCTTGGGCAGATGGAGAAATATATATATTAGAGCCAATAGCAAACAATGTAAAGGCAATAAAAGATTTAAATTGGAATCTCATAACTTTATATCGAAGCAGCACCTGATAAGTAAATACCCAGTAAATATCCCATATAGTTTTGGTAAATCTATTACCCCACATTCCGCTCTTTAAACTGGCACATATCAATGCATTTGAGTTCCAATTTGAATATCTATACAAGCACTAAACAAGGAATGAATATGACTAATAGATCAAAGTTGCTAGAAGAAATTTATCGGTAGAATGATGCTCAACGGTACCACTAACGTCTAAGCTAGTACAAGTGAACTGTTCTAAGTATGGAATGTCTAACCTAATTCTGTTTTGGCATCGCCGAGATTTACGCATTTCTGACAATACAGGACTGGCTGCGGCAAGACAGCAGAGTTCAAAGATTGTGGGTGTTTTTTGCCTTGATCCGAATATTCTGGAACGGGATGATGTTGCTCCAGCCAGAGTAACTTATATGATCGGCTGTTTGCAGAAACTACAGGAGCGATATGCTCAAGTGGGCAGCCAATTGTTAATACTTCACGCTCATCCTGTACAAGCGATACCAACTTTAGCGGCGGCTTTGGGAGCCAGAGGTGTTTTTTGGAATTGGGATGTGGAACCGTACTCGCAAGAACGCGATCGCACCATCATCAATGCTCTCCAAGAAAATGGCATTCAGTTTCTTGACCAAAATTGGGATCAGATTCTCCACACTCCCGAAGAAATTCGTACAGGTTCTAACGGCCGCTACACTGTTTACACTCCCTTCTGGAAAAATTGGATTAGTAAACCAAAGGCGAATCCAGTAGAAACTCTGGAAAATATTGAGGGATTAACGACAACAGAACAGGAAATTGCCAAACAAGCAGGAGCGATCGCCTTACCCTCAGCAAAAGATTTAGGATTTATCTGGGATGGAGAATTGATCATCTCACCAGGAGAAGCAGCGGCGCAAGCCAAGCTGGAAGAATTCACTACAAGAGCAATCACTGAATATCAAGAACAGCGCAATTTTCCCGCAGTAGAGGGAACATCGCAACTGAGCGCAGCTTTAAAATTTGGCGTCATTGGCATTCGTGATGTTTGGCAAGCCACAATAGAAGTGCTAGAAAATAGCCGTAGCGATGAAGCAGCAACCAATATCCGTACATGGCAACAAGAATTAGCATGGCGGGAATTTTATCAACACGCAATGTATAATTTCCCCGAATTGGCTGATGGTGCTTACCGCGAAACCTTCAAAAGCTTCCCTTGGGAAACTAACGAAGAACATTTCCAAGCTTGGTGTGAGGGAAGAACCGGCTATCCCATCGTAGATGCAGCGATGCGCCAGATGAATGAAATCGGCTGGATGCACAACCGCTGTCGGATGATTGTCGCCAGTTTCCTCACCAAAGACTTGCTGATTAATCCCCAATTGGGAGAAAAATATTTTATGCAGCATCTAATTGATGGTGATTTATCTGCCAACAATGGCGGTTGGCAATGGAGTGCTTCAAGTGGGATGGATCCCAAACCCGTGCGGATTTTTAATCCAGCCAGTCAATCGCAAAAATTTGACCCAGACGGGGAATATATCCGGCAATGGATTCCCGAATTGCGCTCTGTGGATACAGAATATTTAGTTACCGGTAAAATTTCACCTTTGGAACGTCATGCTGTTGGTTATCCAGAACCAATTGTGGATCATAGAATACAGCAACAGCAGTTTAAACAACGTTATCAGCAGCAAAAAGCCTTTAGTAGTGCTGAGTAAAGAGTAGAGACGCGATTGATCGCACTAAGATATTTGTGGTTGACGCAGATGCCAAGTGGTGGATTGCTCATAAGCATAAGCCACCTGAAACAGTTGGTCTTCTCGCAGCACTTTTCCAATGAGCTGTAATCCAATTGGTAATCCGTTGTCATCAAAACCGCATGGCACACTTAAACCAGGTAAACCAGCAAGATTCACCGGAATCGTCATCAAGTCTAGTAAGTACATACTCAAGGGGTCGGTATTTTTTTCCCCTGCTTTAAAAGCTGTCGTGGGAACAGTAGGACAGGCTAGGACATCAACTTGTTCAAAAGCCTTTTCAAAGTCTTGCTTAATCAAGGTGCGGACTTTTTGCGCTTTCAGGTAGTAGGCATCATAATAACCAGCAGAAAGGGCATAGGTGCCAATCATAATTCGGCGCTTGACTTCTGTACCAAAACCAGTGGCACGGGTACGAGTGTACATTGATAATAGATTGTCTGTGCCTGGAGCACGATAACCATACTTAACACCATCGTAACGAGCTAGGTTTGCTGACGCTTCAGACGGGGCGATGATGTAGTAGCTAGGTACGCCATAGCGAAACCGGGGACAGGAAATTATATGAATTTCTGCGCCTAAACTTTGTAATTGATCAATTGCTGTAGTAACAGTTTGTTCTACAACAGAGTCCAGACCTTCCCCAAAAGTTTCTTTGATTACACCAATTCTTAAGCGTCCTCTGGCTCTGAGGTCTGGTTTTAAGCTAGCAGCATAATTGGGAATTGGAACTTTAAGGCTAGTGGAGTCTTTGGGATCGTGACCTGCGATCGCATTCAACAATATTGCGCTATCTTCTACTGAGCGTCCAAATGGCCCAATTTGATCCAAAGACGAAGCAAAAGCCACCAATCCGTAGCGAGAAACTAGTCCATAAGTCGGTTTCATCCCTACTACACCGCAGAAAGATGCAGGTTGTCGAATCGAACCACCAGTATCAGAACCGATAGCAACAACGCATTCATCCGCTGCTACGGCTGCTGCTGAACCCCCAGAAGAACCACCCGGAACCCTCGACAAATCCCAAGGATTAGCTGTGGTATGGTAAGCAGAGTTTTCTGTGGAACCGCCCATTGCAAACTCATCTAAATTAGTTTTGCCTACCATCACAGCCCCAGAGTCAACCAATTTTTGCGTCACAGTTGATTCATAAGGGGGCACAAAATTTTTCAAAATCTCAGAGGCGCAGGTGGTGGGAATCCCCTTGGTGCACATATTGTCCTTGATGCCAATAGGAATTCCTGCCAGGATGCCAATTTCTTCTCCCGCAGCAATTTTGGCATCCACAGCACGAGCCTGCTCTAATGCCTGTTGTGTCGTTACATATAAGAAACTGTGCAATTTCGGCTCTAATGCTTGAATGCGGTCTAAAGCTTCTTGGGTAATTTCGACGGCAGAACGTTCTTTTTTAATTAGCTGTTCGTGCAACTCGCGGATGGATGCCATGATTGCTCTCTATTATGACTCAAGTCCTTGATTTTAGTACATATTGACGATTTTTGCTCAGTTGGGTTAGTCGCCCAAATGGTCTATATTTTTGTGATATATACGTTTATTAATTTAATAAATCAGCTAATTTATATGTATTAAACAAGCTTTAAAGTCAGCAAATAACTGTTTGTTAACTGGATATTTATTAATTTATCAAAATTTGAGAACTTGTGGCTCTTTTTGTGTAAAAGTATAGCAATATTTGATTGTCAGAAAGTCTTGTATTATAGACGCTGCCCAGTCTAAAACCCTGATAGTTTTATCAATTAATAAACTTACATAATTTATTTTGGGAGTAGGAAAAAATGGTTAAAATAGTTACACGTAAATATATAGGCAAACAAAATGTCTATGATATTGGGGTTGAGCATGACCATAA
Organism: aff. Roholtiella sp. LEGE 12411; assembly: GCF_015206995.1. Taxonomy (GTDB): domain Bacteria; phylum Cyanobacteriota; class Cyanobacteriia; order Cyanobacteriales; family Nostocaceae; genus Komarekiella. The sequence continues at coordinate 17,790 of NZ_JADEXR010000071.1, read as the reverse complement.
TTTTGTCATCAAAAATGGTTTAATAGCTGCTAATTGTTTCAATAAATCTCATTCAACTGCCTATGGATATATTACTTATCAAACAGCATATTTAAAAGCTAATTACCCGTTGGAGTATATGGCGGCACTGTTGACAGCTAACAGTGGTGATATCGATAAAGTGCAGAGGTATATAACTAACTGTACAAATATGGGTATTCAGATAGAACCGCCAGATATTAATCGTTCTGGTGTAGATTTTACGCCAACGGCAAAAAAGATTTTATTTGGATTTTCAGCGGTGCGTAATGTAGGTCAAAATGCGATCGCCTGTATTTTGGAAGCAAGGAATGAGACAGGGGAGTTTAAATCTCTGGCTGATTTTTGTGATCGAGTAGATTTACGTGCTGTTAATCGCCGGACTCTGGAATCTCTGATTTACTGTGGAGCTTTTGATAAAATTGAAGCTAACCGCCAACAGCTAATTCAAGACCTAGAATTAGTATACGATTGGGCACAATCACGAGCAAAAGATAGAGCTAGCGGTCAGGGAAATCTCTTTGATTTATTAGGCGGATTTTCTTCTAATCAGAATAAAAGAGCGAATAATGCTTTTGAAACTGCTCCTAAAGCGAAACCTGTAATAGATTTTCCTCCACAGGAAAAGTTGCGGAGGGAAAAAGAACTCTTGGGTTTTTATGTATCAGATCATCCTTTAAAATCTTTAAGTCAAATAGCACCTTTGTTAACTCCAATTAACCTTTCACAACTTGGCGAACAAAGAGAAGAAACAAAGCTTTGTGCAGTTGTTATGTTGAATGGTGTAAAAAAAGTAGTCACCAAAAAAGGTGATTCAATGGCAATTTTGCAAATAGAAGATCTAACCACACAATCGGAAGCAGTAGTCTTTCCCAAAACTTATGAACGTATTAGTTTGCTACTCCAAGTTGATACCAGATTAATTATTTGGGGTAAAGTAGACCGACGAGACGAACAAACTCAATTTATTGTTGAAGATGCAGAACCAGTAGAAACAGTACAAATGGTGATGGTGGAACTCAATCCTCAACAAGCAGGTAATATCGAAGAATTACATCGTTTGAAAACTATTTTGCAAGAACAGTCAGGGGATAAAGAAAAAGCAAAAATGCCAGTGATAGGTATTATACAAACTGAAAATTCTCGTAAACTTGTTCGCTTGGGTTGGCAATTTTGCGTACAAGATTCTAGAATAACTGTTCAAGCTTTACAAAATGCTAGGTTTCTTGCTCATGTAAAACTGCTGACTAGTGGCTAACGCTAGGGGATGAAAATAGCAGTACTAACTATAAGCAGCTTGCTATTAGTTTTACTTAACTGTCAACAGTAGATAACCTTAGTATTTAGAAAACTAAAAGTTTTTTTAGTTACTTCTGCGGATGATACTTTCCGAAATTTTAAAGTATATTTTTATGCTATGACCGTATAGGCGGCGACTGGGGAAGGAGCTAAAAATTGATGACCGTGAATGAGCTAAATAAATTTGTTTCGTATTGTAGAAAAATTCAACCTCAAACTCATGAGGACATTAAAAAATTTTTTGAAGGAGTGATCGTGTTTCCTTATGATAAGGAACTTCTATTACAGGCTTATTTATTTTTAAATATGAAAGATTTATTTCCTTCATGTGCTGAACTGTTGCTATTTGAAAAATCTCCAATTGCTGACTATACAGATTTAGGTAAGTGTGATTTTGTCTACCTAACATTTAAAGGTAGTCTATTTTTAATTGAAACTAAATTTATTGATACGGAAGCGACAGGAGCAACGGAGAGAAAAAGAAGAAATAAGCACAGGAACAAGGTATTTGAACAAGTTATTACCTTAAAAAGCCGATTTAGCCAATATTGGAATATGAGGCTTGATCAACTAGAGTGTGGGGTTTTTACAACAGATTCGGAAATAGCTTGGCGTGGAAATGGTGTAAATGTTGTAACAAAATCAATATCTATAAATCATCTTGAACAATGGCGTAAAAATTATAATAAAAGCGATACAGCTTATGAAATGAGTAAACTAATTAATCCCACTAATCGCTAATCATAGTTGGTACATTACCAGAATGTAATTAAATTAATATTTTCAGTTTGCAATAAGTGATTAATTATTACTAACTCCACTATAATTAACGAAGGATTTAGCTAGCTGACTGCAATTTTTGTAAATTGCGTGGTTTACTAACATAAACTATAAAAGCTGGCTTTGAAATCCCTTACCGGCGATATCTCGCATCTGTTGACAAACCCAGGTAGTTTTTCCAGCCCCAGATGAACCAGCAACGACAATAATGTTTGGTACAGACATAAATGTAATGATAATCATTTTTATATAATTTGGAATATAGTAGCAAGAAAATTGCTAACTTTACGAATGCCACACAGTTGTAGCATCTGGTTTATCTATGAGTTTTTACCTTCCCTGGTTCTTGCGGATAAAAAGGTTCTTTGCGAGGTGTGAGGGTGTTGTAAATTGTCAGAGTCATAAACATAGATGGACACAGATAATTTTCTGTCTTATCGGCGTCCATCTGTGCTGTTAAATTTAAGAAATGCCTGATACAGATATATTGGTAGGATATACAGCCATACACCCTTATAGCCAATTCATTTGTTGCAAAGATTTTTGGCAATGGTATGAGAAATTATTGCGCCTACCGTACCCCTACCGGAAAGTAAGCTAGGCGTAGCGTCTTGGAAGGAGAAGCTTTGAGCGGCGAAAGCCGCCGCGGGAGAATTTTTCGAGTTGAACACTACCAACCTTATAAGTTTTCCACTTGTTTGAGTTGTTGATGAATTTCATCAAGTGGCGATTCAGGTTCATCAAGACAAAATTCTAAAGCAAGTCTAACTTTTCCTTTTTTCCACCCCTCGGTACTAAATTGCAGAACTTCACAATTTAAGCCTTGAGTATACAGATTTGCTTCAACTGTTCCCTCTGCCCCAATATATTCTTTAATCGCTGCAATCAAATCACGGACTTTGAAAGTTTTAGCAATATCTAATTTATTAAAGGTGTCTGCTTCTATAGACACAACTTCATCGTGATTCAGTCTCTCGAATCCATCTCCCATAAAAATCTCCGATCGCTAAATCTATAGCTTCTACAGACATAGCAGCTCATCCGAAATAAAATGATGATTTTAAAGATTAGTGCTGCTTTCCCCCTCTTTGCCTGTGGAGAGAGGGAAAGGATAAGGTTTTTAGAAAAACCAACCGTAAGAATGCAAACCCTTACCCAAAAGATTTACACCCAGATAGCACACCCAGACAACAACAAAGCCAGCGGCGGCTAAAATTGCGGGACGACGCCCTTGCCAACCACGAGTAATTCTGGAGTGGAGGTAGGCGGCGAATACTAACCAGGTGATTAATGCCCAGGTTTCTTTGGGATCCCAACTCCAGTAGGAACCCCAAGCTTCATTTGCCCAAACACCACCAGCAATGATGCCAATTGTTAACAGGGGAAATCCCAAACCGATGACGCGATAACTGATGTTGTCGAGGGTTTCGGCGAGACTAAGGCGCTGGGGTGAAAGGGATTCTACAGATGCTATAACTTGGGACTCAGGGGCAGTTACTAAATTCAAAACAGCAGTGCTAGCGTTACCATTACCGTTGTTATTGCGCTCATTACGAGTAAAGCCATTATTTTCAACAGGGGGTGTTGGTGGTTGAGAAATCAATTCAGTTACTTTGTGCAAGCGATAACCATTGCTGCGATAGCCGCCAGTACCTACAGAACTACCTTGTAGTTGAATGTTTTGACCGCGAGTGACAATTAGAAAAGCGATCGCTAACAGAGAACCCACCATCAAAGCGGCATAACTCAGCATCATTACACTAACATGCATCATTAGCCAATTGGACTTTAAGGCAGGTACTAAAGGTTCTGACAGTTGCATTTCGGATGGTAGTGTCAAGGTAGCAAAAGCAGCGATCGCCATTGCCACAGGAGCTGTCACAACTCCCACTAAACGGCTACGGCTGTTATTTTCAGCAATTAGATGGACGGCGGTAATTCCCCAAGTTAGGAAAAACAGGGATTCATACAGATTACTCAAGGGAAAATAGCCAGCTTCTATCCATCGTGCTCCTAGTAGGGTGGCCATGCACAAATTAGCGATCGCCATCCCAGCTGTCCCCAAAGCGGCTAGATAAGGCAGATTCGGAAAAGCCGCCCCTACCCAATACACCAGCATAGTGAGGAATAATATGGCAAATGAGGCGTTGTCCAGCCAGTTCTGGAGTACAACCAGATTCATAAAGTGTTCTCCCCAGTGAATTAGTGAAAATATGGATTCTGACTGTTATGATCCTATCTGCTTAGAGGGTAATGGGGAATAGAGAATGGGGAATCGGGAAGATAGTAATTTTTGGCGTTGCTTACCCTGCTTTTTTATCTCCCCTTATTATCTGGAGTAGTTAAAGGGACTGGTTTACCAGATTTTTTCAGGTTGATAAAAACGTCGTAACGGTTACTACGATTGTCGCTAACAGCAGATGTTACCCCAATAGAACGCGTTGCTGCTAGCCAAGATTGTTGATTGGGAATGAGCGTTGGTAAAGGAAAATTTCTCACAGTTCGTTCCACATCCAGGAAAAATTGACCATTTGTTGGATTGGGTTCTGTAGGAACTGTTTGTTGGAAGGGGAGAGTGTTAGCTAATGGGTTGTTGGGTTTGGGCACAATTTTGCTAGAGATAGGAGCGCCTACAACTAAGAAAGCGACATCATCGTTTAACCACCCGTGGGTGGCGGTTAGTGTTCCATAAGGTGCAATCCAATTGGTAACGGGTTTGCCTGCGACTTTCCCTCGTTGAATCTGGAATTGATATTGATTTTTCATGACATCATCCAGTTTTTGTAAGGATGCTTCAGCTGATTTGCGTAGGCTTTGCCCACTGTAGGCATCGCTTGCCTGTACCATCAGCACTAAACCCGCACGAAAATCTTCTGGTGAACCTTCTTTTTGGGTAGTTGGAATCACTGAGATGGAAAACTCGCTCTTCATCCAGCTGAGTAAATCCTGATCTAAATCTAAATTGGTAAGAGATTTCACTCCACCGCGCAGTTGTTCTGGCGATATTGGTGAGAGAGGATTTCCTTGAGATGTTAAAACGTAGTCTCCCCACAATCGTTGTAAGTTTTCGCCAGACAGCATCATCAAGGTTTCTGCTGGTACACGGCTCTGCATTTTCCCACCTTTGTTTTCCACCGCTAGCACACGCTGGCTATTAGGGTTTAGCCAAGAAACGCCTTTTAAGCGGATTCCTGCTGACTCCAAAGTAATTGTCCCTGCTAAACCTTGGTTGCTCTGAAGTTGAGCCAGAACTTGAGCAGGTAAATGACGATTTGGAGAAGCAGCGGCTATTTTTGCTGCTGTTGGCACATTTACGTAAAACTGGGCAAAGGGTTGGTAGTTGGTAATTTTGGGGAAATTTTCGGCAAAGCCCCCAATTTTAGCTAAGGATGCTTTATTTTTGTAGGCGTCAATCGCTCTTTCAGTGGCTTTAGGATTATCAGTAATGACTAGAAAACGCCCGTCTAGTAATGCTGCTGAGAAGTTTTCCCCAGATTGTCCCTCATTTTGTTTGATGCTAATTCCTTGATATGTGCGGTCAATCCATTTGCCTTGTTTGAGGGTTTTAGGTTGTGCCAAAATGTTTTTAGCTATTTCTGGGCTTTTCACAGGCAGCACGATTATCATCGACTGCTGACTACTAGCCGCATCTCCATCAGTAGCAATTGGTTTAGGTGCAGATTTACTTGCTGCTTGGGGGGCAAGAATTGCGATTGTGACTTCCTCGCCTACCCAAGGAGCGATATCTTTTTGGAAGTCATAACCATTATTAGTCAGAAAGCGATCGCGCAACTGCACTAGATTTTTATCCAGTTCTGCTTGGGTTTCTTGTGTCCCAAACTCCCGTAATTTTTGCCACTGCTTGGAATCTGTTGTTAAAGAAACCGTAAACAGGGCATCTTTAGGGATAATATTTGCACCTACTGGCAAATTTCTCAAAGATGGCTGTCCCTGGGTTAAAAACCAGTATGCTGCACTTCCCGCACCAATCAATAACCCAGCAGACGAGAGCGTCAACACCAGAGATGGTTTCTTTTTTTTCTTCATCGGAACAGACACAATAGGCAGTGCCATTGAAACCTACACCTCATACTTGCAAACTAATTACTTGCTTGATTGACTCAACCAAAAGGTTTCCCGTTAGTCTAGGGCAGCTAATTAAATCAATTTCTCTACCCTGGAAGTTAATGATAATTCGGAAATAAAGCTTCCCTACTGTCTCAAAAGCAGTGTTTTTGTAGTTAGTTGTCTTTTTTAAGACGCTTTGTCGAATTAGTACTGAGCTGCTGCGTGATAACAAACATTTTTGAATTGTTGGTCAATTTAAGTAGGATTATGCTACAGCATTAACGGCATTCATGGGCCCCAAATATTTGGTTAAATAAGGTGAGAAAACTTCATAAATCAAGGTGAGTGGCTGTCCATGATGCCAAAACAAATAGTGGCGGCCCCAAAAAGGCCCGCTTTCATCAAAGCCTGACTGTAGCGCATCTGAGTAACCGTAATAAATTCCTTGGACATCTCGATACAACTCTGTGCGGAGACGAGCTAAACTCGCCCAAATTGGTAATGAACGGTTTTGCAAATACTCATCTACATGACTAGCTTCCCACCACGAGGTGGCATAAGCCAATCGTTGACCTGAGGGGGTACGTAGCCACACCTGTCGCCGCAGTCGTGGCCCTGGGACAGCTTGAATTAAATCAGGGGCATCATCTAAGTCCATGCCAATCAATGACATGTCGATGACATCTACTTCTGTTGGCTTGCCTGTAAGCAATTCTAAGTGCCTTGTCGGCGAGCCGTCGCCTAAAAGTAGCATTTGCCAAGTTGGTGCTAGCTGTGTGTGAGGCAAACCTTTTTGAATGACTACATCCCCACCTTGCCAAATCGGAGTGAGGCGATGCCACGCTGTTGGCAGTGTTAAGTTGTCTGTTAGCGTAAAAGTAGTAGTCAATGCTTTTTACAAAACTTCACTTATCTCTATAAAAGCATAAAATATCAGAGCTAAGTCTAAGTAAAAGTAAAAGTCAAAAGTCTAAGGTTTTTTTGACCCTTGACTATTGACTTTTGACTGGTATTTAAACAATGCGGATGGCGAGACTCGAACTCGCAAGCCAAAGGCACACGCACCTCAAGCGTGCGCGTATACCAATTCCGCCACATCCGCATGGGTTGTCTAAATACAGAATATAGCATATCAAAATAATTATAGTAAGGTGATATCTAAGTTAAAGCTCCCAAAAATTTAAGTGTACGGTTTCACAAATTTCCTGAACACAGATATCAGACTGAGAGAAATTTAGCAGCTGCACAAGTGATATTTAAAGGGATAGAGGCACGGTGCGATCGCTCCCTTAGATTCGGCACAAGCGTAAAACCTTCTAGATTTGGCGCTAGCAGTTTCGCTGTTGCGATCGCAAGAACCTAGTTCGGGAAACTGGCAAAGCTTGACAGCAGCAATGTTGTTAGTCTAGTTAAGACCCGTAAAGGCAGCAAGCCCGATCCTATACTCTGCTGAAGATTAAGGTTGGAAATCTCCTGTCATAATTTGAAATATAGCGGAAGTTTTATTTCAAATTGGATGGAAGAAAATGACAATCTACTGGTACTGATATCGAAACTAAAAAATGAAGTTTGACAAAATATTAATTGCCAATCGGGGAGAAATCGCCCTTCGCATTCTCCGCGCCTGTGAAGAAATGGGGATTGCGACAGTTGCGATTCACTCCACTGTTGACCGTAATGCTCTCCACGTGCAGCTTGCTGATGAAGCGGTTTGCATTGGTGAACCTGCTAGCAGTAAAAGTTATTTGAATATTCCCAATATTATTGCTGCCGCATTGACGCGCAATGCCAGCGCCATTCATCCTGGTTATGGCTTTTTAGCAGAAAATGCCCGGTTTGCAGAAATTTGTGCTGACCATCATATTGCCTTTATTGGGCCAACTCCAGAAGCCATCAGGCGAATGGGGGATAAATCCACTGCTAAAGAAACCATGCAAAGGGCTGGAGTGCCAACTGTACCAGGTAGTGAAGGATTAATAGAATCTGAGCAAGAAGGATTGGCATTCGCCAAGGATATCGGCTATCCAGTAATGATCAAAGCTACAGCTGGTGGTGGTGGACGAGGTATGCGTCTTGTCCGTGCTGAAAGCGAATTTGTCAAATTACTTATGGCAGCCCAAGGGGAAGCAGGAGCAGCTTTTGGCAATTCTGGCGTTTATATAGAAAAATTTATTGAACGTCCGCGCCACATCGAATTTCAAATTTTGGCAGATAACTACGGTAATGTTATTCACTTAGGTGAACGAGATTGCTCGATTCAGCGTCGGAATCAAAAGCTACTGGAAGAAGCTCCTAGCCCTGCTCTCGATTCTGAACTGCGAGAGAAAATGGGACAAGCTGCTATCAAAGCTGCCCAGTTTATCAACTACACTGGGGCGGGCACCATTGAGTTTCTCCTAGATCAATCCGGTAAATTTTACTTTATGGAAATGAATACCCGGATTCAAGTGGAGCATCCAGTAACAGAGATGATTACAGGGATAGACTTAGTTGCTGAGCAAATCCGAATTGCCCAAGGAGAAAAGCTCAAGCTTACCCAAGACCAAGTAGTTTTGCAGGGTCATGCGATCGAATGTCGGATCAATGCCGAAGATCCCGATCATGACTTCCGGCCTTCCCCTGGACGTATCAGCGGCTATCTGCCTCCAGGAGGCCCCGGTGTGCGGATTGATTCTCATGTTTACACAGATTACCAAATCCCGCCTTACTACGACTCCCTGATTGGCAAGTTAATTGTTTGGGCCCCAGACCGACCAACTGCTATTAACCGGATGAAACGCGCACTGCGGGAGTGTGCCATTACCGGACTTCCTACTACCATCCCGTTTCATCAAAAAATTATGGAAACTCCGCAGTTTTTGCAGGGTAATATCTATACCAATTTTGTGCAGGAGATGAACAGCTAAAAGACTGGGGAATAGATTGGTGAAAGGAGTAAGGGGGGAAAAGGGAAGAACCTTACCCTTTAACCTTTCTACCTCTTCCCCAATGCCCAATGCCCAATGCCCAATGCCCAATGCCCAATGCCTAACTTACACGAGACAGCATGGTTAGCAATCCTTGTTGACCTAGCAAAATTTCTCGCACCAGACTGAAGATACCAACCCAAATGATCGGAGTAATGTCCACTCCGCCTATAGGTGGTACTAGCTTTCGCAAGGGCACTAAAAAGGGTTCAGTGGGCCAGGCTATTAAATTAAAGGGTAAACGATTCAGATCCACTTGCGGATACCAAGTGAGAATTATACGGAAAATAAACAAAAACGTCATTAGCCCCAATACGGGGCCGAGAATCCAAGCAGTCAGGTTAGCACCAGTCATCAGTTTGAGTAACTATCTGTGAACAAAGGAAGAACTATGGCGAACGGAATTGTCAAAATTTTTTAAGCTTTGTAAAGTACTCTCTTATTTTATTTCAATACCTAATACGGATTAACAATGATTTGTGATGGCGGTTATTAAGTTTGGTCGCTCATGCTCAGAGGCTTCTCAAGAAAGTAATACACCATTAGAATTATTATGAAGTGTGTAAAAAAAGGTTGAGAACTATGACGCCTTCTTTAGCAAATTTTCTTTGGAGTTTGATTTTTGGTGCTGCAATTGTAGTTATCCCTGCTACAGTTGGTCTAATTTTCATTAGCCAGAAAGATAAAATCCAGCGTTCATAATGTTTGGGTGAGTCGCTTGGACTCTTATAATCGATTGTCTGTCAGCTATTTATCTTAATTGCACCAAGCGCAGCAATTTTTCCCCTTGAGGGCGGTTGTAGCTGACATACATCGGCTTTTTTAGCTTTCGGTGGATAGCTTCAGAGCTTCTTTGCCAGATGCTTTGAAGCTTCAATATATTGCGCCTAATTAGAGTAGTGATTTTAATTGTGACTCGCTAACATAGATTTGATATTGGGAAAACAGCAATGATCAATTTTGGGCTGAACTCAGCCAGTGTTCTGGCTCAGGTAAATTTTGGGGCAAACTCAGCCAGTATTCTAGGAATTTTCCTGGCTGTGGCTGGGGCAGCACTGTATTTTCTCCGCACTGTGCGTCCTGAACTGTCAAGAGATCAAGATATCTTTTTTGCCGCAGTGGGTTTATTGTGCGGTTTTATTCTCGTCTTCCAAGGGTGGCGGCTAGACCCAATTTTACAATTTGGGCAGTTGCTTTTAGTCGGTTCAACTGTGTTTTTTGCTGTTGAAAGTATTCGCCTGCGAAGTATAGCTACTCAGCAAGCTAAGCGCAACACTCCGATTGTGGACGATGAGCGAGAAGTAAGCCGAAACTATTCGTACAATGATCGCAGAAAGTATCAGGCTGAGATGGATGCAGACTTAGAGCCACTACCTTATGAGGAAGAGGAGCGGCCCGTGCGTCCTCGGATTCGAGGCAGCAGGGATGAGATTTCATCTCGTGATGACTACTACGAGGATCAAGCTCCCCGCCGTTCAGAACGCCGCAAAGGTAGCGAAAGTGCAGAAGTCGGGGATAGAGGGCGTCGGCGTAATTCTGGGCGTCCAGTGAATCGCACTTCTGAAAGGCTTGAAGAAGAAAATTGGGGTTCTTCCTCAAAAGAAGTTGATGATTGGGACAGTTCAGGCGGAGAAATTAGAAAACCTTCTCGTCGTAGTAATAATAATGGGCCACAGCGGCCAGAAAATCGCGAGGACGATGTTGCTCCCACTAGACCAAAAAGGCGTCGTCCGCCAACTGACTCGTCTCCTCGAAGAGTGCGCGAAGATGATGAGGCAATACCGACTGAATATGTACCCTACAATCCCATTGAAAAGCCAAATGAGGAGCCAGACAATTCAACCGATTTTGATGATGTCTAAAATAGCCAAGGTGCAGGGAGACTGAAAGACGACGGAACACAGTTGAGGTGAAAAAATTTACGTCTAGATTTTGGCTCCAAAGACCAACTTGTTGGAGCCTAGTTTTTAGCTTGATAGGTTTACTTGTAGCTTGTAATTCTAATGATATTCCTATGGGGCCTACTTCCCTCAACAGTCGCTACACCGAGGAGCAACCTGGTTTGAGTGGAAATGGGCGCTTTTTAGCATTTGTATCTAACCGAAATGGGAACCATCAACTGCTGGTGTACAACTTGGAGGAGCAAAGGTTAATTCGCATACCGGGCTTAAATCGACCGGAGACAATTGCTGAAAGTCCAAGTTTGAGCTACACCGGGCGTTACATTGCTTATATTACTAGTGACCAAGGTAGGCCAGTGGTGGCGCTTTACGATCGCGCTACGCAACAGTCGCAAATCCTCACCCCAACCTATCGTGGCTGGGTAAAAAATCCTAATATCAGCCCAGATGGACGTTATGTTGTCTTTGAAACTGCCAGTCGTGGTCAGTGGGATATTGAAGTACTAGACCGTGGCCCGAATATAGAGTTAGATATTCCTAACGGTGCAACCGTTGGTTCACCTCCGTAGAGAAAGAGATAAGGGAGCAGAAGGAGCAACAGAAGCTAGCAAGAAATTCTTGACCCTTGTAGAGACGCGATTAATCGCGTTTCTACTTTTGACCATTGACTACGGGCTAAATATTATGAAACGCTTTATTTTTATACCTGTATTTATATGCTCAGGTTTGTTGAGTGGATGTTTTGGCTACCCTCGCCTGTTGAATTATCCCTTTGATCCAGGGGGTAGGGGTCTTAACAGTCTAGCTTCGGAATTAGAACCTCAAATTTCTAGGAGATACATTGTTTTTATTTCCGACCGACGGGGTAGCCAAGATGTTTATATGTTTGATACGGTAACTCGTAATTTGGTTGATTTGCCAGGTTTAAACTCTTTTGATACGATCGCAACTCATCCTAGTGTTTCCGAAAATGGTCGTTACATTGTGTTTGCTGCTAGTCGTCAAGGGCGATCAGCTATTTTTCTTTACGATCAGGAAACACGCCAGTCACGTAATTTAACTACTACCCTGCAAGCAGAAGTTCGCAACCCTACAATTAGCGCTGATGGTAGTAGGATTGCTTTTGAATCTAGTAATAACGGGCAGTGGGATATTTTAGTGTATAACCGTTCTGGACAACCGTTAAACATACCTCAAGAACCGCGTTGAAGTTGGTGGTTGGGGACTGGGGACTAGGCACTGGTGATTGGGGAAGAGTTTCCCAATACCTAAAATATCTAATCTTTAAGACTAAATACCCAATACCCAATCCCTAATCCCTAGTCCCCAGTTCTAGGGTGTTGTTGCACAGATTCAATTAGCGATCGCACTTGTTGTGTTCCTTGGGAAGGTTCAAATGACATGGGGAATTTACCTCGGCATAACATCCTGAAACCTAAAGGTGCAAGACTAAGTAATCCTTTGAGATCTCGAAAGTAGTTACCGACAACTTGTAAACCAAACTGACGTTCATCAATCCAACCACCTTCTTTAACTAAGTCTATTAATACTTTACGGTGGCGAATTGAGCGACTGTTATCAGCTTGTTTAAGTGTGAGAATTTCCTGTTTAATTTTGGTGATTTGTTCTAGTGGTGCGACTTCCATTGGACAAACTGAGTCGCAATACAAACAACGAGTGCAACCCCAAACTCCTTTAGTGCCTTCGTTGTAGCTTTCTAAGCGATTTTCAGTGTTGCGATCGCGCGAATCTGCTACCATCCGGTAAGCTTTGGCAAGGGCGTGGGGGCCAACGAAATCTGGATTGACTTCACGGGCATTGCACTCAGAGTAGCAAGCACCGCACATAATACAGTTGCCAGTTTGATCAAGTTGCGATCGCTCTAGTGGTGTTTGCAAAAACTCTCTTTCTGGTACTTGTCGCGCGGCCGTACTCACATAAGGAGCTACTGCTTCTAAATTATTCCAGAAACTGCTCATATCCACGACCAAATCTTTAATCACGGGCATATTGCCTAGAGGGGCTACTGTGATTTCTGGAATGGCACTTGCTTTACTTGCCAATGATGGTATCTGTTGTAATCTAGCAAGTTCACTGCCAATATTTTCCTTACAAGCTAAAACTGAACGTCCATTGATTCGCATAGCACAGCTGCCACAAATCGTATTACGACAGTTTTTGCGAAACGCCAATGTTCCATCTTGCTCCCACTTAATCCGATTGAGACAATCCAGAATTGTATTACCAGATTCTGTCTCTAAAAGGTAAGTTTGCACAATAGGAGAGGAATTTTCTTGTTGCCGAATGACCTTAAAAATAACTTTCATTGCTACCAACCAAAGTCTTAAAATTTTCTTATCTGCCCTAGAGTTCACGAGTCAGGGCAGATGATTGCAAAAAAAATGAATTTACTCTATGCTGCCCTTTATTCAATGCCAGGTGTTAATAGGCTGATGATTAAAAGGTCACTGATTCTAATTTAAGGATAACCATTAAAATTTTAGTTGTAATAACGCAGCAAGAAACATTTATCTCAAGCTCCACGCCCAAAAACCAAAGATATTATTGTGGTTTCGCATTTAATTTACTTGTTTGGGAGTGTATGGAAGAGATACTTCATCTGTAGTCAGACTTGTATTCATACCGGAAATAGGGAGAATCTTTGAATTAAATACGTACATATTAGGTTATTACTGCATCTTGATGTCAACTTGAGTTTAGCAGCAGTGGCAGGAGAAATCTCTTAAGCTGTGGCAAATCAAAAATTTTTTGGTTATGCAGAAGTGTTAAAGCGGATATCAACATCTAGTGGTGGCAATAAAGCACCAGGCAGATATAGGAAGATTTATTCTTCCCACAGATGGACGTGCAGAATTCTATGACTGCTTTCAAAGAAAAGTTCTCGCGCTGGGAACCCCGAATGCGTGAGACTTTTCGCTTTTTGTCTACTCTCAATCAAGAAAATGTTGGATTTAACTCATTGGACAAAACTACTCATCTACATTAGATGAACTTTTATAAAAGCCATACCACAATACTCACTAGCCAATGCAGCGGGAGGAAAATCCTCACTACTTTTTCTCTTCTCAAGTCCAGGAATTTAGATAAAAGTTTACCTGCAATTTTAATTCAAAATTAAACAACAATTTTGCTATTATTAGTCCATGCTAGTATTTAATATAAAATTACGAAGTAACAAAAGCAGAATCAATAGCCGCGCTTATGCGTCTACTACTGCTTTGTTTATTCGTAGGGTAGAGACAATAAAATTCATGTCTCTACTGGCAGAACAAAAGGGTGTATGCCCGTAGTACCCTATTCAAATACTATGCTGTCCTAAGCTTGAGAGGACGAGTAGGGAAAAATCTACAATTTCAGGGCAACAAAGGTAAGCACTAAAAGTGAAAAACCTGCAATTGCTTGGGTCTACGACTTATTTGTAGTAGAACTCATTCAATTTGTAAAGGTGGCTTCAAGTTACGCCGCTACAGTAGCGCCAGAAGAGAAAATAATTTAATTTTCGATGGCGAATGATGGTTGAAAGTGCCGTAAAATCACCGAAATAAATATCTGTGATAACTGTGACCTCTAAATCTATTGTGGACAACCATAATAGAGGTGCTTGTGTCTCCTATCAACAGAAATTAACCCTTCACCCTAGGGTTCCTAGAAGCTCTATGCAGATGCTAAAAAGCTAAATACTGGCATGAGACGACATTGTTTATCAGTTTGGAGAGAGTAAGGAAAATTTGAGCATAATGACTGAAACTGCAACTGCGCCATTAACCGGAAAAGCACTACTTGCTAAAGTAAAAGAACTTTCCACTTTACCACGACGAGAAAGAGCTAAGCAGTGCGGCTATTACACTGTTACTAAGAATAACCAGGTTCGTGTCAATCTCACAGATTTTTATGACGCCTTATTGTCGGCTAGGGGAATTCCTCTAAGTCCAGAGGCACCTAAAGATGGTCGGGGTCGTGAACCGACATATCGGGTTAGCGTCCATCAAAACGGTCAGATTGTAATTGGTGCCACCTACACCAAAGCAATGGGCTTAAAGCCTGGAGATGAGTTTGAAATTAGACTGGGATACAAGCATATTCACCTGATTCAACTTGGTGAAACTGATAAAAAGGGAACCTCACTAGATTTAGACTCTGACGAATCAGACGAAGAAGATTTTGACGAGGAGGAGTAAATTCTTCTAATGGTAGGGATAAGTTTAAGGTGAATGCTTGATAACTTATCCTTGCCCTTACATAAAACGGATAGTTCTCTTTTAAGAATTTTGTTCCAGCAAAAAATACGATTAGGCCCCTTGCGGAATTCACAAATTTTAGTAGAGTCTTGATTAATAACCAAGAAATCTATTTTGCAAGAAGTCTATCGTGTTTTTTTTTATCTATTTTGATAATGTTTTTTGAAGCTTTAGTGAATACTTTACTGGCATTTATGGAAAATGCACCAGCACTAGTTGTAGTGATGGTATTTTCTATTTTCTGGGTAGGGTGTTGGTTGCCAGTAGCAGTAGTATTAGCGTTCCGATTCAATTGGCAACCCACCAAACCTTTGCAGCCAGAGCAAAAGTTGCCGTTACTTGTGTCACTCTACTTATTAGCCCCCTTGATTCTCTGGGGAATTAGTTGGTTAACAAATACATCTTTCTCAGATTACGGCTTTGTTGCTAATCTTTCAATGCTAGGTTCTTTAGCACTGGGTTTTGGTTTGGGAGTGCTGAGTCTAGCTGTTGTGTTTAGTGGGCAATTTGGGCTGGGTTGGTGTTCTTTTCAATGGTCGAATATCAAGTTACTACCACCCATCTTATTACCGATTTTGCTGATAGCGTTGTTAGTCGGCGGTATAGAAGAGTTGATTTTTCGTGGTTTCTTATTCACTGAATTAGCGCAGGATTACCCAATTTGGGTAACAGCGGCAATTTCTAGCTCAATTTTTGCTGTTCTACACCTGGTTTGGGAGCAAAGCGAAACCATACCTCAAATTCCTGGACTATGGTTGATGGGAATGGTGCTGGTGTTAGCACGGTTTGTTGATCGTGGCAATTTAGGTATAGCTTGGGGGTTGCACGCGGGATGGGTATGGGCGATCGCTACCATAGACACAGCAGAACTAGTTACTTATACAGCTAAAGTCTCCGAATGGTTCACAGGTAAGAACACAAAACCTTTAGCCGGCTTGGCAGGAATTATTTGTATACTCGCAACTGGAGTAATTCTTTGGTTGTATTTAATTTGGCTTGGTGTATAGACGCCAGGTTATACAAGTAGAAGTTCAGATCGTGATCTGAACTTCACTGATTTTGAGAAAAGTTGGAGCGGCTTGTTGCCTGACATCTGAACTTCTCCTATACTCGCCGCTGCGCTCAAGGTAATTTGGAATTCCGCGTTCCTTACAAGGTAGCGTACTAGCCCCCAAAACCAGGAATTAAACGTTTCAAGGCGCGACCAGCAACATCGCCATAGCGCAATTCACCACATAGGATCTTACCCATAATCTGAGCACCGGAGGGGCGCTTGACACCAACTTTGTAGCCGATGCCGGGGAAGCGATAGAATGCTCCAGCTAATTTTTGTGCCCAAGCCATTTCACTACCCCATTGTTCATTAATGGCATCGCTGTATTTTTCTAAAGCGTTGATGTCACCAGAAAGAGCCTCATTAATGGCTCCTGCTGCGAGTAAACCACTAAAAATTGAAGGGCGAATGCCTTCTGCTGTCATGGGATCAACTACGCAAGCGGCTTCTCCAGCCAAAACCGCATTTTGAGTATGCAACTTTTGATTGCCATCCCACAGGCAAATCGGATGACCATACTGCTTGCTAGTTTTGACATCTACGTTAAATGATTGAGCGTACTCATCCAAAATCTTCTTGAAGTCTTGGGGTTCGCCCCCGATGAAAGTACCGACACCAATTGAATAACCTTCAGCTTTCGGAAAATTCCAGATGTAGCCGTTTTTCACCAAGCCAAACTCAAAGTGAATTGTGGATTTGTTCTGCACAGTTGCAGGAACTTCTGCCTCTAAAGCTCCTGCTAGACGACGTTTGCGTTCTTTGAAGCCTAGCCATTTTGCCATTGGCCCCTTAGCACCATCAGCAGCGATTAAATAACGTCCTGTAACTGGGCCATTGGCTGTATGAACTTGCCAATAGTCGCTTTTAAACTCAATACCAGTTACTTCCGTATTATCTTGCAGTTGGGCCCCTTGTTTCTGCGCTTGCTGCACTAGGAAATGGTCAAAAACATCTCGTTGCACCATCCAGACTGGTTCTTTAGTTGCAATTTTCGCTTCTACGGGGTCGCCCAATTTCCAGGTAAAGCGCAGGGAATCTGCTTTCAAAGAAATGGCTGGGCTAAAGTCGAAGTCAAACCATTGGGCGATCGCTGGTGATACACCACCACCACAAGGTTTATATCTTGGCAGGGATTCTTTTTCCAAAACTAATACTGAGCGACCCTGTTTGGCTAAATGATATGCAGCTGTTCCACCAGATGGCCCAGCGCCGATGATGATGCAGTCGTACATATAGCTGAACTTTTGCTCCTAAATTATTTGATCTTTCAGTGTATCTCTGTACTCTACAAAGATGTAGTTTGACTAGAATTTAACTGAATTTTAAAATTTACTGCTAAAAATTCTATAGCATTCAGCCTTACTTAGTTAAATATTTAACTATTTTTCTAGTAAATATTTGGATGTAAAAACTCTGCATTATGGGGCATGGGGCATGGGGCATGG
>NZ_JADEXR010000070.1 GCF_015206995.1 aff. Roholtiella sp. LEGE 12411 | reverse complement strand
TCCATGCCCCATGCCCCATGCCCCATGCCCCATAAGCTACGAGTCAGTTCACGAATCAAATCGGATTACTGTGTTAACCATTTAGTCTGTTACCAGTGGTTGGTAGCCAGGGACACAAATTTTATAGACAATATCTAACCTTTAACAGACAAAAATTATCTTTTGTACATGGTATTTTTAAGATACTTGTTTGTTTTTTTACTTAGTAGTAAATAATTTTGCCAGAGTAAAATTGTATTAGCAGATACAAGTGTATATAATACATAGTAATTTAGCGGTTTCAGATGAAGTTAATTACAATTCCAGTCTCATACTTAATAACGAAATAGATTGGCAATTGGGAGGAGGATAAACTATCCTATGTTGTCAGTGTTGTAAATACTTTCTTTGTAAGCTTGGTGGAAGTACTTCAAGCTTTATTCGCTAGCATCAAAATCAGAATCAACTCACTCTTACACAACCTTTCTGGGAGAAGGGTTTAATGATTTAATTTTTCTTAGTCTGACAAATAGGAGATGAGATAGCTAGTAATTCAGCCTTAGATATTAAAACAGAAGGGAGTTGAATAAATGGAGAAAAAAATAGTGAACAAAGATGATTTTCTCTATCCTCGTGGTCGTTACTACGGACAGGTAAAGCCAGAAAACTTGGTTTTTAATGCAAACTTACAGGAATTTGCCCAACGAGTCAGCTACATCTGCAACTTAGAAACAGGTGGAAAATTGCCTCCAGGTCAAGCTTACGAACAAATCAAGGATTTGTGGAAACAGTTGAAACGCACAAAAAAACAACTAAAAATTGGTGAAGAACCGTTTCAGAGTGACCAAGGGAACATTGAAGATTGAGACATTAATCAAGAAATCTAACGTCAAAAGATTGACCTTTAACCTTGATTATTTAGCAATTATCGTCCAGATACCATCCCAAGATTTTGGAGGTGGTGTTTGTTGGTAATTACGAGCGCGTTCTAGGTGAATATCAACAGCTTGGTCTGTAGATCGGATGTATTTAGCGGCTTCAAAGCAGGCGATCGCCTCTTCAAAGTTGCGTGATAAATAAGCAGCCCGTCCAGTCTGGTAATGGAATAAAAATTCTTGGGTGTTGTCATCTAAGGGAGTAGTGCGATCGCTAATTAACTCGTAGATATTCACCGCTTGGTGTTTACCTTTGACCCGAATTTTGTCCAACTGACGCACCCAAATGCGATCGCTGCACAGTTTGTACGTAAATTCACTTAAAATAATGTCACAGCCATATTCTTTAGTGACTGCTTCTAAACGCGAACTCAAATTCACACCATCCCCAATGACGGTATAATCCATGCGCTTGCGGGAACCGATATTCCCTGAAACAACTTCACCAGAACTAATTCCAATACCAATATGGATTTGTGGCTGCGCCTGGATAATTCGCCGCTGGTTAAATTCTGCTAGGCGATGTCGCATATCTAATGCCGATTGCACCGCCCTCCAAGCATGATTTTCTGTAAGTGGTAGTGGCACACCAAATACTGCCATTAAGGCATCACCAATAAACTTATCTAGGGTGCCTTCGTAGTTAAAAACTGCCTCCACCATCGTTTCAAAATACTGATTGAGCAGCGATACCACCTCAGCCGCACCCAAATTTTCTGTAAGCGTCGTGTAGCCCCGGATATCAGAAAATAAGATAGTTACTTCTTTGCGCTCGCCCACCATTAAGGCATCTTCTCCCAATGCCATAACTTGCTCCGCTACATGGGGCGTCAAATAGCGGGACATAGTAGTTTTCATCCGCTTTTCCTGGCTAATGTCTTCTAATACCACCAAACCACCCCTAACTCCGCCTTCTGGGTTAGTTAAGGGATTGACAGTAAGATTGATGCTGCGTTCTAACTTTTGCACCTGGTTAGAGCCGAGAAACTCAGATTGGGGAGTCAGAGGTTGATTCCAGGGAATGAAAACATCTGGGTTAGTGCGATCGCACACTGCCAAAATGTAACAACCTAAATGCTGAGTACTGGGTACTGTGCCTTTTGGAAGTTCCCCCTGGGGAGCCACCCCCTTGCGTAAATTCTGTCTATTGGGGGGACTGGCGTGGAAACCCTTTAGACCGAACTGCTTCACCAACGCAGCGTCCTCCGCAACGCACTGGCTCTCCAGTATTTGGTAAAGTCCCACTGTCAGACTTTGTTCTGGTACATAGTGTTTGGCCCCAGTTTTTAAACTATCTTCCAGCCGCATTTGAAGATTTTCAATCGGTACAACCTCCCAAACTAGGCGATCAATCAAATTTTGTTCCCACAGAAGCTTGTTGCTCTTAGTATTAGCATTCCCTAGGGGACAACCCAGCAACTCCAGTGCTGCATCATTAATTGTGACAATCCGGCCTGCCATATCTGTAGAAATTACAGCATCCGACAGACTTTGCAAAATATCTTTTTGATATTGTTTTTCTAACAGCACATTTTCAAAGAGGCGGGCGTTTTCTAAAGCAATTCCTGCTTGAATATTAAAAGCCCGCATAAACTCTTCATCAGAGGCTGAAAAACTGCCTTGTTGTTTATTAATTAATTGCGTGACGCCAATCAATTCATTTGCCGAATTAAATACTGGCAAACATAGAATATTGCGAGTTATATACCCAGTCTTTTTATCTGTAGTCGGGTCAAAGCGAGGGTCTTTGTAAGCATCAGAAATATTTAATGCTTCACCAGTGGAGGCTACATAGCCAGCAATGCCACGGTTGGCAGAAATGCGGATTTCTATCAAGTTTGTGCCATCCGCAGCCGCTGCTACCTTTGTCCAGAGTTCACTCATCTCTTTACGATACAAAAACAGTGTGCTGCGGTCTGCTTGCATTAAAATCCGAGCTTGCTCCATGACTATCTGTAAAGTTGCTTCTAAATCTAGACTCTGACCTAGTGTTTGAGTGGCTCGCAATAGAGCCGTTGCTCCCCGCTGATTGCGAGCTGCTACGTAAAAAGATTGGCAGCTTTCCAGAATAATCCCAATAGAAGAAGCAAAGTCTCGAAAACGCTCCTCATCATCTTGATTAAAGGGAACATTCCCAGCTTTATTAGCCAGTTGTACTACTGCTACAGTTTGGTTTTTGCTACTCACAACTGGCATACATAAAATATTCTGAATCTTGTAGCCCATTTGTTTTTCTAATTCTGGGCTGAATAGCGGATGAGTAGAGGTTTCAGAGATATTCAGATATTGACCTGTAGTGGCAACATGACCTGGGATACCAACTGTGATGGGAATACGAATTTCTAAGAATTTTTGGGTATTACTTTGGGGAACTTTTGACCACAGTTGATCTTTGTCATAATCAACTAAAAAAATGGCTGTGTGTTCTGCTTGGAGAATTTGACCAATTTTGAGTGTGATCGCCTCTAGCACCTTCTCCAACATAGTTTCTAGAGCTTCATTATTAATCAGTTCAATGGCTCTAAGAAATTGCTGAAATTCAGCAGTAATGAAGTCGAGTAAGCAAACAAATTCGTTAACAGATAGGTCTTTAACACGACGCAGTAGGGCGTGAGTACGATTAACTTGAGTAAGTTCAATTAATGTAGCCAAGACGCTACCAGGGTTAGGGAGTGTCATGGGAATTTTAGATTTTAGATTTTTATTTCTCTATATCATCTAATTTTTAAATCAACGTTCCCAGAATTTAGGGGCGGGAGTTCCCGCCTTAGAAGTCAAAATTCTACTTAGACAGGTTTGTGCAACTGTTGCGAAAATATTACTTTTTGGTAATAGTCTTGTAGCTGGCGCGTGGCAGATGCCCATCCCCACCTTTCTGCTTCTTGGCGAGCATTTTGACGTATAGTATCCCGCTGTTGTTTTTGTTGTAAGAGGCGAATCGTCGCAGCGATCGCTTCTTGAATATCCGCTGTTGGATCAAAAAGATATCCATTTACCCCGTCTGTGACAATATCAGGAATTCCTCCAGAACGGGCTGCGACTACCGGACACCCAGCGGCCATTGCTTCTAGTAGCACTAATCCTAGTGTTTCTGTACGGGAAGGAAAAATAAAGGCATCAGCGCTAGCAAAGGCAGAGCCTAACTCTTGCCCGATGAGATATCCGACAAAATGG
Source organism: aff. Roholtiella sp. LEGE 12411 (assembly GCF_015206995.1). Lineage (GTDB taxonomy): Bacteria > Cyanobacteriota > Cyanobacteriia > Cyanobacteriales > Nostocaceae > Komarekiella. Next base: position 25,010 of record NZ_JADEXR010000070.1, on the reverse strand, counting down.
GTGTTTGTGCCAGCAAAGTGCTTTTGCAGCGCTTGGCGGTGAGGCCCATCTCCTACCAATGCCAATCGGGCTTCGGGAATTGCTTCTAAGATTGGTTTGATGCGCTCTATTTCTTTTTCAGCAGAAAGACGCCCAACGTAAAGTAGCAAGGGACTTTCGGGATGATTCTGCGACAAACGCGATCGCATTTCGACACTAGCCAAATTGGGGTGAAATAATTCTGTATCCACACCCCGTTGCCACAAATCTACTCGTTCAATACCGTGTGCTCTTAGTTCCTCCATCATCGCTGTGGAGGTACACAGATTTAATGCTGCTTGATTATGAGCACTTTTGAGCAATTCCCAAAGAAACCCTTCTAGCATTCCCAAGCCATAATGCTGGAGATACTGGGGTAAATGCGTATGATAAGACGCTACTAGGGGAATTTTGAGCATTTTGCTATAAAATATCCCAGATAACCCCAAAACAGCTGGGTTCACTACATGAATGATATCTGGCTTAAACTCCTCTAAGGCGTAACCAATGGCTGGACGAGGAAGTGCCATTTTCAATTCTGGATACAATGGGAGTGGAAAGCCAGTAACGCCGTAAACTTTAGCTCCTTTGTGTTCAGTAATGCCTCCATCGGGGGCAATCACTAGTACTTGGTCACGATTGCGCTGTAGATGGTCAACGGTATGACGCAAGCGCGTTACAATACCATCAACCTTGGGCAAAAAGGTTTCGGTGAATAGGGCAATTCTCATAAAAAACTATTCAGTCCAGGCAGATAATCCCAGCTGTTGCTGCACTTCCCTATTAAACATATAGGAAGCAACAAATCTACCAATAGCATAGCTGGACATATTTTTGATAAACGACATTGACTGGTCATCATATAGTGCTAAAACATGATGACCAGTTTTAGACCAGTGAGTTACTCGAGTTAAATAGGATTGTGTTAACAGTTAGTTGCACACAGAATTTATCCTAATTTCTATGCCAAGAGACTTTAGGCAGAATTTGCTTGTTATCAACTCGTTTTTGATACTTGATGGCAAAGTTCAACAAAGAATCAAGCAAAGAATCAGAGAGCAAGTGAGGCTGTAAACCAAGATCGAGCAGTTTTGTGTTTTTAGGGTTGAAGTAATGTTCTTCTTTCTCGACTCTAGGGTTATCGAGGTGATTAATGTCTACATTTAATCCCATCGCATTCCCAGCTTTTTTCACCATCAATGCCAAGTCCCCAACGCTGAATTGTTCGGTAAATTGGTTAAATACGCGGAATTCTCCAGACTGGGCAGGGTTAGCGATCGCTAATTCAACACATCGCACTGTATCTCGAATATCCAAAAATCCGCGAGTTTGTCCACCTTTACCGTAGACGGTTAACGGGTGTCCAATAGCTGCTTGAATGCAGAAGCGGTTTAGTGCAGTGCCAAATACTCCATCGTAGTCCAGACGATTAATCAATAGTTCGTCCATCCCCGTTTCTTCGGTTAAGACGCCATAAACTACACCTTGATTTAAATCAGTTGCTCGCAACCCCCAAATCCGGCAAGCAAAGTGGATATTGTGACTATCATGAACTTTGCTTAAGTGATACATTGAACCGGGCTGCTTGGGATAAGGTAGAGTATCTTTGCGCCCGTTGTGTTCTATGGTGATATACCCCTCTTCTATGTCGATGTTGGGTGTACCGTATTCACCCATTGTTCCCAGTTTTACCAAGTGGCAATCAGGGAAATCCTCCCGCATGGCGTACAGCAAATTTAGAGTGCCGACTACGTTATTCACCTGTGTCAGCACTGCATGTTCACGGTCAATCATCGAAAATGGAGCCGAACGCTGCTCACCAAAATGCACTATGGCGTTTGGCTGAAATTTCTGCAAAGCTTTCTGGAGAAACTCATAATTGGTAATATCTCCGACAAAAAAGTCAATAGATTTACCAGTCAAATCTTGCCAGCGCTGGAGGCGTTGCTGAATTGGTGCGATCGGCGTAAGAGTTTCGACACCCAGTTCGTTATCCCAGTGCCGCCGCACCAAACTATCTAAAATCCCAACTTGATAACCTCGATTGGAAAGGTAAAGAGCGGTTGCCCAACCGCAATACCCATCGCCACCAATAACCAGGACTTTCATCTTAACCAGTTTTTACTCGCTGATAGCTAAATCTATCAGGTTTATGTCCCCTCTTTATCATCATTCTGAGAGAGATGTAGAAATCAACAGACAATAAGCAAGGAAAACAGGGGCAGCAGGGTTAGCTAGAATGACCAAATTTCCTTGCATTGTCTGCGTTAAAAGCCAGAATGAAAAGATTAGGCAGATGAACTTAAGAGTAAATAAGGAGGATAATTACTGACGCCTGTCTCGCGTATCCAGTTTCAGTATTTTGGAATGCGATACTGCTGAGCAATGTAATAAAACAAATGGTAGTAATCTGGAAATTCTTGGCCCTTGCTTCGCCCTTGCCAGTAGTATTGCACTTGCCCTTGAGTTAATGTCAGTGTCATTGAACTTACTTGTTGATTAACTTCTACGACCAACACTCCAGATATTCCTTGGGTAGTCTGAAAATTGGGATTTATTTTTACTTCTCGGTCTGTAATAGTAAACTCTGGTATCTGATGGCTTGCCCAACCCCGAATTATTACAGAGTTGTTATGTGGTGAAACAAAGGCAATGCCATCATTATTTTCTGGGGCTGCTAAGGAAGTCCAGTTACTAGGATATAGAAACTCAAAACCATAACGGGAATTGTTATAAGTCTTCCATGTAATAGTTTCAGCGTTAAAACCAGTTGCAGTACACCCGTACAGCATAATGAACAAGCTTAGGAATCCCCTAACGCCAGAGGAAAACGCATACTTTCTTCGCCTTAAACAACAGTTTTTAATCGCAGCATCTGTCATTATTACAATTTTTACCAAAGTCGCTGATTTTGCAAAATTATCAGAAACACGAATCTTTATGGGCAGATCGGAGGAATGCTACTAACGCTTGAATTAAATCTACTAGAAACAGAGTAATTGTTTTTATACATAACTTAGACAGTTAACGATGTCACCACTGATAACAAGAGAACTGAACACGCTTTGTTGTAAATAAATGTAACGAAACAGCCGTTAAAACGCTTTGCCGTCTTGACAAGAATTGGAGGAGTCGATAACGTGATATACATACCCGGGTAAGACCGTTAAAGAGTTATATGCAAGCTAAGCAAAAGGTTACTTTGTATCTATCGCCAGAACTACACAAAAGGCTGAAGATTCGTTCAGCAGTAGATTCTGAATCCATGTCAGAACTTGCCGAACGGGCCCTTGGTTTTTACCTGTCAAATTCAGAAATAGTTGAAGAGGTAGAAGCTTCTTCTTACGGGCGAACCCACAGATTGTATACCTGTCCAAATTGTGAAAGTTCATTAGTATTACATGATGGGGAATTGGTTGGATTGGGCAATCAACCAGGAATAATAATTGGTCAAGAGCATCTTTCCATTGATGAGATAGCTCAAGATGAAACCCATCCTAAGGGTGAGGAAGAGTTAGTTCCTTGCTAGATAGGAATTATGAATAAATAATTCATAATCTGGTTGTCTTTAACCAAAAGCAATGTCTGTACTGTCTCTATAAGGTCTCAAGTAGGTCGATTGTATGAAAGAAGAGCTCAATATACTAATTCAAGCTCAATACCCTCTAATCTACCTTGTGACCTCCGAGGAAGAGCGGGCTGAGCAGGCAATTTCCACAATCGCCCAAGTGTTAAAGCCCTTACGTCGAGTATATGTTTGGACAGTAACACACGGCATTGTGGAGTATGGTCAACCCCGGAATGTTACCCAACACAATACTGTTTCTCCAGAAGCGGCGATTGAGTGGATAATCCGGCAAAGAGAACCTGGTATATTTATTCTTAAAGATTTACATCCGTTTATTGATGCGCCTGCCACAACTAGATCGTTACGAGATGCGATCGCCAGCTTTAAAGGTATGCAGAAGAACATCATTTTGATGTCGCCGATGCAACAAGTTCCAATTGAATTGGAAAAAGAAGTTGTTGTTCTTGATTTTCGATTGCCAGATATGGCCGAGTTGAACAAAGTCTTGACTCACCATTTAGACCAAAATCGTGGACGACGACTGACAACAGAAGCTAGAGAAAAACTTCTTAGAGCAGCTCTGGGTTTAACCAAAGATGAAGCTGAAAAAGTATACCGTAAGGCGCAGGTAACTACAGGGCGTTTGACGGAAGATGAAGTAGATATAGTTCTATCTGAGAAAAAACAACTGATTCGGCGTAATGGTATATTAGAGTACATCGAAGAAGATGAAACCATTGATGCTGTAGGTGGATTAGAAGAGTTAAAGAAATGGCTTAAGCAACGCTCCAACGCTTTTACAGAGAGAGCTAGAGAGTATGGTTTACCTCAACCAAAAGGAATGTTAATTCTGGGTGTTCCCGGTTGTGGTAAGTCGCTGATTGCTAAAACTACTTCCCGATTGTGGGGTTTACCAATTTTGCGCCTGGATATGGGGAGAGTCTACGACGGCTCAATGGTGGGTCGAAGTGAGGCAAACCTACGCAATGCTCTAAAAACAGCAGAATCAATTTCCCCAACTATTCTGTTTATAGATGAGTTAGATAAGTCTTTTGCTGGTAGCGCTGGTTCTGGTGATTCTGATGGTGGTACCTCCAGCCGGATTTTTGGTTCTTTCCTGACATGGATGCAAGAGAAAAAATCTCCAGTGTTTGTGATGGCAACCGCCAATAGAGTTGAACGCTTACCTGGGGAATTTTTGAGGAAAGGTCGCTTTGATGAAATTTTCTTTGTAGATTTGCCAACTCCCGAAGAGCGTCAGGATATTTACAACATCCACCTGACCAAGCGTCGTGAAGACATCTCCCGATTTGATCTTGAGCAACTAGCTAAGATGTCTGACGGTTTTTCTGGGGCAGAAATTGAGCAAGCGATCGTTGCGGCAATGTATGAAGCTTTTGCCCAAGATCGGGAGTTCACCCAGTTAGATATTATTGCTGCACTAAAAGCGACCTTGCCGCTGTCTCGCACGATGCAAGAACAAGTAACGGCTCTAAGAGACTGGGCCAGACAGCGCGCACGCCCCGCAGCATCCTCCGTTGCTGAATATCAGCGAATGGAGTTTTAAAAGCTTTCCCTTGCTAACCCAGGGGGAAAGGCTAGCTGAAAATGCTAGCAGTTACGAAAAAAGCCGCTTCAATTTAAGCGCGGCTTCGCCCAAAACAAATCGTTGTCGTTTTTCTCAATCTTCTCACTGGAGGAAACCCAAATGTCTCACTTTAGCACTCTGCGTACTAAGATCACCGATGCCGAAATCCTCAAAGCTTCCTTGCGCGACCTCGGTATCAGCGTGAAGACTGAAGCTGATGTCCGTGGTTATAACGGTCAGCGTGTCCGTTCCGACATCGTTGCCGTGTTGGAAGGCGAATATGATCTAGGTTGGTCTCGCAACAGCGATGGTTCTTTTGACCTAATCGCTGACCTGTGGGGCGTTGCTAAAAAGCACAACCAAACCGAGTTAATCAACTCGATCAACCAAAAATATGCCGTTAACAAAACCTTGGCAGAAGTAAAACAGCGCGGTCTGCAAAACGCCAATGTGAAATTGGTATTGCAATAACTATTTCTCTGCGCGTTCCCAAAGCTGCACGGGTTAACCAAGTTAATAGCGGTTAGCCCGCTTTTTTATCGGGGCTGAGATTTATTTCTCAGTCCCTATTTTGTATGCAGTAAGCTAGCTCTATAAATATAGCAGTCGCCAAAGCCGTTAAGACAGTTGGCAGTAAACGCGCCTTCAACAGCATACTTTGTGATTTTATTACTGTCCTAAGCTCCCTGTCCGTTGCTATATATATTATGTATGGAAGGTAATCCTGATAAATAATCGGGTACGAAATGAAGCAATGAAGCAGACCTTTGCAATTTTTTAACCTAGAATTTCAATATTATCGAGCTTTCTTTATGTTAATTTTATGTCTCGCGCAAAGACCCAAGTTGATTGCAGTTTGGGTTGAGGGACAGCGAAATCCAACCTATAATATAGCGGTCATCGATTGGATGAGAACACCAAACTCCTTACTGTAAAATCATTTCAGCAAAGTTTTTGTATCTCACTCAACTGCATACCGCTATATCTGTTTTTGCTTTAGTTTGAATTACCTCTTGAAGTAAAGCCTGCATTGCTGATTGCTGGTCATTTTCAAAAGCAGCTTTTAAAGCATCTTCATGTGCAGATTGAGATTCTTCCTTAGCTTGGATATATTGATTTTGAATTAAATTTTGCTGTGCTGTTGCCTTAGCAATTGCATCACGATTATTACTGATAGCTTTTTTTATATCAGCTAAAATATTTCTCATAGGTTGCATAGTGTGCTTAAACTGCTTCAATTACTTGAAACTTATTTTAAGTTATCATGTATATTTTTATTCATTCTCTACCAAAGTTGAGTTAAATCTAAAACAAACCCAGGTAGGAATGGTTCACCGCTCAGTGTCTTAGGGTTATTTAATAACTCAATCGTAGTATTAGGACGGAAAATAAAAACTTGGCGTTGTTTTCTATCAATTAACCAACCAAGTTGCATTCCATTATCAATATACTCTTGCATCTTGTCTTGCAGAATTCGCAAGTTATCACTTTCAGAACGCAATTCAATCACAAATTCAGGGCAAATCGGTGCAAATTTTTTTCGTAGTTCTAGTGGTATTGCTTCCCAGCGTGTACGTTTTATCCACACGGCATCGGGAGAACGTACCGCACCATTAGGCAAAGTAAACCCACCACTGGAACCAAACCCTACACCTGTACCATCTTGCTTTGTCCAAATACCCAACTGAACAATAATGTCAAAGTTACATTGATCGGTTTCGGAACCTGTGGGTGACATAATGACTAATTCTCCAGCAGCATTGCGTTCGATGCGAAAATCACGGTTTAGCTGACAAAATTCGTAGAACTGCTCGTCGGTCATAGCGATCGCAGGTTGCATTTGCAAGACTATTGGTACAATTTCTATGGTTACAGGTAAGTTTGTGGTCATAGTTGCTCTTTGAATACTTCACCTGTTTTCACGATATCTGTTTATAAAAATTTTAGGGATGATTTCGTAATCACCCCTTTATTCCCCTCATATTTAAAATTTAATTGCAGCAACCTTGGAAAGTATATTTACTCTGAAATATTAAGTAAACTCTCAACCTGAGCATTAGCCAAGGTTGGTGCTGTAAAAATACGCGAGTACAGACTTGATGGTTGCTGATGAGCAACAACTGGTAGAACTTGACGAGCATGAGTGGCTAATTCCACTGCCTTCACATCATAAGTCTGCGTTGCCAATTTGGGGTAAAACCCAATACCAATAATTGGAAGCAGCAGACAAGCAGTAATAAACAGTTCACGAGGTTTAACATCAGATATTACAGCATCCAAATGTAACTCCTCACTTTGGTTGCCGTAGAAAACTTGGCGGAGCATCGACAGTAAATAAATCGGTGTCAGAATCACGCCAACTGCTGACAGCAGTATGACTACAACTTTAAAGCTGGAACTGTAAACATCACTGGTGGCGATACCGAGAAATACCATCAGCTCACCAACAAAGCCACTCATTCCTGGTAAAGCGAGAGAAGCCATTGAACCAACAGTAAACAGAGCAAAGGTTTTAGGCATTACCTTGGCCATGCCCCCCATTTTATCCATCATCAAGGTGTGGGTGCGTTCGTAAGTCACGCCGGATAGGAAGAACAAGCTAGCGGCAATCAAGCCGTGGGAAACCATCTGTAGCACTGCACCGCTGATGCCCAGTTCTGTATAAGAAGCAATCCCAATTAGCACAAACCCCATGTGGGCAATTGAAGAGTAAGCCAAGCGTCGTTTGAGATTGGTTTGGGCAAAGGCACAGCAAGCGCCATAGACAATGTTCACTACACCCAAAATCGCTAACACTGGGGCAAAATAAACATGGGCATTAGGTAGCATCTCAACATTGATGCGGATGAGAGCATAACCGCCCATTTTTAATAACACACCAGCCAAAATCATTGAACCCGGTGCTGATGCTTCACCATGAGCATCAGGTAGCCAAGTATGCAAGGGGAAAATCGGCAGCTTCACACCGAAGGCAATCAAGAAACCTGCGTAAACTAACAATTCCAAAGCTTTGGGATATTGTTTCATTCCCAGAGTTGCCATGTCGAAGGTGACAGTATCTCCAGAGAATGCCATTGCAAAACCTGCTATCAAGATAAATATTGATGCAGCGGCGGTGTAGAGAATGAACTTGGTAGCTGCATAGCGGCGGTTTTGTCCTCCCCAGATGGAAATCAGCAGGTAAACCGGCACTAACTCGATTTCCCACATTAGAAAGAACAACAGTATATCCTGGGCGAGAAATACGCCAAGTTGGGCGCTGTACATCACCAGCATCAAGCCATAAAATAATCGCGGCTTGGTGGTAACTTTCCAAGCCGCGAAGATTGCGAGTGTGTTAATTAAGCCCGTTAGTAGTAGTAGGGGCATCGACAGACCGTCAACCCCCACCGCCCAATGCAAACTCAACTGAGGAACCCAAGGATAGTTTTCTACAAGTTGAAATGTTGAACTGTGGAAGTCGTATTTATACCAAAAAGTATAAATCATCAATGCAAAGTCGGCGATCGCCACTCCCAAACCATACCACCGTAAGGTTCTGCCCTCTTTATCTGGGATTAGGGGGATGGCTAAGGCAGCCACTAAGGGCAAGAAAATTATGGCTGTTAGCCAGGGAAGTTCAATATTATTCATCACTGCTGACAATAGTTTTAGAATTTCGCTTTTGATTACATTATATTAAGGAGTTTTTAGTTTTGTAAACGATATTTCTCCCTAGAAGATTAAATTTGGGATGCAGATAGTAATAAATAGGGCTTGCTATCTCTTGGCAATCCATCTTAAATGTAAACTTTTGCTAAGTCAATAAAAAACGGCGGCTAATGCCGCCGTCTTAAGTTGTAGTTCTGAGCCGAAAGCGCACATAGCTGCCAAGTAGAGCTTTAAGCTACGTTTTTAAACGATACGATTGACAATTGTCCAGACTTCCCCATCTGAGCGGACATGAGGAACTGATATGGTTTTGAACCCGGTAATAAAAGGCTTGTAATATACCTGCCAATACATTGGACTCAGATAATCAGCGCAAGCTTTCAGAAGACGGATTTCTGTGGACAGTTCTCCTGCAAGTTGGTTAATGCGTTGAGCATGAACCTGAGCCACTCTTTTGGCTTCGTCTAGCTGCTGCTGTTGAGTAAGTTGCTTTGATTCAATTTGGCAACATGCTAATTCAGCTTGTTTATGATGTAGCTGCACTTCTAATGCAGCGATCGCATCATCTATGCCTTTTAATTCAGCAGATAATTGAGGATTTTCTCTAGCATGGCGACGGTACGCCTCAACTGTGGCTAGGGGTGAATCATTCTCGCTAGATGTTGCTTTATTAATATTGAGAGCAGCACGTTCTTGCTGGAGAACTTGAATTTGAGAGTTAAGTGCTGCTATTTCTGCCTGAATTTGCTGCATAATTCTTGTTTATCCTTCGTGAAAGCTGCTTGCGCCTTGAGTATCTAGAGAAAGCGATCGCACAACAGCTGTAATTCCTGCTTCTTGCCAAGCGGTTAACATCGCCATTTCTACAGCCTGTGACTGTGTTGTATCTGCCAAAGCTAACAATGTCGGCCCCGCACCACTAATTACCATGCCATAAGCACCAGCAGTAACAGCTGCTATATTGACAGCATCGTAACCAGGAATCAAAGCTTTGCGATAAGGCTGATGTAACTTATCTTGCAAAGCCGTCCTTAACCATTCTCTCTTACCAGTTTCCAAACCGCGCAACAACAACCCCAGATGTGCCGTATTAAAAATTGCATCCGCACGACTCACCTCAGTTGCGAGAACGCGCCGCGCTGTTGAAGTAGAAAGTTCAAAATCAGGAATAGCTACCACAGGCACAATATCCCTATACCAGGGAATCTCGCAAATTTCCCAACCTGTGTCACTGGTAGCGGCGAGACGACATCCTCCCAACAAAGCTGGAACTACATTATCAGGATGTCCTTCCATTGCGATCGCTAACTCCATCACCTGCAACTGACTCAGAGGCGCACCCGCAAGTTGATTAGCACCAACCAATCCACCAACAATTGCTGTCGCCGAACTACCCAGACCCCGCGCCAGCGGTACACCCAGTTGAATCTCCATTTTCACTGATGGCGGCGTTTGCTCTATATATTGATATAACTTTGCAAAGGCTTGGTAGAGGAGGTTACTCTCATCAGTTTGTACTCGTTCAGCTTCTGCACCTGTGACATGAATAGTTAACCCACCTTCTTGTAGGCGAGTGAACTTAAACTCGTTGTACAGCGTTAAAGCTGCACCTATGCAATCAAAACCAGGCCCCAAATTAGCAGTTGTGGCAGGAACGGTAACAGTGACATCAGAAACAACAGACATCTGCAAATACTCACTAATCAATCAACAAGCATCTCATGTATTCGTGGCAATTTGGGTGAGTTTTTGCTCGGTGTTGGGGATACTTTGATCACACCCTACTTTAATCTATACATCAAACCTCCATTTGCAGTGATTGGTGGCTTTAGCAAAATTAGCTTGTTGTAATTTAGATATTTGAATTGTGCGATCGCTCTACTCAATCTACAAATATCAGTCTCAAAAGTAATTTGGGATGCACAGAGATTAAGTTAGTTTGCTGAAACGCAACGTTTAGTAAAGTTTAATATTGAGCAAGTTTTGGAAAGTACAAATGCGACTTTCATATCTTGGTGGCTGAGAGAATATTCTCCTCGGAATCCAAGATAAGCTATTGATTAAGTTCGTAGTGGGCCTCTCCTACAATCCTCAGCCAAAGGGTTTCAAGAGTCAATATCAAGACTAAAGTTAGATGATTAATTATAATAATTAGCTAATTTTGTAAGCTATGTTTAATGAGAGATAACACAGTATAAACTAAAATTAATTATAAATTTTTGACTGTCAAATTCACTGTTTTAGTAATTTTTCTTAGTAACTCTAATCAGAAAACGTAGAGCTTCATTTACTGCTTGAGCGTTGGGAAACATTTCTGCGACATCTGCTTCTAAAAGAACTGTCAACCCTTCAGAATTTTTGCCATTATGTTCAAATTTTTCTATAATATTTTGATATGACTGAGGTTTAGTTTCAGGTATAAACTTTTTGGAAGATGAATCATTTAGTTTCTTAGCAAGGGATTCCCAACTAGTTGCTTTCAGCTTAAAGTGATCCTTTGCGTCACGTAATGTTTTAAACTGTTGTTTTAGAATATCAATCGTATGAATATCCTTTTGATAAGCCTGGGTTTCTTTATTAAGGTCTTCCTCAACCATATCAACTACCTCATTAATGAGTCGGTCATGATTTTCGGAAATTTGAGCCGCAGCCCCTAAAATACGAGAGGTGGCTTTGATCTGCACCTCGGTCTCTTGTTTAAGTCTATCGGCAATATTACGAATTTGCTCCCCCAACTGAGCTTTACTTTGAGTTCCTATGGTTGATACTGATTTTTGGCTCATAAAGATGCTTATTTATTCCGAAAGTATCTCTTTAATAGCAAGCCAGATGCGTTTAAACTTTTGTACCAGACCTACAGGATTACCTGTTGTTTCCTCTTCCACCGAATCTACTAGGGATTGAATTCTATCCATGCGCTCTGCTACAACGTAGAGGTTATTTATAGCTTCATCCTTACTTACCAGGGATTCGCGCAGTATAACAACCATCTCAGCAATTTCTCGTTTTAGCCTTTCGTTCTCAGCTTTACGACGAGTTTCCCATCCCTTAATACCAGCCTTGGAACGTCGCTCAAATTTAAGTTGTGTTTGTGCCTCATTATATAGAGTTAAATAGTTATCTCGCTCAGACTTCATTTCTTCATATTGGGCAAGTAATTCAGCCGCTCTAGCTTTTTCTTTATTGTAACGATGTAGAGCCTGCTGATAATTTTTTTGTTCATTAAGATATATTTGGTAATTGTGTACTGCACGTTCTCTTAACTCATTGACTTCAACTTGATAAGTTTGCACATTTTGCTGAATTTGAGTTAGTTGGGATGCAGCTTCCTGATTTTCTTTTGCACGTTGTTGCCATTCATCACGTTGAGCAATTAATTCAGTTGCTTTCGCTTTTGCTTCATTGTAACGATTTAAAGCCTGCTGATAATTTTCTTTTTCATCAACATAGATTAAATAATTGTGTGCTGCACGCTTTTCTAACTCGTTAACCTTTACTTGGTAAGTTTGGATATCTTGCTGAATTTGAGTCAGTTGAGATACTGCATCTTGATTTTCTTTTGCACGTTGTTCCCATTCATCACGTTGGGCAATTAATTCAGTTGCTCTCGTTTTTTCTCCGTTGTAGAGGCATAAAGCCTGCTGATAATTTTTTTGTTCATTAAGATATATCTGGTAATTGTGTGCCGCACGTTCTCTTAACTCATTAACCTCAACTTGGTAAGTTTGGATATCTTGCTGAACTTGAGTCAGTTGAGATGCTGCATCCTGATTTTCTTTTGCACATTGTTCCCATTGAAGCGCTTTGGCACGAGCATTTGTCCATAACTGTTTAAGCTCATGATAAGAAAGTGGTTCTTTCGCAGGTGGGTGAGAATTATTGATAGGGCGATTTTTGCGACGATCCTTGTCTGCGTCCCGCATAGCCATAATGAATGTTATAAATATTAATTTAATTCCTATGTTAATACAATCTTTTGATGTGTAAAAGCGATCACCTCAACATCAGGAGCGATCGCTTTTTTCCCCTAACTGTCTAAAAAGTTCCTAAAACGGGTGTTACCTCAGCCTCTGAGATTTTCGGAACCAAGACTCCATTGGCATATATCTGGGGTTTTGTTTGCGAGACTATGGCATAAGACTGGCGAAGATGAGCATTTACTGCAACAGTCTTCACATCGTACATCTGCATCGCCATCTTCGGATAGAAACCAATACCAATAATCAACAGTATAAAACAGGCAGCGATAAACACCTCACGGGGTCTAGCATCGTCGTAGACTGCATCTTCTGGTACTAAGCAATCTGTACCAAAACAAACTGTTCCCTCATCTTCTTGATTTTCCAAGCCTGCATTATTAATGTCGCATAGCAGTGCTGCATCCTTACCATAGAAAACCTGTCGCAGCATGGAAAGTAGATAGATAGGTGTGAGGATGACTCCAACTGCGGCGAGAAAAACCGTTACGGTGCAGAAAGTCGAACTGTAGACGTCACTGGTTGTCACACCAATAAATACCGCAAGTTCTCCAGCAAAGCCGCTCATACCGGGAAGCGCCAGTGATGCCATTGCTCCGATTGTAAACAGGGCGAATACTTTGGGCATAGCTTGACCAACACCACCCATATCTTTCATTACCATCGTGTGGGTGCGATCATAGGTAACACCTGCCAAGAAAAACAGCACTGATGCAATCAAACCATGCGAGATCATCTGCAACATCGCGCCGTTGATTCCCAAATCAGTGAAGGATGCAATTCCAAGCAGTACAAACCCCATGTGAGATATCGACGAATAAGCTAAACGCCGCTTCATATTGGTCTGAGCAAAGGAGTTTAATGCACCATAGATAATGTTGACAACACCTAGAATTGCTAGAACTGGAGCAAAGTAAATGTGTGCATCAGGTAGCAGTTCAAGATTCAAGCGAATTAGTCCGTATCCGCCCATTTTCAACAACACACCAGCCAGAATCATTGATACAGGAGAGGATGCTTCGCCGTGGGCATCAGGCAACCAGGTATGCATGGGGAAGACAGCTAGCTTGACACCAAATGCAATCAGCAACCCTGCATAAAGCAGCAGTTGTAGGCCAAGGGGATATTCCTTCATGCCGAGTGCGGTTATGTCAAATGTCATATTACCGCCACCATATAGCCCCATTGCTAAGGCTGCCACCAAAATAAATATAGAAGCAGCTGCGGTATATATCAAGAATTTTGTAGCTGCATAGCGACGCCTTTGCCCACCCCAAATGCAGACTAGTAGGTATACGGGAATCAGCTCCACTTCCCACATAATAAAAAATAGCAGCAAGTCTTTGGCAACGAACACCCCTACCTGTGCGGAATACAACACAAGCATTAGAAAATAGAAAAGGCGAGGTCGATGATCAACTTGCCAGGCTGAAAAAATCGAGAGCGTGGTGACAAATCCTGCCAAAAGCACAAGTGGAACTGAAAGTCCATCGACCGATACTGCCCAGTTCAGACCTAACTGAGGTACCCAGGCATAATTCTCCACGAGTTGAAAACTAGCACTGCTGGCATCGTAATGCTTCCAAAAGGCATAGCACATCAAGGCAAAGTCTGCGATACCCACACCCAGTGCATACCATCGCACGCGCTTGCCGTCTTTATCAGGCAGCACAGGAATAAGCAGGGAAGCAACTAGTGGCAGCAAGACAATTGCGGTAAGCCAGGGAAATTGATCCGCTATCATAATATATATGAGAAGAAATACTTATTTGAAATAATGTCATTGTACTAAAACTTGGTACCCATTTCTTCATAAATCTTTGTCCCAGGTATGTATAGACAGATATACAGCATCATTCAGGAGTCATATCATGTCCGGTTGAATACTGATAGTTAAGACTGACGCGGGGACACGGAGACAGGGGGACGCGGGGAATTTTGAATTACAAGTAATTAAGCGGACTTGATATCAGATCTAAAACAGGGTTTATATATGGTTTTGTGGTTTAGGCTTTCTAACTCACTCAGTTATAAACTGTTGTATGGTTACTTCGACACTTGGGGAATTAAGTAAAAAATACCCGCTACCATGCTTGACAGCGGGTATTCGATCTCTAAATTAGATCTTTTAGTTAGAAGTTCTCGAAGTTTGCGATCGCTCCAGTAATCTTTTCCACCACCTCATCTACAGGTATAGCCCCCAACTCTCCAGAGGCGCGGGTACGGATACTTAAGGCGTTAGTTTCAACTTCCTTGGCTCCCACCACTGCCATTACGGGTATTTTTTGTTTCTCAGCATTGCGAATCTGTTTACCCAAGCGATCGCCACTAATATCAACTTCTGCACGAATACTCAAGGCTTTCATCTGAGCCACCACAGCTTGAGCAAAATCTAGCTGTGCTTCACCCACTGGTAGCAGTCTGACTTGCACTGGTGCTAACCACAAAGGAAAATCCCCAGCATACTCTTCAATTAAGATACCAATTAACCGTTCCAACGAGCCGAAAGGCGCACGATGAATCATTACTGGACGTTTGCGATCGCCATCTTCTGCGACGTATTCTAAATCAAAGCGTTCTGGCAAATTGTAATCTACTTGCACAGTTCCTAATTGCCATTCCCGTCCTAAAGCATCACTAAAGATAAAGTCGAGTTTAGGCCCATAAAACGCTGCTTCCCCAATACCCTCAAAATGCTCCATCCCCAACTGTTCGACAGCACGACGAATAGCACCTTGAGCTTTTTCCCACGCTTCATCTGACCCGATATACTTATCACTAGCTGGATCGCGGAAACTGAGTCTAGCTTTAAAGTTCTTCAGTTGCAAACTCTTGAACACTGACAAAATCAAATCCACAACGCTGAGGAATTCGCTGTCTAGCTGTTCTTCAGTGACGAAGAGGTGAGAATCATCCACGGTGAAACCCCGTACCCTGGTTAAACCGCTCAATTCCCCTGATTGCTCGTAGCGGTAAACGGTACCAAATTCCGCCAGTCGCATTGGGAGTTCCCGATAAGAGCGTAACTCGCTCTTATATATTTGGATGTGAAAGGGGCAATTCATAGCTTTGAGAACAAAGCCTTGTTCCTGTGCCGCTGCTTCCTCATTCTCTGCCATCATTGGGAACAGATCGTCTTTATATTTTTGCCAGTGTCCAGAGGTTTTAAATAAATCCACTCTAGCAATGTGAGGAGTGACAACCTGCTGGTATCCGCGTTTAATCTGTTCCTGCTTTAGAAAATCTTCCAAAATACTCCGCAACAGGGTACCTTTAGGCGTCCACAAGGGTAAACCTGGGCCCACTTGGTCGGAAAATATAAACAATCCTAGCTCTTTACCAAGTTTTCGGTGATCTCGCCGTAGTGCTTCTTCTTTGCGTCGCTTGTATTCAGCAAGTTGTTCTGGGTTTTCCCAAGCAGTAGCGTAGATACGTTGTAACTGAGCCTTGGTTTCATCACCGCGCCAATAAGCGCCAGCAACGCTTTCTAATTCAATTGCTTTCGGGTGCAATTCGCTAGTATTTTCTACATGAGGCCCCGCACACAAGTCCCACCATTCATTTCCTAGGTGGTAAATCGTGATTGGTTCCTCTTTAATATCCGCTAAAATTTCTAGCTTGTAAGGTTCTTTAATTTCCTGAATGCGGCGTTCGGCTTCCTCGCGGCTGACTTCTTCCCGAATAACTGGTAGTTTGCGATTGATGATCTTTACCATCTCTTTCTGGATGGCTTTGAGATCACTTTCGCTAAATGGTTCTGGATTGTCAAAGTCATAGTAAAAACCATTTTCAATCCAAGGGCCGATTGTAACTTGCGCTTTAGGAAACAGCTTTTGTACTGCCATTGCCATCACATGGGAAGCAGTGTGGCGAATCTTTTTTAAGTTTTCCGATTCGCTGGTACGCGGTAAATACATTTTTTCAGGTTGTTCCAACTCTAAGTTTTGATCGGCGGGATTTGAAGATGATTTTGGCGACATTGGTTGCTGAACCATTGGCAAAGTGATTGCAAAAGATAATTTGCTAAGTTATGGTTCTGAAAATCTACCCAAATATAACATGGGTATGCTTTGCAGGTTTGTATGCTTTTATCTATACTGGATGCACTTTAGCATCACAGCAGCCCGGTTAAATTAGCATTAAGCATTGATTAGTTGGCTTGTAGTTGTCTTAAACATTTCTCTTTTAATACGTTTAATTACTTAATTACCGTGGGCTGCAATTGTTTTACACTAAAATGAAGAATATTTTGATGTGTAAGCTTCTTCAACTATAACTACTTTAATTTCTGTAAGTTTGGCTTAATTTTCCGACTGCTAAATTAATTTTTAATGGTAGGTAGATAAATTTTATGATTGATTACTGAAACTATTAAGTTTAGAATTACACTCAATAACGCTTAAGCTAATTCCGTGTTTCACTAACAAATTGATGATGCTTCTGTCACTTCTGGCTAATATTCTATCTAATCATCACAATGCCTACACAAGTTGTGTATTTTCTTAACTTGTTTTTACTCCTACAAGAAGCGCAGGCACTAGCACTCTGAAGCGTAAATTAATCTATCATCTGACAAAAGACTCCATGAGTTGCACTCACAACGAAAGATGAAAATCTCTCTTGGTATACCTACCTATTGCTCCAAGCCCGATTTTTCAGATAGGTCAAAAGACAATAAACAAGGATTTTAGACTTTTGCCTTCTGCATCTCCAAAAAAGCAAACTAGGTGCAGCATTTCGTAGAGAAGTGATACTAAAGTTTACAAATGTCTGTTGACATATTGATCTAAGTACTTAATCGCTTTAATATCATAGATTACAGGCTTAACTTTATAATACTCCCTTATTGTTTTTGATTGCAATTCGTTAGCAGCTATGTCTGGGGATATATAGACATATCTCTCAGGGAACTGTAGAAATCCATTTCTCTTCTCAGATTGGGAAAGTTGTATCGTTTGTTACAAAACACCTTGATATTCAACTTATGAGAAAAATTAGAAAAGTGTTAAGAATCGTAAATAACGTTAATATTAGTAAGAAAGTTGGAAGTATGCTTCTCATTTATGCGAGACTCTAATTTACCAGGGACTGAGTTGCTAAAAACGGTTTTGGAACCTCTGCTGGACGATTTTCAGTATTGGTTTACGCGATCGCGTGATTTACTGGAAACCGAGCAGATTTCATTTATGAGTGATCAAGAGCAATCGGACTTGCTCTTGCGGGTTAAGCAAGCGCAGAAAGAGCTAAATACGGCGAAAATGCTTTTTACTGCCACTGGTGGACAAGTCGGGATTGAAATGGCAACGTTAATGCCTTGGCATCAATTGGTAACAGAATGCTGGAATGTGGCAACGCGCTGGCGCCGATCTCGTGAAGTTTGAGGGTTGGCTTTTATATCTACTAAAATTCGGCAAACTTACTTGGAAATAGCAAGAGGGTCTACAAGTCGAAGAAAGAATACAAAATCCTTAATATTGTCTTAACATTGTTCGGATTAACAGTATAATGTATCCTATGTTACCGTAAGTGGGATAACGGTTGACAATCTGCCTCATATAAACATAAGCACACATGAAGTGCATCGAAATATTCGCTACAACTGTGAGCCATAGTGTTAGCGAAGCAAAGCGTTACAATATAAAGTTTTAAAAATTGCTGCTCTGGAGGAAAACCCGATGTTACACCTACTTTACATTCTTGCTTTTACTATCCTTGCATTTATCGCTGTCGCTAACTTAATTCGTAACCTGATTATGTTTAGTTTTGATAGAGAGCGTACTTATCCTGCAAATTCCTCACCAATGGCTAATTCAGGAAACTTTGGCTATCTCTCATCAAGAAAACAGTTTGTGCCTCATCCAGAGTTATTGGATAACGCAGGCAACTTAATCAAAGAACCGCTTCTGGTGATGCGTTCAATCAACGTTGACGATGCTCGCCAACAGCTGGATGCTATTTATGAGTCATCCCCAGGACACAAGAGTGAAAATTCTGAGGAAGCATAAGAGTTAGGAATTAGGAGTTTGGCTGTAAATTCTTGTTGTTTTTAAATCTTTAACCGTTCTGCTAGCATAAATTTCTTACCATCTTTGAAGTTGCGGGCGATCGCGTCGATAGGCTGGTAAGTTAAAATTTTAATTGTAAATTTTTACCGAAAACTTGGGTCTAAAGCCCCGTCGTCCTACGACGGCTTTTTATTATTCAATTTCCCATATCTCTAAGTGTCTTATACCTGAAGGGGCGACGAAATAGCCTAAAAAGCTTTGTATATAAAGCGTGTGACATAACGTTTCAACAAGCCGCAGAAGCTTTCTTAGTAAATGATTTCACAATCGTCTTATCTACCGCTCCTGAAGCCGACCGTCATACTACTAAATATAAAATAGGGAGTAGGAAATTTACTACTCCCCACTCCCTATTCACTTTCTACGCTTCAATAACTACCCGCAAATTGCCCCGTTTTTTCGCAACACGACAAGCCGTAGTACTACCAGAACGCTCAAATTCCAAATCGAGAATTGTTGCACCTACTCGCAAATTATGGAATGATAGGCGATTAATCGATTCTGGTAAAGCAGGGTCGATAATTCGTAAGCAGTTATTTTGAGCATCAGGTACTAAATTAACCATCATTTGCAGTAATTGGAAGATACTGCCAGTAGCCCAGGCTTGGGGAGTACAAGCAACGGGATACTGTACGGGGGCATTGTCACCATTGCGTTCGTAGCCACAGAATAGTTCTGGAGGACGTTGATAGGGCTGCTGACTAGTCATGTCGAATAAACCTTGGAAAAGTTCCAGGGCTTGATCAATTAGGCCAAGCGATCGCAATCCCATTGCTGTTAGGGCATTATCGTGGGGCCAAACTGAACCAATGTGGTAGCCCATCGGATTATAAGCAGGTGAGATACTACTGAGAGTGCGAATACCCCAACCATTAAACATATCTGGTGCTCGCAATCGCTCTGCGACACTATAGGCTTTTTCGGGTGTGAAAATACCCAAATGCAGACAATGACCAGGATTTGAGGTAATACTATCTACTAGCTTGCCATCTCCATCTAAAGCTAGAGCGCAAAAATCCTGGTCTTCCATCCAAAAGTCTTTGTTGAAACGAACCTTGAGGTTTCTGGCTTCTTCTTGCCAACGATCTGCTAGATCAAGCCGCTTCTTCATCCTAGCTATTTCTGCTAGGCGCATTTTTGCAGCATAGACGTAAGCTTGTACCTCACAAAGAGCAATTGGGCCATTGGCTAGTTCTCCCTTGTGGTCTACAATACAGTCACCAGAGTCTTTCCAGCCTTGGTTAGCAAGACCTCGTTTAGATTTACGGTAATAGCTGAGGTAGCTGGCTTGTTTGGTATTGCGATCAATCCACTCCATTGCTGCTAGAGCATTAGGCCAAAGTTGCTCTAGAATTTCTAGATCGTGAGTCCAAGCATAATATTCGGCATATAGCATCAACCACAGAGGAGTGGCATCGATTGTACCGTAATAGGGTGTATGCGGAATTTCTTGACAACGAGCCATTTCCCCCAAGCGTAACTCGTGCAAAATCTTACCTGGCTCCTCTTCACGCCATTCATCGTCAACTTTACCTTGATGTAATGCTAGTAAAATCAGAGTTTCTTTAGCGATTTGCGGGTTTAACATTAGGCTTTGGGAAGCTGTAATCAGAGAATCCCGCCCAAACAGTGTAGAAAACCAAGGCACTCCAGCAGAGACAGTTTTATACTTGCCAAAAGACTGGCGCAACAAATACATATCTTGCTCAGCCCTCTCAATCACTCGATTGAAGATGCTCTTATCGGAGCTAATCCGTGTAATTTGTTGTATCCAGTTTTGCTCCTCCATCAACTCGGCGGCTTTTGCTTGTACTAGGGTGAAAGCTGCACTCACTGTGGAACTAGACTTGTTGTTTTTCAACATATTGACTCGATAGCCCAATTTTTGGGTTTCGTGAGAAGCCAACTCTAATTGCCAAACCGCAGTGTAACCCTTAAAACTGTCTGGTGGCCGATGCTGGAATTGAATACGCGATTCCATTATTGAACCATCTAGACCTTGATAGGCCAGTGTCAAGGATTCTTCTCTCAGCGCGAAAGACTGAGTTTGTAAAGCCGAGACACCATCTACAACAGAAGATGCTCCTTCTTCGGGCGTCGGTTCCACTAGACGTAAAAGCCTACCTCGTTTTTCTCTGTCATAACCGCGGACTTCAAATAAATCTACAAAATCTGCATCAAAGCTGATGCTGAGTTCAAAACTGACGGTAGTTGTGCTGTAGTTAGATACCTCTATTTCTTCAAATAGTGCTCCATTAAGAACTATTTCCCGGCGAATTCCTACAGTTTCCGCTCTCAAGCATTCATCGATTCTGGGGTTAGTACACAAAACTGAGAGTGAAAAACCTTTTTCAGCAGTACCGCTCAGGAGTACAGGCGATCGCCCTTCAATTTGCAACTCTAAGCGACTGAGAAATCGCGTATCACAGCAAAACAGTCCCATACTGGGATTCCCATCGTTGAGGGAACAGCCAGAAATGTTCCCCATAGTATCTGTCACGAAAAATAAATCATCATCCTTAACCGTCAGCGTTGGCTGTGGTCTTTGACTGACAACACAAGGCCACTCTGGGATAGGTAATTGTTCAGCAGGAATAAAAGTTTTTCCGTCCAGGAAAATTTTTTCCTGGGTTATTAACATATCCGGTGTCATTATTTAAAATTCCGTGTACAGGTCTATATTTACATGGTCGGATCAGAGTCAACAGGCGAGGAATTCGTAGACGCTTCGGCAATCAGATAGCGCCAGCGGTAGCTTTAGCGAGTACTTGAAAGTTGGAACCGGGAAGTAGGCTAGGCGCAGCGTTAGCCATAGAAGAAGGGCTTACCGCCGGGTGGGTCGGAAACCGACTTTCAAAACTTGGGAAAAAGACGCTTTCCAAAAATCATTTGAGCCTTTCGAGTTAAAATAACAGTCACATGCTGTTGTGCTGTTGGCAAAAGAGTAGCGTTCAAACCTATATAAGCAAATATTGATAAATAAGTATTTTACGCATATTAAAGTCAAGACTGAAAACTAGAAAATTTTTAAATTATTTCTTGACTTTTAAACTTTAACAGATCCAAGGCATATCAAATACTCAGTCAAGATGCAAAATTCGTTCTTGTTGATGAATAAGGAAAGCACTTATAACTCATTATTATATGCATTTATGTTTAACATTTTTGGTATTTAATTGAACAAATTTGTGATAACTAATTGATTAAATTTATTCTATTCATTATGAACTAACTTGTGTCAGTGCAGCAGTAATAATTTCGGGATGACAAATATTAAGTGAGTGGCTGTGAATTAACGTCGGCGATCGCAAGTGCTAAATAAGATAGAAAAGTCGTTAGGGTAAATGATGATTTGATGATTTCACCTTCTGATTTTGAGAGTTATGGGTGACAAGTACAAGTTTTTACCTTAGCACTATCTTGTAAACTTTTACATACTTATCGGTTATGGACTTGACGCTGAAGATTTGACAAAGTTGCCTGACAAGTCTGATTATCCTTGCTCATCAAATCTCCTCTAAAAAAGTAGGTTGTCTTAATTCTCCTGTTTCATTCTCCATCTTAATCAGGGGGACTAGAGGTAGAGACTCCCAATTAGACGGGTTTCTGTAACGCAGTAGGATTAGGAGATCGGAAGAGTTAACAGAGGTTGAACCCTTTGTTTACCTTTCCCTTTCTCTATTTGTTGATTCTTGGCGACTGCTATCTAATGGCAAAGCTGAGCGAGAATGTATATTGGGCTTAATAGCTTATTATTTGAAATATCACAATGCTAGCTAATGAATAAAGAAGACTTGGGTGAAGAACAAAGCGTCTATGGCAAATGGTTATGCTACATCTATGCTTGCGGCACACCAGGGGGCAAAAGACGAATGCATTACCGCTGTTGCTATATTTGCTAATTAAAGCTTTTAAATTTGTAAATAAAGCTGCAAGTGCTCCTTTTATATGGTAATAAAGTGCTGCGCCTGCCTTGGCAGAAAGTGCTTTTTAGCATTCTTTACATATTGCAACTGTCTGATCAACTTGAGAGTCCGTTGTAATTTGTACAATGCAGCTGTGACGTAGATAGATCTTGTCGAGATTGGGCGTTTAACGATAATTCATGAGCATTTCGACTTCCGTGCTGAGTGATCTGCTAAAGTCCCTACCCTACCTGCGGCCCCAGCTATATTTCAAGGCTTCACTAACGGCGCTCTCCCACGCAATGGAAGATCAGGTTTTGGCTGCGACTTTAGTTCAACCTCTGGTAATTGCTAGCTTCCAGCGAGAGCGATTCTACCGCCAAGAAGCTCATCGCTACCAGCGACTTGCTTTACGAAGTAATCAAGTATATGTATTGTCGGCTCCAGAAACGGATTTTGCCAATAGTTCGGAATACTACGAAAAAGTAGCTTTTGAGCCAGAAGATGGTTTAAGTCAGGAGTGGCATTTAATAGTAATTGCTGACAACTATGCCACTTGTCTAGTTTGCCGTGAAAGCCTTGGCTCCATTGCCAAAAATAGCCAGTTACCGGAGCTAAGTCCTAATCTGGATATGGATACAGCGCGAAGATTTGAGGGGATTTGGACATCGGAAAGGGGAGCTAGCCTGAAAGCAGCCGAATTACTATTAGACAGGATTTTAGTTTACAGACCGGAACTGGCAAGCAAAATTGAACAAGCACGTCAGAGGTTTGAAATAGGGGAGCCGAGAAGCTACTCTGGAGCAGAACAGGTCAACGAATATGCTTGTGACATTGACACAGATCCCTTTGTGCAGCGCTTAGTAACTTATTTACAAGCAAGTCAGTACAAATTGCACAAAGCCTACCGTTCAATTACCGCCCAAGCACGCAAAGAACGATTGGTCAACTCGATTAGTACCGCCATTCGGCGATCGCTTGATCCTCATGAAGTTCTTCAGGTAGCAGCACAAGAATTAGGACAACACCTAGAAGCTTGCCGCTGTTTAATTTACCGTGTTCAAGCTACAGATAGTCGATCTGTAATTGAACATGAGTTTTTAACTCCTGGCACTGTATCTGTTCGCGGGCAAACCTGGGAGTTAGACAAAAATCCCCTATTTCGGGAAATAATACAACAAGGCGAGGGCGTCTGTGTTAACGATACGCTGACTGACTATCGTGTTACTAACTCGGCAGGACTTTCCTTGATTGCCAAAAAGTTTGCTATTCGTTCTTGGCTGATGGAACCAGTATTTTATCAAGGGCGGTTGTTGGGCATTGTAGAGTTACACTATTGCCGGATGCCACCCCACGATTGGCAATCTGGGGAATTAGATCTGGTAGAAGCGATCGCCACTCAAGTGGGAGCAGCTCTGATTCAAGCGGAAGCTTACGCCAACCTAGAAGAACTTAACCAGCAACTAGAAGCCCTAGATCGCACCCGCAGCAACCTAATAGCCATCACTGGACACGAACTGCGTACCCCCCTATCCACGATTCAAGTGTGTTTGGAAAGCCTCGCTAGTGAACCGGATATGCCCTTGGAGTTGCAGCAGGTGATGCTTAAAACTGCTCTTTCCGACTCCGAACGAATGCGGAAACTAGTACAAGATTTCCTCACCCTTTCCAACCTGGAAAGCGGTCGAGTGGAATGGCATCCAGAATCACTGACCTTACAAGAGTGTGTGGATCTAGCACTCAGCCAAAATCGTGGACGCTCCTCAACCGAAAAGCCGCCTCAAATCAAAACTCAAATTGCTGAAGACTTGCCTTTAGTCAAAGCTGACGGTGATTGGCTAGTGGAGGTATTGGCAAAACTCATAGACAATGCTTGTAAATTTACGCCTCCACAAGGAGAAATCACCATCAAAGCTATTCGTAACAAGAATAAGATGGTCGAAGTCACCGTAGCTGACAACGGACGCGGCATTGAATCCAATCGTCTAGAAGTAGTTTTTGACCGCTTCTATCAAGAAGAGGGCGCACTACGACGTACCACCGGTGGTACTGGACTGGGACTAGCAATTTGTCGCCAAATTGTCAATGGCTGGGGTGGTGAAATTTGGGCAGAGTCATTTGGTAAAGACCAAGGTAGTCAGTTTCATTTCACTATTCCCATCGTCCAGAGCAGCAAAGAGGAAAAACGTTCAAAAGTCAGGAGTAAATAGTTATGGGGGATGGGGGATGGGGCATGGG
>NZ_JADEXR010000069.1 GCF_015206995.1 aff. Roholtiella sp. LEGE 12411 | reverse complement strand
AACTTGTGTTGTATAACTATAGGACTAATATTTGATTTTTGAAAAAAATTCAGTACACCTTTATTACTTCTTCCCCATGCCCCATCTCTACGAATCAGTTCACGAATCAAATCGGATTACTATATGTCCTGAATCTCCTCAAAATCTCATCCTTTAGAGTTGCTAGCACTTTGGAACTACAGACAGATAGCACTAAACAAGTAGGTTAAGTATTATAAACAGTGTAATTATATTCTTAAGGAAAGTTAACAATGGAACGTTATCCTAGCGATAAAACTGAAACTGCATACAATGGCAAAGATCGTAATGCCGGTGATGTTGGTATTACTCCTCAAGCCGAGCTTTGGAACGGTCGCTTGGCTATGATCGGTTTTCTTGCTTACCTACTTTGGGATCTCAACGGTTACAGCGTAGTGCGGGACGTACTCCACCTCATTTCCTACACTCCTGGCTCATAATTGACGATCTTGGTTGCAGACTGCGGCTGTTTACTGAGTATTAAGAGAGGACACTAGTTGCTGCGGATACCAGTCCCACCAGTGTCCTTACGTATACCACTAATCTCTTAACCAAAAACTGTTTTTGGTTTGGTGATTATATGTGTAATAATAGTTAAAGTATCTTAACATTTATACACACTTTAAATTTTTGGCACTGTCTAGTACAAAACACTGACCACTAATAGACTTTTTAGATGGCCATAACTTTTTGTCATGACTATATTTTGGGAATTTTACCTGAATACTAGGCGGAGTAAAAGCGTGATCCAATTAGAGCAACCACAAAATCATCAAATAAAGTTTACCCCAATACTAAAAAATAAATTTCCATTTAAGGGGCTTTTCATTGCTATTGTCATTATTAGTGTATGGGCTGTTAGTCTGGTTTTATTACTTTCCCTTGATATCTCTAAGTTAAACTTTTTTATATTATTGCCAGTCATTATTTGGCAAACATTTCTATATACAGGATTATTTATTACATCGCATGATGCAATGCATGGCGTAGTTTTTTCTCAAAACCCCAAAATCAACCATATTATTGGGACGTTAACCTTATCTATTTATGGTCTTTTACCATATAAAAAATTATTGAAAAAGCATTGGTTACATCATCATAATCCAGCTAGTCAAATAGACCCTGATTTCCATAACGGCAAACAGAAAAATTTCTTTAGTTGGTACCTTCATTTTATGAAGAGTTACTGGAGTTGGGGACAAATTATAGCTTTGACTACTATTTATAACGTTTTTAAGTACGTGTTTCATATACCCAGTGATAATCTAAATTACTTTTGGGTAATTCCTTCACTTTTAAGTTCATTACAGTTATTTTATTTTGGTACTTTCCTACCTCATAGCGAGCCAGTAGGAGGTTATATTCATCCTCATCATGCCCTAACTATTGATCGTCCAATTTGGTGGTCGTTTATCACATGCTACCATTTTGGTTATCACCAAGAACATCATGAATATCCCCATGTTCCTTGGTGGCAGCTACCAGAAATTTACAAAATGTCTAAGTAATTATTATTGAGCTTAATTCTAATTGGTTATAACCAATTGGTTATCTCAGCGCAAATTTCAGGTGACTCAGATTAATTTGTTACTAGTTCTTTCTGACTGGATTTTAGCTCTGTACCCACTTCTGGTAAAGGTGGACGCACGCACAAATAAATCAATGGCCCAAATAGCGGAAGTAATGCTATTAACCAGAAAAGCTGCGGATTTTTCCAACCGCGACGCGCCATATCATCTCGTAATAATACCGGAAATAATAGGCAAAGTAGACAAAAATCTATGCTCATCACATGAATGAAGCGGCTGGTTTGCCATTGTTGCACAAAATTACCCCAATCTCCTCCTTGCAAACCAAATATGACGAGAATAACAGTAGCTACTGTCAAGATAATACCGAGCACGCGGGAATCTAGTAGCTTGATAAAGGCATTCTTTTTACCAACAAATTGTTTATTTGGTTCCCTTAGAGTTAGGTAGGGTAACAACGCAAATATCCCAACTGCAAAAGAGGCGGTAGCAAATGGCCAAGCGGGTATTTTTTGTCCTCTGCCATCAATAAACACTAGTATGCTGTAGATTATGGGCCAAATGCCCATGAGGTAAAATAGTGCTATGACTAGGGGGTTAAGACCCTGCCACTGACCAATACAAAGATTTCTAATTAACTCAAATGTGCCGGGTTGAGTGGGAGGAGCCAGAAGAAAAGCATAGGTAGCAAATCCTAGCCATAATGCCCCAAAGGCAATTTTTCTTACCATAATTACAGTTAATAAATCGCGCTATCTGCGTACTATAGTTTTATTTTCTGGCGATCGCCTAAATACTAGCAATCTCTAAGGATTGAAATAACCAAAAGCTTCTGATAGGTAATCCGCAGCAGCAGTCACAACAGCGATCGCACTTTCATAATCAAGACGTGTTGGCCCCAAAACTCCCACACTTCCTACTGGTATTGAACCTCGGCGATAGGTGGAAGAAATCAAGGTGCAGGTGCGTATTGGTTCTAATGGATTTTCTGCGCCAATGCGAACCGTTACCCGTGGTTTGCCCACATCTTCCCCGTCTGGCTCCTCAAATATTAATCGCCATAGTTGGTCTTGTTCTTCTTCCAGCAGGTGGATAATCGTTTGCACTTGCTGTAATTGAGAAAATTCTGGCTGGCGCAAAACTTCTGCCACACCCCGAACCATAATTTGTGTAGCAGCAGGTGCAACAGTTCTACGGGTTAATTCCGCAACTGAATTTTTCAAAAATTCGCCATAGCGTTGGAACTCTCGATCTAATTGACTCCAGTCGAGGTAAGCTAATTCCAACAGGCTTCGCCCCCGCAAGTGGCTATTCAAAAAGTTAGAAACAATCTGTAATTCGCGGTCAACTACCTCAGCATCGCGTTGTGTTTCTTCTGGTACTGATGGCAAATCCATCAACCTAGAATGCGTTTCATAACTTTCTGTCACCACAATTAGCATGATCCGTCCTGCTTCAATTTGCACTAATTGTAGATGTCGCAACAGCGCTGTATTGGTTTGCGGCATGGTAATCAAGCTAATACAACCACTCAAAGTTGCTAAAATTTGCGCGGCTCCTTGCAGTAGGGTTTCTAAACTCCAATCTTCCCACTGGAGGGGCTTTTGCAATGCCACCTCTACCTCTCGCCCTAAAGTTTCTGTACCACTTCCCTGCGGGACGCTGCGCGAACGTGGAAGCAAGCTACGCGTAGCGTCTGTCTGCGACACGCTGAGCGAACGCAGAGAAGGTGTAATTAGCTGGTCAACATAAATGCGATAGCCAGAGTCCGAAGGTACTCGTCCGGCAGAGGCGTGTGGTTGGTAAAGTAACCCAGACTTTTCTAAAACGCCCATCACATTGCGGATTGTGGCTGAGCTAACACCCAGGTCGTACTCCTCGACCAAAGCTTTTGAACCAACAGGCTCTGCTGTAGCGATATAGTGACGTACCGTTGCCCAAAGTATATGCTGTTGTCGATTTGTTAACTGGACTTCCATAAGATATGTTTTGCTGAAGGCAAACTTTGAATCAAACGCTGAAGGCAAACTTTAAATCAAATGCTGAAGGCAAACTTTAAATCAAACTTTGAGAAAATTTGTAGATTTGACCACATAAAGAAATTATTAATAATTAATTAAGATAGCAAACTACCTAACTGTATTGTGATAAATAACTTTAAAGTTTACGTCTTGCGCTTTTTGAGATTGCGCTTTAAATAAAGCCTAACTTTGAGTGCAAAAACTGCTGATTTTCATCTGTATTTTAACCGTATCCTTGCATAAACACATATTGATAAAAGTAGTA
The DNA here is from genome assembly GCF_015206995.1 of aff. Roholtiella sp. LEGE 12411. GTDB lineage: Bacteria > Cyanobacteriota > Cyanobacteriia > Cyanobacteriales > Nostocaceae > Komarekiella. Next base: position 25,296 of record NZ_JADEXR010000069.1, on the reverse strand, counting down.
TTAGATACGTATTTATCTATCGATTGCTAATCGTATTTAGGTCAAAAGCATCTGTGAGCATTTATTTAATGCCGAAAGCTTGCCACTTTCGGCACAAGCTTTTAACAAGCTCCTAAATTTATACACCGCTGTGTTCACAATAGTTAAGATCCATATCTTAACTGAGTAACGCATGGTTTAGGAGATTAGAAGCTAATACTGGGGAACTGAAGAGTCAACCAACATAGAGTAGGAATCAATGCCACCTGCAACATTTTTAACATTTGTAAATCCTTGAGCAATTAACCACTGACACATCTGGGCAGAGCGAATGCCGTGGTGACATAGCACAAAGGTTTCAGCATGGGGATTGAAGAGAGTGGGCACTTGATCGCCCCATTCGGCAAATTCACTCAGGGGTAGGTTGACAAAGCCTTCAATATTAGCGATCGCCAATTCTTGTGGTTCCCGCACATCCACTAGCTGAATACCTGGCTCAGCGGCAGATAGACGTTGTGCTAGTTCCTCTACACTGATTTGACCAAAAGATTTCCCTGTCATGAGGTTTTTGTAAACAATCCTATATTATTTATGGTGACAGAAAATCTTTAATCTAGCATGAGCATCCATTTTGAGGAGGGTGTGTCTGCTTGCCTCACAATTTAAGTGAACTGTATTGATTTACGGGCAAGCTTTGCGTCTTTCATTCCGCCGCCCAATCGAAATAGTAAAAGACTTCTGGCCATTTTAGTTAAATTGCTGTAAACCTTCGTGTCTTATAGGTCTAATGTGAATAGGCAAAGCTCATTCTTTGGTTTCCTAGTAGCTGGTGCGATCGCGCTACTAGTGATTGTAATCGCTGGCTTTTACTGGTTTTTCGCCAAAAATCCGGTTAACCTGATCGCCTCTACCTCCCAACCAAGCGCTGCCATATTTATATCGAAACTTGCCCCTGTTACGGCTTCATTACTGGTTAATCCAGAACGCTTACAAGCGTTAGAGCGTGAAGGTGTATCTAAGCTCAAAACTAGTTTATTGGCAAAAAGTCGCATAGATTACAAACAAGACATTCAGCCCTGGCTAGGGGACGAAATTACACTGGCTATCACCACCTTAGATATTGATCGCGATCCCGAAAATGGACAGCAGCCAGGGTATCTGATGGCACTAGCAACTAAGCAACCAGAGAAAAGCCGCGAGTTTGTTGAGTTGTTGTTTTCCAAACGGGCGTTAGCTGGAGCAACTTTAGCTGTTGAGCAATACAAAGGGGTGAAGCTGATTTATGACAATTCTCAACCAGAGCAGGACTTACTTACTGGTGCAGTTGTCGGCGAAGGCTTTGTATTGTTTGCCAACAATCCTAAAGTCCTGCGAGAAGCCATTAATAACGTCCAAGCTCCCGATTTGAATTTGACTAGATCCCCTGAATACCAAAAAGCTACTAAACAAGTACCCAAAGGCAGTTTAGCTGTAGCTTTTCTGAATCTTCCGATGGTGGCAAAATGGCAAGGCTTAGAACTTTCAGAAAAAACCTATGACAGCCAAATTATTTCTCTAGGTTTTAATTCAAAAGGATTATTAGCAGAAACTACCTTTCTAACTTCGTCAGAAATCGTCACCCCATCCCCACCACTGTCTAAACCTGTAGAAGCATTGCAGTATATTCCCGCATCAGCAGGTTTGGCAATTTCCGGCTCCAATTTGAGCAATTTGGGCAACAGCGATCTAGCTAAACTCTGGAAACAAGCGACAGCAACTATATATGGTTCAAAGGAAGATGTCACTTTTCCATTGGTAAAACAACTAGCAGATGTTCAAAAACGCTGGGGCGTAAACTTACCAGAAGATATTTTTAGCTGGGTACAAGGAGAATACGCCATAGCATTGTTACCGCAACAAACAACTTCCCATTGGATTTTGGTGGTGGAAAAGACTGAAGGTGTACAACAAGGCGTTGATCATTTGGATGCGATCGCCTCATCACGCGGACTCAATATTAGTCCTCTCACCCTAGGCAAACAAAAAATCTCCGCTTGGACAGAGTTAATTACTGCTACTAAACAAGCTGATGCTAAAGAGCGACCATCATTGAGCATAGAGGCAAAAGTGCAAGGAGTACATACAACTCTAGGAAATTATGAAATTTTCGCTTCTGACTTAGAAACGATGGATGAAATCCTCACAGCCAAGGACAATTCCTTAATTAACAATCCTAATTTCCAAGATAGTATTGCTGTCATTCCCCAACAAAACCAAGGTTACATTTATCTTGACTGGTCAAAGAGCCAGAATCTATTAGAGCGTCAATTACCGATTCTTAAACTAATAGAAGTATTAGGCAAACCATTTTTCGACAACTTGCGATCGCTCACAGTCAGTAGTTACGGTACGGATACGGATTCGCTCAAAGGCGGCCTCTTCTTCCAACTACATCACTCGTAAGGGAGGGGGAGACAGGAGTTAAAAGACAGTGGGTTATTTCTCCCCCTGCTCCCCTACTTTTATTTTTATAACCAGCAAAACCTTTATTGTGCCACATTTCAATGTGCCACATGTACTGGAAATATACGGTTTTTAATAAATATTATATGTATATATAATAACTATAAAAGCCTGTTGGAGGGCTACCATGAAGTACCGTCGCCCCCGACTTCAGTTTCCTAGTGGCTGGTTGTTGGCTATACTTACCGCCATAACAGCCACCCCCGTAATAGCAGAAGAAACAGCCAATTTCGGCACATTCAGTCTGTCACAAGGCTTTGAAGCAGCAAAAGGAATAGTGGAAGGATATACAAGTGGTTCTTACTCCTTATCTGCTATTAGCAACCGCGATCAGCATAAGAACGCCTGTATTGGCTTTGCTGATCCCACCCCAGATCACATCATGATTTTGGAAAAAGACTTTTCCCGTCTTAAAATTCTAGTCAACAGCAACGGGTACGATACAACTTTACTTATCCAAGGCCCAGAGAAAGCGACGATTCATTGCGGTGATGACACTGGTAAAAATAAAGATGCCAGCATTGACGACAGCAACTGGAAAAGTGGCACTTATCGAATTTGGGTGGGTACATTTAATCCTGGAATCAAGCGTAACTACACTCTGACAGTGCAGCAGCCATGATGGGGAGTGGAGACTAGGGACTAGGGACTGGGAAAGAATTCTTTTAATCCTCAACCCAATATTCAATCCACTAATCCCTACCAAATACAATCTCCAATGCCCCCATGCCCCATGCCCACCTTTTAGAGATAACACCTGGGACGATAATATGGGAGAGTAGCTCGTTTTGCTTTCCGAGGGTACTATCTCGTGCTATCTACTCTGCGTGCTGACATTAGCATCATCTTTGAACGTGATCCAGCTGCCCGTAACTGGTTGGAAGTTTTGTTTTGTTACCCCGGTTTGCAAGCCCTATTGTTCCATCGGCTAGCTCACTGGCTCCATGATATTGGTCTTCCCTTTATCCCCCGCCTGATTTCTCACATAGCTCGGTTTTTAACTGGAATTGAAATCCACCCAGGCGCAACAATTGGACATAGCGTGTTTATTGACCACGGTATGGGTGTGGTCATTGGTGAAACTGCGATCGTCGGCGATTATGCTCTGATTTATCAAGGTGTTACCCTTGGGGGAACTGGTAAACAAAGCGGCAAGCGCCATCCAACTATGGGCGAAAATGTCGTAGTCGGAGCTGGAGCCAAGGTGTTGGGCAATATCCAAATCGGTAACAATGTCCGCATTGGTGCTGGGTCAGTTGTACTGAGGGATGTGCCTACTGACTGTACTGTAGTGGGCGTACCCGGTCGTATTGTCTACCGTTCTGGAGTACGAGTTGGGCCCTTAGACCACAACAACTTACCAGATTCGGAAGCCGAAGTGATTCGCGCTTTAGTTGACCGCATTGAGTCGTTAGAACAACAAATACAAACTCTACAGCGCCTTCAATCTCCTGTAAAAACTCCTGTCTTGTCGGGTAATTTAGCTGCTAACAAGGATGAGTTCGCACAAGATACTCCCTTGTGTAACCTTAGAGATAAGGCAATTCAGCAATTTCTAGATGGTGCTGGTATTTAGTTAGGAGTTAGGGGTAAAAGATTCTTGGACTATTGACACTGGACTCTGGACTTTTTGACTTTTGACCATATCACGGATTAATTTCTTGGATAGACCATTGTTGCTGATTGTCGCGGCAGTAGAGCCATCGATTTTGTGGTTCGCCCCGCAATTCTAAATGATCTACCTGGGTTGGCTCGAGTAGCAGTAGGCAAAAATTAGGTACTGGCTGAGCGGGATCGGGCGGTGGTGGTTCAAAGGCTGCTTTTTCTTCTCTTGCTTTACCAGGATGGGGCCAAGCAAACTGTAAACGCCCTGCATCACTCAATTCCTGCCAACTGGTAATACGGGTAGGGTGAGAATCATCGTCACCTATTAGGGTTAAACATCCAGTAATGCGGAACTGTTCTCGTGTATTGGGGAAGTACCAGCAAACTTCTGCCCAAGGTTGCTGTTGAATTTGGTCAGCTTTGTCGCTGCGGGCGTCAGTGACAAATTTTAGCTGGTTAGTATCTTCAAGAAAGCCGCGAAAGACTAGGGTACGATTAGCAGGACGACCGTTTGCCCGTACTGTTGCCAGTTGCAGATAACGGGCATAAACAAGGCTGCGGTTGCGATGGAGGGCACGGGCGATCGCGCTTCGCCAAGGAGCAAGAGACATATTAATTCGTAATTCGTAATTCGTAATTTTTGAAAGTCAGATTAAATCTGGGTTTCCAGGTTTGGGTCTGTTGTCTTAATTTTAGACAATTGGTACAACACTAAGTAAATAATTTTGCAATCGTCTCTGTGTCTTTGCGTAAATATTATCCTCAATTCAACGCAGAATATACAGTATGTTGTATAAATTTGTAGATTAGCTATGGCAGAAATTCAAGTTGGTATTGAGGGTGAAGGCGCACCAGCAGCAGCCGAGGCTTTGCTAGAAATTCCTGGAATATCGGGAAGCTATGAAGTTCCGACGCAAAGAGAGGGGACTCTAGCGGCTGTTGCTACTATTGTAGGCATTGTGGGTGGTGTTGCGGCCTTAGCTGAACAAATTCGGAAATGGTATCAAGAATGGCAGAAATCCCATCCAGGGAAACAATTTGATGTGGTAATTCTTGACCCTGATACTGGAAACAGGATTTTACTCGAAGAAGCTACCATAGAGGAAATCACGGAAATCCTCAAATCTATCAGCAAATAAGTGCAAACTATCCGCATTCAACTTCGGGAAAGTACGCAGGAAACAGTTGAACTCAGGTATTGGCTACCTCAAATAAAGCACTATGAATCACGTCGTCTGAAATTAGCAGAAATCGCTGATTTCCTCAAACAAAGTGAACGAGATTACTATAAACTGCTGCCCAATTTACCAGGAATCGGGAAGCAGTTATTTTTTTGGTTGGATGGGGATGGACGGTGGTTGAGTCGGGGAATTGCTAACTGTGGCGGTGAGGGGTTGGTAATTGCCATTGATACGGATCAAAAACTGGCGCATTTACCTTGGGAAGTGCTGCATGATGGTCAGGATTTTTTGGTGAAGCGGGTTAATCCAGTGGTGTTACCTCTGCGCTGGATTGAAAAAGAAACCGAAGGGTTTTCTGTGGAAGCACGACAATTGCGAGTATTGTTTATGGCAACCGATCCGGAAGATGTGCAACCAAAGTTAGAGTTTGAACAGGAAGAGGCGAGAATTCTGGCAGATACGCGAGATTTTAATTTAGATTTGCGGGTGGAAGAAAGCGGTTGCGTGAGCGAGTTGGGTAGGGTGTGGAGTCGCTATCTTGATGACTTTGATGTGTTTCACCTCACAGGACACGCCTCAATTAAAGATGCAGCACCTTACACGCCTTACTTTATCACTGAGACGGAAATTGGCGATCGCCACGAAACCACAGCCGCAGAACTGGCAGAAGTCTTCCGGTTTCGCTTTCCCAAGTTGGTGTTTTTGTCTGGGTGTCGGACTGGACAAGCACCAGATAAAGGGGCTGTCCCTTCAATGGCTGAGGCACTTATTGAACAGGGGGCGAGGGCGGTTTTAAGTTGGGGGCGGCCTGTGGAAGATCGGACAGCTACAGCCGCAGCCGCGCACCTCTACGGGAAGTTGGCAGCCGGATATCAATTAGCTGAAGCACTCGCTAGCACTTACCAGCAGTTGTTTAAACAGAAAGTGCGTGACTGGCATTTGTTGCGGTTATATGTCCAGGGAGAATGTCCCGGTGCGTTGGTGGATGTGTTGGGAGATATCCCACCCTCTGCGCCGGAACCTGCTTATCAACAGTTTTTAGATCCCGATAAACAGGTGCGGGTGGCGAAACCCTCTGAGTTTGTTGGCAGACGGCGGACTTTGCAACGTTGTCTCAAAGCAATTCGCACTTCATTAGGGATACTAATTCACGGACTGGGGGGTGTGGGTAAGAGTACTGTGACGGCGCGACTTCTGGAAAGGATGGTTGGCTATCACAGGCTGGTGAACTTTCGGCAACTGGATGAAGACAAACTGCTCAAAACCCTTGCTGAACAATATACCTCGGAACGGGGGCATGAAATTCTCAATGGCAAGTTACCCTTAATGCAGCGCCTCACCAAGTTTTTAACTGAAGGACTGAATACCAAAGAACAGCGCTTTGCCTTTGTGCTGGATGACTTTGAGGCTAATTTGGAATTACGAAATGGGGTTTATGTCCTGCAACCACAAGTTGTGGATGTACTGCTGGCGTTGCTGAAGGCGATGCAAAATTCCCAACTTCCCCACAAGGTAATTATTACCTGTCGCTACAATTTCACTTTGTCGGAACTGAATCATCGTCTGTACCGCGAACCTCTGGGGGCTTTGGGTGGGGCAGATTTAATTAAAAAGTATAATCGTCTGGATTCGTTTAATGGCAGTTGGCAATTTCAGCCAGATTTGCCGGAACGTGCCAAACAAGCAGCAGATGGAAATCCTCGGCTGTTGGAATGGTTAAATAAGATTTTGCAAAATTCCCCGAAGTCGCCGGAAGCGGAGAGGGGAGTTGAGATGATTCTGCAAAAGATGGCAGATAAGGAAAAGGAATTTCGTGAGGATATTTTGGCACAGGTATTGCTGAAGCAGCAAACTCCAGCTTTGCGTCAAATGCTGGGGAAGTTGTTGGTGTATGAGTTACCTGTTCCTCTAGCTGCGATTTCCCCGATTTGTGAGGATATCTCTAGTTGGGAAAGTCATATTCAACGCGCTGAAATTTTGGGTTTGTTGGAAGTTACCCTCACCAACAACACAGAGAGGTTGTATCGTGTTCCCCGGATTTTGTCACCGTTGCTAGAAAACCCCAAGGGTGAAGAGTTGTATAAACAAGCGGCACAAATTTTGTATCGCCCGTCGTGGGAAGAGGCGGAAGGTGCTACGGAAGCAAAAATGTTAGAAATTCATCGCTTGGCGTTGCTGGGGAAAGATGAAGACATTGCGGTGAACATTGCCAGTTCTTTAGCAAATAACTGGAAAAATCAAAGCCGTTTTCGGGAAGCGGTGCAACTTTGCAAATTTACCCTAGAACTCACTCAAGACTACCGCGTTTTACATCAAATAGCTCGCTCTCAGCAACAACTCGGTGAAGTTGAACAAGCACAGCAGTATTATCAGCAAGCGCTTGAATTTTGTTTGGAAACAGACGAAGCAGAAAAAGCTGCAATAATTCATCACCTGGGAATAATCTACGCCAACAAAGGGGAAGTGGATGAAGCGATCGCACTCTACAATCAGTCTTTGGAAATAACTGAACGTATTGGTAATGTCAAAATGAAAGGGGCGACGTTGCACCAACTGGGAATAATCCACGCTAACAAAGGGGAAGTGGATGAGGCGATCGCACTTTTTAACCAAGTCCTTGAAATTCATGAAAGCATTGGTTATGTTCAAGGCAAAGCGGCAACGTTGTCCTGGCTTGGAAAAATCTACGCCAACAAAGGGGAAGTGGAGCAAGCGATCGCACTCTTCAATCAGTCTTTGGAAATAACTGAACGCATTGGTAATGTCAAAACCAAAGCGGCGATGTTGAACAATCTGGGAAAAATCTACGCCGACAAAGGGGAAGTGGATCAAGCGATCGCACTCTACAATCACTCTTTGGAAATAACTGAACGCATTGGTAATGTCCAAGGCAAAGCAATGATTTTGAACAATCTGGGAAATATCTACGCCAACAAAGGGGATGTGGATCAAGCGATCGCACTCTACAATCACTCTTTGGAAATAAAAGAACGTATTGGAGATGTCGAAGGCATAGCGGTGACGTTGCACTGTCTGGGATATATCTACGCCAACAAAGGGGAAGTGGATGAAGCGATTGCACTTTTCAATCAGTCTTTGGAAATAACTGAACGCATTGGATATGTCCAAATCAAAGCGGCGACGTTGCACCAACTGGGAATTCTTTACGCTAACAAAGGGGAAGTGGATTAAGCGATCGCACTTTGGAATCAGTCTTTGGAAATAACTGAACGCATTGGTGATGTCCGAGGCAAAGCGACGACGTTGCACCAACTGGCAGGTATCTACGCCGACAAAGGGGATGTGGAACAAGCGATCGCACTCTACCATGAGTGCTTGGAAGTTTTTGAACGTATTGGTGATGCTTATTGGAAAGCACTAACGTTGCATAATATAGCAAGTATCTACGCCAACAAAGGGGAAGTGGATGAAGCGATGTCTACGACGGGCTACGCCTACGCACTCTACAATCAGTCTTTAGAAATAAAAGAACGCATTGGAGATGTCCAAGGGAAAGCAATGACTCTGTGGTGCTTAGGAGATTTGGCAGAACAACAGGGTGAATACACTAAAGCGATATCCTATTTGCAACCAGCTTTAGAGATTTTGCAGCGATTGAAGTCACCGGATGCTGAAAGTGTGAGTGCAAGTCTTGATAGGGTGATGGGTAATTTGTAATTTGAAAAAGTCGGGGATCTGGTTTTTGGTGATTGACAAGCGATCGCTTTCTCAAAATTCTGAGTCCAGAAGTGCGATCGCCTCTCGCATATCTAGCACCTTTACTCCCTCTAATTCCTGACCATAAAATGAACCAAAATGTGTCTTATCACCCGTTACCAAAAGGTCTGCTCTACTCTCTACTGCTGTCGCTAAAATTGGAGCATCTTTCAAAGGTAGTCCCATCTCCATTGCCCAATTGACTCGTGCAATTGGTGCTTCTCCAACTATAGTTAGTTTGGGGATTAAATCTTGCTCCAGTCGTGTTAAAGCTTGCGGATACTTAGCTGTTATATTACGCCGTGTTTCTTCAAAAGCATGAGGCGAAGTTAGCAAAGCACAATACCCAGCAGAAGCTAGCTTAAACAATGCACTACAGCGACCATCAGGACTAATAGCTGCTGCAAAGATAACATTAGCATCCAGGAATAAGCGCATTTATATTCCCTATTCAGCATCTTGAAGCTGTCGTTGAAGTTGTTTAGCTTCTTCGTCAGTTAAGCGATCGGCTATCTGAAACGCCTCGATTCGTTCGTCTGTATATATCTCAATCGGATACACTCCAGCAGGACGTAGTAAAATTCCACCATCAGCAGTAGTTTCCACCAGTAGCATAGTTTCCCCATCCAACCCTAGACGATTAAGAATTGCTTTGGGAATAGAGACTTGACCTGTTTTTCCTAGCTTGATGACTTCCATAAATTCTAAATAACCATAATCCGGCAAACTGGAATTTAATTAAATCATAACTAATCAGGTTTACTCGCACCAACTTTGGGAAAGCGGCGACGTTGCACCAACTGGGAAGTATCTACGCCAACAAAGGGGAAGTGGATGAAGTGATTGCACTCTACAATCGAGTCCTTGAAATTGATGAACGCAGTGGAAATGTCCAAGGCAAAGCGGGGACGTTGCACCAACTGGCAGGTATCTACGCCAACAAAGGGGAAGTGGATTAAGCGATGTCTACGACGGGCTACGCCTACGCACTCTACAATCAGTCTTTGTCAATAACTGAACGCATTGGAAATGTCCAAGGCAAAGCAATGACTCTGTGGTGGTTAGGACATTTGGCAGAACAGCAGGGTGAATACACTAAAGCGATATCCTATTTGCAACCAGCTTTAGAGATTTTGCAGCGATTGAACTCACCGGATGCTGAACAGGTAAAGGCGATGCTGGAGAGAATACAGAATCATTCGTAATTTACGCGGTGTGCAATTATGCTTGAAACCCCTCTCCAAACCTCTCCCCGACGCGGGGAGAGGCTTTGATTCTTACTCCCTTTCTCGCAGAGAAAAAACTGGGGGAGAGGCTTTGATTCTTGCTCCCCTTCCTTACAAGGGAAGGGGTTGGGGGTTAGGTTTCAAACACCTACGCTGCATATCTAATAATCTCAACTTCTGCACCATTACTCACAGCAACTTCTGCCCTATTTAGCACCTGTTCAGTAATGGCATCACTTAGATAATACTCCCCACAATTATCACAAATTTCTGCTGGGACTTTTTTGATCACCACAATAGATTCATCTCTTTCTAAAGTCACCGTCACTAAGCCTGGTTTAGTTTCTCCATGCTTGCAAATAACACATTTCATTCACCTTTCCTCCTAGTTTTAAAATCATTTGACCAAATATTTGGATCGGGAATATAAGCTGTCACTATATATCCTGTATCTGTAGATTCATCATAAGAAAATACAACATGAATTGGTTTACCTGCCACAAAATCAAATAGTAGATAACTAGGAAATGGCTGATCATCAGGAGTTTTTTCTATTATTTCTCCATAACCTATCACTGATTCTACTTCTTGTTTACTGATGCGACGATAAAACATTTGTTGAATAGCGTGACGAGAAAAAATTAAATTTTGACAATACATGAAAAATAAATTTCCGCTTCTCAAAATTATGAATACGCACCAACTTTACAGGCATTTGGTACAAAAAGCGACGATGCTCCTCCCCACTGGAGGCGATGTCTACGACGATGCTCCGCCTACGCACTCAACCACCAAAAACCCCACAGCTAGAGACGCGCTATGGGGTAAGAATTGGGGTTGTAGGGGAATGGGGTGATTGAATGGGTGTAATGGAGTTAGTGCAGGTTAGGGTGTTGACTCCGCTTGTATTCTCTTCCTAAATTCAATTAGGGCTTGTTCCTCTGTACTAACTACAACTCGGTTAGGTTTTGCCCTCATATTTGTTAAATAATGTTGAAAAGCCTCCTCATCATCTGGATGTGTTTTTACATAAGTCCTCAGTTCGGCTTCGCTTAATTGTTGATAGTTACTCATTGAATTAATTCCTCGCCGTTACTTAAAATTTCTACTTGAATTGTTTCGCCTATTAACACTACGATTCTTTGAGAGCGTGTATCATAGCGAGTTAATTCAATTGTTCTTAATAGATTACTTGATAAATATTTAAGTAAATGAAAATTGCTGTAATGAGTCTTTGATACTCGTGAATGAGTCTTTGAACTCCATTAATGAACCTCGGAGCTTCGTTCGTGAACCTCAGAGCTTCGTTCGTGAACCTCGGAGCTTTGTTAATGAACCTCGGAGCTTCGTTCGTGAACCTCAGAGCTTCGTTGATGAGTCTTTACAGCAATTCAGGTGAGAGAATCAGGATCTATGCCGAGCGATCGCAACTGTTCTGCTAATAATTGGGTGCGTTGCTGTGCTTGCTGAGCTTCTTGTTTTGCTTGCTGAGCTTCTTGTTTTGCTTGCTGGGTTTCTTGTTGAGCAAGTTTTTTGTCTTCTTCTGGTGTTAAAAACCTTTGCCCTTGCTGGTTATACCAATACATCCACTCCCGTGGTATACCTAGATAGGTTCCTCGTTCTATGCCAATTCCTAAACCTATCTCTGGCAACCAAACAGGATTACCATCTTGTAATGCATAGCCATTATTAACTAATTTGTAAACTTCTAAACGTGGTTTACGGCGACGAAATGGGTTGTAAACTACATAATATAAAATCCCCAATCTTGCATACTCGGCTTTCTTAGTCGAATACTCACCCCGATATGTCTGAGATACTACTTCCAGTGCTAATATCGGTAATTTCTTCTCTTCCCAAAGCACATAACTGGGGCGGAGGTTTTGATCATAAAATCGCTCTACGCCCAAACTTAAAAACCCATCTGGGACGATCGCTGGTAAATCTGGGTCATAATAAATCCCCATATCTACACCAAAAAACCAATCCATGCGTTCTGCCCAAGCCATTGCTAAGATGGCTTTGAGTAAACCGGGAATTATATCTTGTAATTCATTATCCACTGGCGTATCGTCAGAATCTGGTAGTTCCTCAGATGAGGGCAAGCAAGCTAAGGGATTGTACTCTAGCATGATGGCTTCAGTGATTATCTCTTAATTTCAGATTGTAGACGTAATTAACTGTTATGAGTGTTAGTAAAAGTTACGCACTTGCGATCGCTTATTAAGTCCTTTCTCTGCATCAGCGATATCTCCGACAAGCCGCTTCTCTTCTCTACGAGACGCTGCGCGAACGCGTCTACGCGTTTGCATAAACTTATGTTCTAATTGCAACGTAGTACTTATCTATGTCGGAGGAGAATCGACATTATACATCATAAATTTCTGTTGCAATTAGTACCGCTCATAACTAGCGCAAAGTGGACAATTTGACAATCTTTAATCCTAAATCTACTTGGCGTATAGTCTTATATCTATCTGTATGCAACAAGACTTGATTTATGGTTCGAGAGCTTGAACGAAAACGCCAGAGTGCAAAGTTTCCAGAAACTGCGCCTGCTGCCAATCCCGTATTTTTCAGAACTTATAGCCGCCGTACAGCCGCAGGGTTAAGGGAAACATGGGATGAGGTATGCGATCGCACCCTAACCGGTTTAATCAAGTTGGGGAAACTACGCCCAGAAGAAGTTGCCACACTAGATACAATGCAACGAAACTTGAAAGCTTTGCCTAGCGGGCGCTGGTTATGGGTTGGTGGTACAAACTGGATAACTAAGCCCAAGAACTTTTCTGGGGCTTATAATTGCACCTCTACTAATCTAGAAGACTGGAGTGCCTTCGGATTGATGATGGATTTGGCAATGATGGGCTGTGGTACTGGAGCCGTCTTAGAACCACAATATATCAATCAGTTGCCACCCATCCGTAATCACCTAAATGTCACTGTACAAGGTGAAATTGGTAGCACACCTAAACAACTCCGTCGTGAATATACTGAAACCTATATAGAAGGCAACAGCATTACTATTCATGTGGGAGACAGCCGTGAAGGCTGGGTTAAATCATATCAAACTCTGCTAGAACTCTCCACTGATGAACAATTTGCCACAGAAATTAAAGTATTAATCGATCTCAGCGACGTGCGTAAAGCAGGAGAAACTCTGAACGGCTTTGGAGGAGTTGCAAATCCTGTTAAATTGCCAGGACTTTATCAGCGTTGTGCATTTATTCTCAACAAAGCTGTAGGCAGACAATTAAGTTCAGTTGAATGCTGTCTGTTAATCGATCAAGCTGCTGTCACAATTGTTGCCGGCAATATCCGAAGAAGCGCAGGAATGCGTCAGTTTACGGCTGATGATCAGCAAGCAGCCATTGCCAAAGATAACTTATGGCAACAGGATGAGAATGGTAACTGGCGAATTGATCCAGAGCGCGATGCTCTGAGAATGGCAAATCATACCAGAGTTTTTCACCGCAAACCGACATTAGAAGAATGTCTGAATGCTGTCCGCAAACAGTATTACAGTGGCGAGGGGGCAATTCAATGGGCTGGTGAAGCTGTAGCTAGAGCGAACATTGATTTACTGCCAACACCAGCATTGAAAGTAGAATTCTTACAATCCTACGAACAAGGAACAGCAAAACAGTGGTTGCAGGAACGCTATCCTAACCTTGATGCTAATGAACTAGAGCATCGTTTGGCTCGTTATGGGCTGAATCCATGCGGGGAAATTATCGGTAGTAATTTTCATTGTGTCAGTGGCAGTACTCTACTCATCACTAGGGAAGGAATGCACAACATTAAAGATGTTGTCGGATGCGAAATAGAAATCTGGAATGGGACAAAATGGAGCTTAGTTACACCATTTAAGACTAGTAGCAATAGCAAACTTTATCGAGTTCGGTTTGGAGACGGTTCTTATTTAGATGCAACTGAATATCATCGCTTTTTTGTGAAAGATAGATTCGGCAAAGTCTATAAGGAAGTTCAAACCAAAGACTTGATGGATACGAGTAGATATAGCATTCATACGGAACCGTTCACAATTAATTACAAAGATGGATTAAATGTTGATTCTGGTTATGTTTATACTTTGGGGGTAGCTGTAGGCGATGGTACTACAGATAAAAATAACAACGCAAAAGTTAGGCTGTATGAAAATAAAGCAGCGTTATCTGTAGTAGGAAATAAATCTCCTCAAAGAACCTATGACTACTCACCTACTTTCACAGATGTTACAGATTTAGGTTTTTTTGGAGAATTTCTTAAAGCCTTAAAAACAAATCCTGAATCGCTGAATGTAATTGCTAGTTGGAACCGTCAAGCAATTTTACATTTTATCGCTGGTTTAGCTGATACAGATGGCTCGAATACTTCAAGCAATGGTATTAGGATTTATATATCTGACTACGAGCGTGCTTACAGAATTCAGCTATTACTGACGAAATGTGGTATTCGTTCATCTCTGAATCTGTGTGCTCACAAAGGTTCAATAACTAATTTGGGTGTTAGAAGTCGAGATTTGTACTATTTGCAAATAACTGATTGTCAGCAGATTCCTTGCCAACGCTTAGATGTCAGTAGAGGAACAAATGCCAAATGCAAAGGGAAATGGCAAGTTGTGAAAAGTGTTGAAGAATTGCCAGGCTTACATGATACTTACTGCTTTAATGAGCCAGAATACAATAAAGGTGTTTTCGGTAATACTTTAACTGGAAATTGCAACCTTTCAGAGGTTCACCTCAATCAAATTGACCCAACTAACTATAAAGAACAAGAGGAAGCTTTCACTGCTGGAGCATTATCTGTAGCAGCACTTTTGAATCACAAATTCTTAGAACCTCGCTATCAATACAGCCGTGATTTAGACCCAATTGTGGGGGTTTCTTTCACAGGTTTATTTGATTTCTTCGTCCATGCTTTTGGTGTTGATTGGCTGCGCTGGTGGGCACAAGGAAGACCTGAGACTGAACAAGGATTAGAATTTAAGCGCCAGGAAAAGAAATACCTAAGTTCTTGGAAAGATACTGTGCATCGAGTGGTTTGGGATTATTGCGATCGCCACAATCTTAAACGTCCAAATCGCTGCACTACAGTCCAACCTAGTGGCACTAAAGCTCTATTAACTAATGCTAGTTCAGGATGGCATCCCCCGAAAGCGCAAAGATTTATTCGCCGGATCACCTTCGGTAAAAATGACCCGGTAGCCTTAGCTTGTATTGACTATGGTTACAATGTCATTCCCTCTCAATCTGACAAAGATGAACAGGGCAATTTACTCAACGATCCTTTTGATCTACGAGTTAGTGAATGGCTAGTAGAAATCCCTGTTTCTGTATCTTGGGCTGATTTACCTGGTGCTGATGAAATTGATGTTTCTCAGTTTTCAGTTTTAGCTCAATTCGATTTTGTTCTTCAGGTTCAGCGTTGGTACGTGACCCATAATACATCTGCGACTTTGGAACTGCGTTCTGATGAAATTGAGCCTCTGGGACAGCAAATATACGAAGCTATTCAAAATGATGAAGGATACATTTCAGCGGCTCTTTTAGCCCGTTTTGATGACTTGCAATCATTCCCACGTTTGCCGTTTGAACCAATAGATAAAACAACCTACGAACGTTTGATTCAGGAAGTGAAAGCACGGCGCAAAACAGATGATTTCTGTGCAGTACTAAGCCGCTATGACTTAGGTGAATTGTCTGAGGCTGGCCCTAGTGGTTGTGACTCTGATAAATGTATGTTTCCTGATCAACAACCAAGTTCATCAGGCAAATAATTATCAACTCAGGATAGGTAATATTTATCTATTACTGTGACATTTAACCCTACAGCACTGGACACGTTACGATCAATTAACAAGTGATAATTTTTTACCACAGCGCTAGGAGAATCTTAATGTTCATTGATGAATTGTCACCCATATTCAGAGAATTAACTCAGCATCCAGTTTCATTTCTGGGTGGGTTCTTCTCTGGTGTACTTCGACTCAACCTTGCAGACGATCCCGTTAAAGGTTGGCTGGATCAACAAATCCGCTCCAACAGTTACACTATCAGCATAACTGACACACATAACGGTAAAGCCACTGGCCCGCAGCAGATTTCAATTGAATAAAGTTTAGGGTAATGACATCTTCCCGCGTCTTCATTAGACGCGGGATTACTAAGTACAGGTCACGATAAAAAAGGTGCGGAAATTCAGCTGCGATCGCAAGGTCTATTTAGGACGTAAAATGGGAATCTGAAATTAGACACTTGGCGATATTAGTTATGCAACTCAACCGGGTCTAGCCGGGTTATTATGCTACCGCGCTCACAAACTGCTTAATGTGTTTTGCATACTCCCTTGGACGCTCAAGGTCTGGAAAATGCCCACACCCTTGAAACGTAATAATTTCTGCCTTTGGTGCATGATCACGCAAAGATGTAAAATCAGTCTGTCTATGCGAACGATCTCTATTTCTGTGTATCAGCAACGTGGGCACTGAAACCTCACTGATTTCCCTATCCTTTGTGTCTCTTAAACCTTGGACAAGACTAGCGACACAGAAACAACCTCCAGATTTTAAGGCTTGGTCTGCATATTCAACAAATAGGGACTTATGTTCGCTGTTTTGAGGCAATGCAGTATCGTACCAACGTGACGAGAATTTACGAGCAAATCCAGCTACAATCGCTTGTCCAAGGTAAGGGATATGCAAAATTTTCGGAATTATCCTCTCATTCCACTGACGCATGAATTCAAATGAGGGAGTTTGACCTAACACTAAATGAGAGACACGGTTTGGATAAGTTTTTGCAAGACACAAGGCATAAAATCCATTTGCACAAGTAAAAGATAAACTTGCATAACTAATATCAAGTAAATCCATAACCTCAATTACAACCTCAGCAGTTTGAGAAACACCGAAGTCATACTTTAAGGTTGGGTATGAAAACCCGAACCCTGGTAAGTCAAAGCAAAGCACACGGAAGTCAGAGGACAACAAATCAATTAAGTCAGCATAATGTTCAATGACACAAGGCCCATCAGGCACGATGAGTAACGGATGCTTGTAACCACCCGTATCTAAAACACGAAGTATTCCTGCTTGGGTTGCCAATAACTTCATGTTCTCTGATCGCAGGCTCTTTTCTTGGCTCTTTCTACCGCGAATTGCCGCAATAATGCTGTCGAGATTCGCACCTTGCATACACCCTCCTCACACTGATGTTCAACGCTAACTTCACTCTAATGGCTAAAAATTAGCCTGTGGAAATTAACCGAACCAGAAATCCCTATTTTATCGTTGATACATTCAATGTATGCTTTGTCAATCAAATTTGAGATGCGCTTACCCTGCCTCCCGATCACAGTAAATATAATCCCATTGAAAGAACTTGGGCTGTGTTGGAAAATCCTTGAAATGGGAGCATTTTAGATTAAATTGAAACCGCATTCTATTTGGAAGTCCCGTAAGGATTCAGTTTAGCTTATTAGCAGTATTTATAAAAATAATCTGAGTCTATATGTCAAACGTTATGAGGGTTTGTAAAATCTCATACTTTGAAAAACGTCACAATCAGTTATTATATGAGCGTATGCATAACTTGAGTATGGCAATTGCTTTAACGGGGAAAACCCCTGCAATGCAGTGCCTTCAGATAACAACTTTAATTGTAAATAGTGCCGCCTGACTTAATTGGTTAGTCTTCCAGAACATTCACAAATGGCGAATGCTGTAGAGAAGACCATGCAATATTTGCAATTTTGTTAGCTCTGCTTTTTTGCTGAACTTATCGCTCTTTGTTGAATATTACGTAATCCCACATGACTATTTACGTTGGAAACCTCTCCTATAGTGCTACCGAAGCCGACTTAAGAGCCGTATTTGCAGATTACGGCGAGGTTAAAAGAGTTGTATTGCCTACTGACCGCGAAACAGGTAGGATGCGTGGCTTTGCCTTTGTTGAGATGAATGAAGACGCTCAAGAAGATGCAGCTATCACTGAGTTAGACGGTGCAGAATGGATGGGCCGTCAACTCAGAGTCAATAAAGCCAAACCGCGAGAGGATAATCGACGAGGTAGCTGGGAAAAAAAATCAGATTTTTAACAAACACGGACTCTTACAGTAGCAAATTGTTTTCTAGTTGAGCAATACTAAGTCGCTGGAATTTCCTAGAAACAATGCAGAATGAAACAACTTGGTAAAGCCATACCCGACTAGTTGCGATCGCCACACACGTTTGCCAACTAGTCAAATTTTCCTATAGCTTCATGAAAGTTCTCAGTGCATTTACTAAAAAAACGTCTATATTCGTCCTACAGTAACGCTTTCAGCCAGTAGCAACAGTAAACATCTGCGTATCTGCACTGGGGAAATAGAAGCTCATCAAAAATTCATTTCTTTAGTTTATCTAAAATCACATCTAAGTTAGAGAGTTAGCTTTCTAAGATAGAGGCAGCAACCATAAATTGCCACACAGAATAACCCAACTGACAGCCCGTCGTTAGAGAGAATACAAAAATGGCTAAAGCGCCAGAATCTTTAGATTTGTTGATCAACGATGCTACAGACAAAGCTCTAGATCGTGATTGTACAACCTTATCCCGTCACGTTTTACAGCAACTTCAGAGTTTTTCAGCAGATGCACAGGATTTGAGTGCATTGATGAATCGGATCGCCCTTGCTGGCAAACTAGTTGCTCGTCGCCTCAGCCGCGCTGGGTTAATGGAAGGCGTTCTGGGATTTACTGGGGAAGTCAATGTGCAAGGAGAATCCGTCAAAAAGATGGATGTCTATGCCAACGACGTATTTATCTCGGTGTTTAAGCAAAGTGGCTTAGTCTGTCGCTTAGCTTCCGAAGAAATGGAAAACCCCTATTACATACCCGAAAATTGCCCGATTGGTCGTTATACCCTGTTGTATGATCCAATTGATGGTTCATCCAATACTGATACTAATCTGAGCTTGGGTTCCATCTTTGCCATTCGGCAACAGGAAGGAAACGATAGCGATCGCAAAGCAACTGACCTACTCACTAACGGACGTAAGCAAATTGCTGCTGGGTACATCTTATATGGGCCGAGCACGATGCTAGTCTATACTATGGGTAAAGGCGTTCATTCCTTTGTCCTTGATCCCAGTTTAGGGGAATTTATTCTTACAGAAGAAAATATCCAAATTCCTAACCACGGTTCCGTTTACAGCGTTAACGAGGGGAATTTTTGGCAGTGGGAAGAATCAATCAGGGAATACATTCGCTACGTCCATCGTACAGAGGGCTACACCGCTCGTTATAGTGGGGCGATGGTGAGCGACATTCATAGAATTTTAGTTCAAGGTGGTGTGTTTCTCTACCCAGGCACAATTCAAAAACCAGAAGGTAAATTGCGCTTGTTGTATGAAACTGCTCCCCTGGCTATGTTGATTGAGCAAGCAGGTGGTCGCGCCACTACAGGACTAGTAGATATCTTGGATGTGGTTCCGAAAAAACTGCATCAGCGTACGCCTCTAATTATTGGTAGCAAAGAGGATGTAGCAAAGGTGGAGTCTTTTATTCAAAACGGTCATTAGGACAAAAAGGTAAAAATAAAAAAGCGCCAATGCTTGACAGGGTAATCTTTTCGTCTATTTTGAACGTCGAATTATTTCTGCCGTCAAAAATAGAGGGGGTGGAAAAATAGTTAAGGGTGCGTCTAGTGTTAGCCACTAATTAAAAATTAATCATGGCCTTTTGTGATTGGCAATGCAGAATAGCAGTTTACAAATGTGAATTAAAGATTACCTCAGCTGGTCGATGCGATAAGTGATTGGCAACGCCAGAATTCAAGAGTAACCATCAAATTTTGATGGGTTTTGCTTGCCTTCCCTTAGAAACATCTTTGACAGGAGTGAAACAAACTAGAGCTATGGCAACCAATCATTTATTAGAGATTAAACAATACGGTCAAAGTATCTGGATGGATAACTTGAGCCGTGACATTATCCAATCAGGCGAACTCAAAGACCTGGTTGAAAATCAAGGAATTTGTGGAATTACCTCCAATCCAGCCATCTTTGAAAAAGCGATCGCTGGTAACGTAATTTATGATGCCGATATTGAAGCCGGAGTTCGTGCTGGCTTACCCACATACAAAATTTACGAATCGTTAGCTTTTGCAGATATCCGCAGTGCTTGTGATATATTACGCCCTGTTTATGAAGCCTCGAATGGACTCGATGGTTACGTGAGCATAGAAGTACCACCCACCATTGCTCATGATACTCAAGCAACAATCAACGAAGCCCGGCGCTATTTCCAAGAAGTTGGTCGGGAAAATCTGATGATTAAAATTCCTGGTACAGAAGCTGGTTTACCAGCAGTGGAACAGGTAATAGCTGAAGGCATGAATGTTAACATCACGCTGCTGTTTTCTGTAGACAGCTACATTAACACAGCTTGGGCTTATATTCGTGGCTTAGAAAAACGGGTGGCTGAGGGTAAAGACATCAGCAAAATTGCTTCAGTAGCTAGCTTCTTCCTCAGTCGGATTGATAGCAACATTGATGCCAAAATTGATGATAAGTTGAAAAAAGGTGTTGATGATATTGCCCAACAAGCAAAACTGAAAGCTGTCAAAGGGAAAGTAGCGATCGCAAACGCGAAGATAGCTTATCAAGAATACAAGAAAATTATCGAGAGCCAACGCTGGCAAGCCTTAGCAGAAAAAGGAGCAAAAGTACAACGCCTACTTTGGGCAAGCACCAGCACCAAAGACCCCAACTACAACGATGTGATGTATGTCGATGAGTTGATTGGCCCGGATACCGTTAACACCCTACCACCAGCGACAATTAAAGCTTGCGCTGATCACTGCGATGTCGCTAATCGCCTGGAAACAGCTATAGAAGAAGCTTACACGCTGCTCAAAAACCTCAAAGATCCCGACATCAACATTGATCTCGGTAAAGTGATGGACGAACTACTTGTTGAAGGTATTGACAAGTTTGTCCAGCCCTTTCAATCCTTGATGAACTCTTTAGAAGAGAAAATCAAGGTATTGTCGCCAGTATAGGGACTGGGGGCTAGGGACTGGGGACTGGGGGCTGAGGACTAGGGACTGGGGACTGGGGACTGGGCAATTTTCCTAATCCCCAATCTCAAATCCCTAATCTTAAATCCCTGATCTCAAATCCTTAATCTTAAATCCCTAATCTCAAATCCAAAACCCAAAATCCCAAACTGTTATGGTTAGTCTGCTAGAAAATCCCCTGCGCGTTGGTCTGCAACAACAAGGGATGCCCGAACCCCAGATTATAGTCATCTTTGGAGCTTCTGGTGATCTTACCTGGCGCAAACTGGTGCCAGCACTTTACAAATTGCGGCGAGAACGGCGCATTCCACCAGAAACTACCATTGTCGGTGTTGCACGTCGAGAGTGGAGTCACGAATACTTCCGCGAACAGATGCAAAAGGGCATGGAAGAGGCTCATGCCAATGTCGATCTAGGGGAACTGTGGCAAGATTTCTCTCAAGGTCTGTTCTACTGTCCTGGAGACATAGACAATCCTGAAGGCTACCAGAAACTCAAAAACCTCTTGAGCGAATTAGACGAGAAACGGAGCACACGAGGAAACCGGATGTTTTACCTCTCCGTGGCTCCTAACTTCTTTCCTGAAGCTATCAAGCAACTTGGTACAGCAGGGATGCTGGACGACCCGTACAAGCATCGTCTAGTAATTGAAAAACCTTTTGGTCGGGACTTAGCTTCTGCTCAAAGTCTTAACCAAGTAGTGCAAAAATTCTGCAAAGAACACCAAGTATACCGCATTGACCACTACTTAGGTAAAGAGACAGTTCAGAATCTGCTGGTATTTCGCTTTGCTAATGCGATTTTTGAACCCCTGTGGAATCGTCGTTTTGTTGATCACGTTCAAATTACAGTCGCAGAAACCGTGGGTGTGGAAGACCGGGCTGGTTACTATGAAAAAGCCGGCGCACTACGAGATATGTTGCAAAACCACCTAATGCAACTTTACTGCCTGACTGCAATGGAGCCACCCAACGCAATGGATGCCGACAGCATCCGCACAGAAAAAGTGAAAGCACTCCAGGCTACCCGTTTAGCCGATGTTCACAATCTGTCACGTTCAGCAGTCCGCGGTCAGTATAGTGCTGGCTGGATGAAGGGTCAACCAGTACCAGGATATCGGCAAGAACCAGGAGTTAATCCCGATTCCACAACACCCACTTATGTAGCAATGAAGTTTCTGGTTGATAACTGGCGCTGGCAAGGTGTTCCCTTTTACCTGCGAACCGGAAAGCGGATGCCGAAAAAAGTAAGTGAGATTTCCATCCACTTCCGCGAAGTTCCTTCTCGGATGTTTCAATCCGCCGCGCAACAGTCAAACGCTAACATATTAACGATGCGGATTCAGCCAAATGAAGGTATTTCCCTACGTTTTGATGTCAAAATGCCTGGGGCAGAATTCCGCACTCGTTCCGTTGACATGGACTTCAGCTATGGTTCCTTTGGCATCGAAGCAACTTCCGATGCCTACGATCGCCTGTTTCTCGATTGTATGATGGGTGATCAAACATTGTTTACACGGGCAGACGAAGTGGAAGCAGCCTGGCAGGTTGTAACTCCAGCCCTTTCCGTTTGGGATGCGCCCGCAGATCCTACCTCCGTTCCCCAGTACGAAGCTGGTACTTGGGAACCAGCGGAAGCAGAATTCTTAATTAATCAGGATGGTCGTCGCTGGCGCCGACTGTAAAAATTAGTCATTAGTCATTAGTCATTAGTAAAAACAAATGATCAGTGACAAATGACTAATGACAAATCATAAATGACAAAATCCAAAATTTGCTATGACTCCCCAAGCTCCTACCATTTTTTCACTCCAAGCACCAAAGGATATTTCGCTCTCAGAAATAGATGCGGAACTTAATCAAATTTGGCAAAGCTACGGCATCACCGGCGAAGATGGTGGGCTTCCTGCTGCCACTCGGGCCACTACATTTACCTTAGTCGTTTACGAACCAGAAGAAACTCAGTATCTATTAGCTGCTTTGGGTTTTTACAATGGCCCAATTGATGGGATTTTAGGGCCGCAGATGGACACGGCGTTGCGGCAATTCCAAAGCAAACATCAACTACCAGAAACTGGTACAGCAACGCCTGAAACCCTCGCCGCATTGCGGGAAGAATTCTCCAAACTTCAGGGAGGCACTGGAGATCATGGTTCTGGTGGAACCTATAGCTTAAATGCTGCAAGCCCCAGAATTGCCGATGAGATCGCCCTCCGCAACCCCTGCCGCATTATTGCCCTATTTCCAATTGCTGGGGAAGATCAAGGGGTCAAGGCGCAAGTTTCTGCCTATTGTCCCATCCAAAAGCAATCGTCAAGTACACTCATCTGTTGCGAATACATAACTCTTAGCGGTACCGCCGCTGCTTTAGAACGGATAGGAGGGATGATTCCAGCATTGCTAATTGGTGGCTTGCCAAAGTTTCTTTGGTGGAAGGCAACACCAGACCCTAACAACCCTCTATTCAAAAAACTGGCAGCAATCTGCAATAATGTGATTGTAGATTCTTGCAACTTTAACGAGCCAGAAAGTGATTTACTCAGCCTCCAAGAGTTGGTAGAAACTGGCATTCCCCTGGCTGACCTAAATTGGCGTCGCCTGTCATCATGGCAGGAACTGACAGCCGAAGCCTACGACTCACCTCACCGTCGCGCTGCTCTCAAGGAAATTGACCGAGTAACTATTGACTACGAAAAAGGCAACCCCGGACAAGCGTTGCTGTTTTTGGGTTGGCTGGCGAGTCGGTTGGAATGGCAGCCAGTTTCCTATCAAAAGGAAAGCGGAGATTATGATATCACTCGAATTCGCTTCGTGGCACAAGACCAACGGCAAGTAGAAGCTGAGTTAGCAGGAGTCCCCGTTGCTGATGTCGGCCAGGTTATGGGCGACTTAATTGCCCTGCGCCTCAGTTCAACAAATCCCCAGGCAGACTGTGGTACAGTAATCTGCTCGGAAACTGGTGGTTGTATGCGGATGGAAACACACGGTGGTGCTCAATCCGCAGGTCTGTTTCAACAAGTGACTTCACTTTCAGAA
Organism: aff. Roholtiella sp. LEGE 12411; assembly: GCF_015206995.1. Lineage (GTDB taxonomy): Bacteria > Cyanobacteriota > Cyanobacteriia > Cyanobacteriales > Nostocaceae > Komarekiella. The sequence continues at coordinate 991 of NZ_JADEXR010000069.1, read as the reverse complement.
CAAAAGGCGGAAGCATTGCTAAGTCAGCAGGTGCAACGCTGGGGTCGTGAGTCCCTTTTTGAAGAGAGTCTTGGAGTTACAGCGAACATTTTCAAATTGGGTAATTAAGTGATGTAATGAGTACTGGAGACTAGGGACTAGGGAAGAAGTTGGGGAACAAAGGGGCAGGAAAAAAATAACAATGCCCCATACCCAATGCCCCATGCCCAATGCCCCATTCCCAATGCCCCATTCCCCAGTACCCAAGACTATGGCTTTAGTCATTGCAGGAGAACGTAGTGGGGTGGGCAAGACAACAGTCACGCTCACCCTTTTAGCATCTTTACGCCGTCGTGGTGACACAGTACAATCTTTCAAAGTTGGCCCAGACTACATTGATCCGATGTTTCATCAGCACGTTACTGGTCGTGCTTGTCGAAATTTAGACCCAGTGCTGACCTCAGAAGCTTACGTTCAGCAATGTTTTGCTCATCATAGCCAAGAGAGTGAATATGCTTTAGTAGAAGGGGTAATGGGGCTATTTGATGGAATAGGGCACGGGGCATGGAGAATGGGGCACGGGGAAGAAAACAAATGCCCAATGCCCAATGCCCAATGCCATTCGCCATTCGCCAGTACCGCACACATTGCCCGGTTGCTAGATTTACCTGTAGTATTGGTGATTGATTGCAGTCGTTTATCTGGTTCTGTAGCTGCGATCGCTCATGGCTACCGCTGTTTTGATCCGAAAATTAAAATGGCTGGAGTAGTATTAAATCGAGTCGGAAGCGATCGCCACCTCTCGTTACTCAAAGACTCTCTAGAACCCCTACAATTACCTATTTTCGGCGTAATGCGGCGTCAGGATAACATCACAATTCCCGATCGCCATCTGGGTCTAGTACCCACAGCAGAACTACCCCAACTCAATGCTTTAATTGATCGCTTTGCCGATTTAGGAGATACCTGCTTCGACTGGCAACATTTATTACCCCTATTAAAATCAGAACCC
>NZ_JADEXR010000068.1 GCF_015206995.1 aff. Roholtiella sp. LEGE 12411 | reverse complement strand
TCTCCACAATCGGCTCGGCTGTCGGTGTTGCTGATGGTGAACCTTACTGGAATGGGTATTTGGGGCAATGGCAGGTTTGGGTTAACTTTGCCCACGGGTATAGGTCTGTGGTGTGCGATTGGTTGGTGGTGGGGGTGTAGTTGAAACCAAGATAACTGTTCACTGTTAATTGTTAGAGAAGCACGATCTGCCAGGATGGGTGCCTAAATCCTAGTTTCTGACAAAGTTAGATGGGTCTTGATCTCGTCGATGCTTAGTGGAAATGGGGGCTGGCTGCCCATCGCCCGCAAGATCTGCGATTTTCTCCAGGGATTCCCTCAATCGCTTGGCTGCGTAGATGGACATATCTCGTGGTACATTAATGCGATCACGTAAATATCGTAGAGCGACATCAGACCCCAATGGAGGTACACAATCTTCACCGATCATCATGTGTGTTAAAGCACAACGTAGTGCTTGATCAAACAACTTATCATCTAAAGGGTTGACTCGGATAATATTGATGCGGTGTTCGATAGTTCGTTGAAGAGCTTCCATGCGGGAGTTTTCGGGTTCTGGATAAGTAACGTCTGGTAGCCCAAACCAGGGGCCATTATCCACCCGCGCTTTATTGAGAAGCATCTGGGTTTCGCCATTTTCCCAACAGCCCCCCATCTGGGGCGGCAAATCATGTGCATGGGTGTGAAAGTCGCTTTGGGTTCCACAGTAGGTAGGTCGGCTTTCCATTGCCGCAAACCATGCACTCAAGCGAGGGTTTTCTTCTCGTAGGGAGTAGCCCTTGTAGTAGTAAAGGCTCGCATTCATCCGTTCGAGATATGGTGTAAAAATGACATCGACGATGCCGAAGCCCGATAGAAAGTAAGGGCTTGGGGTGCGACGTAAAGCCTCCTCGACCCTAGCCACCACTGCAATAAATTGTTCTCGGTTGCGTTGTTCTTGTTGAGAGGAACTGGCTCTAGAACACAGCCAAACACACCAGGCTCTAAATAAAAGTCGTTCTAATTGACGTAGAGTCAGCACCGTGCGGTCTTCCATCCCTTGGCTCAATGGAGCAAAAACCTTTTCCAAAGCGATCAAAATGTCATCACTTTCCGTAATAATCCGTCCATCTAGCTCGATCCCAGGGAGCATTCCTGATGGTACCTTACGTTTGTACCAACTTTCTTTCTCCCCATAGCAGAACATTGTCACTTTTTCAATGCGATAGGGGATCTGTTTTTCCTCTAGCCATAACCAAATTTTTTGACAGTAAGGACACCAGGCGTGGTTATCGCGGTACAGCGTTACCCGCACATCAGATTCAGGTTTCCCAAACAAGCGCAACCTTGCTCTAGCGTTGGTGAGACCATTAACGGTATCTATTTGATAGTCCGCGAGGGTTTCTAGTTCTTGCCAGCTTAAGGGTGCGGTAGTCATAGGGTGAGTTGCGTAGGGCAATACTTAGGGCTTTTCTTGACTCTACAATATTTTCAATTACACCAAGGCTTAATTTAACCATCTCAGAGACGGTATTCTCAAAGAAATACGATTTATGTCCACAGTCGCAATAAAATGATGATGGAAACACTTCTATTGCCATTTTAAAAGCCAGGATAAATACCCCAAATACTACCATGCTCTATGGGACAGATATCTAGGTCATGTTATTATTATCGGGCTTGCTGGTTTAACCAAACTTCTAAATCCGCCACAACAGAAAAATCTAATAACGCTTCTCCTAGAATAGACAATTGCTCAATAGATAATCCTCGAACTCCTTCAATCAACGATGCATCAATTTCACCAAGACGACGATTTAGTTGACGTATAATTAAATCCTGTTGTCCTTCTTCTTTTCCTTCAAGTTTTGCTCTTTCACGGTCTTGCTGATAAAGTGGTTCTAATCGCATAATTAACTCTGTATCATCTGATTCTAAATTTTGGTTGATTCTTAAATTTTCGCGTAGGTTGTAAACCAATTCTAGCGTTACTTGCTTGTATGGGTGATCCAATGGTAACGCTGATAATTCCACAATCGCCTGTGACTGTGTACTTCCTCTGCCAAGAATTCTCAACCACAAGGTTTCCGGTGTTTGTGGTAGTTGATGTATGGCTACAATTGCTGTCCGTAGAGCATCACCTAAAAAGTATATCCCTGGTAGCCACTCCGATTTCTGATTAACATTAAAGCTCGATAGTATTGCTGGGGATGCAGTTGGAGTCAGAACCCATAGTTTAGGAATATCTGACTCCTGGAGTCTGGTTTTATTTGCTTTAGCATCTCGTCGCAATCCAGATTTTACTTCTAATAACTTTTGAATACAATCACAGATTTCATCACCAGAAGCTGCATTGCGAAAGGGTTCTAATATTGCCGGAAATTCTGCAAATCTTCCTAGTAGCCCTAACAATTCTAGATTAGAAGTTTGCTGTGCTAATGGAGTAAATAACACATCAATTTCTTTAATCTCTCCTGAGATTTTTGATGATGATTTTACTTCCCCATAAGATTTTAACAGTTCTTCTAGATAATCCTTGGCAAATTCATCATGTACAAATCGAGTCATTCAATTTGGTCTTTTTGAAATTGATTTGATAGCGGGGATTTCAAGTACTTATCCTACTCTTGTTATTGTTAAATCACCCAGTCAAAAATTTGTTGCGCGCTTAGATTCAACTGCAAAAAAGTAGGAGACACTATAAGGTTTGTTTCTCTAAAGGGTGTCATTTGATATTCACCATCAATAAGTTCACAGACAAAAATAGTCGGAAGTTTGGGACTACCAATAAATACACGTCCACCCAACGCTGCATAATCCACAATCCAATATTCAGGTATACCCATAGCTTCATAGTCACGAAGCTTATCGTAATAATCATCCTGCCAGTTGGTTGAGACTACTTCAACTATTAGTTTGACCGAACTAGCATTATGGATAACTGATTCCTTCTTCCAGCGTGTTTCGGTATCAATAGTTTCTTGATTTAAAACAATAATATCCGGTTCGTACCCTGATTTGTCTCGGTATGGTTTAATAATGGATTCTTTCGGTATAGTCCAGATACCGCGCTTACCCATATCTCTAATTGTGATCAGTAATTCTTCAATCAAAAAACCAGCTAAATCAGAATGCTCCCCTTTAGGCTTTGGCATCTCCACAATCACCCCATCATGTAATTCATAACGTACTTCTGAGTTTTCTGGATACCATTCGATAAATTCATCGAAGGTCAGTAGCTTTAGTTCCGATTGTGTTTGACTCATAAAAGTTGCTGGATTTATTTTTACCAATGCACGCAGGAAAATCCCTCGTCCCATTAAGAAGTCAGCGTCAATTCTTGCCGCTTGGCGGAATTGACCATTTTCATTAAGTGCTGATTGAGATAACTTTGCGCTGAGATGTATAAACTTTCCCAAATTTCTTGATTGCGACAGATTCTTGTTCCCACCGTATTCCCTGCTATTTTCTCCGATACCAGGTATTTCCGGTAATAGTTATTCCACAGATGTTGGAGAAAGTCTTCTGAAAACTCCTCGAAAGGAATAATCCAGTTATAATTCTCGTCCAAGAACACCCGATAAGATGCAATTATCGGCAACGCCAGATCAGTTGGCGCACCAAACCCAAACGAGTACTTGCTGTCGAGAAGCAGAGTACTTTTGCGTGTATCGATTGAGGCTAAATCGTTGACGCCCTTTCTTCTGGGGTTGCTAATATGTTCTTGAACGATTTCGTATAGTCTTTGCTCAATCCATAGAGATTTGGGAAGTAGAGGCAGTAAAAGAGTTAATCTTTGCCTTTCCGTGTCTGTGATGTGACTTGGAGTATTAGTACCCGTAGGATGCTTGGTTCTTTTATTGCCGTCGGGGTTATATCTATTTCTGTCGAGGCAATTAATTAATTTGAATAAGTGATTAACATTGCACTGGGCATTTCTAGGAGCGCCGCTTTGGTTCTGGTAATAGGCGACTCGGAATTTTCTGTCCTCCGCTCTTTCCAAAGAAGCTAAATACTGCTTGATGAATTCAAAATCACCTCTGGCGTTGACTTTAGAGCGAGAATCCACTGGCGTAGTGGTATTGGATGCGAGAGCGATATCTTTAGCTGATTCTTCAGAAAGTCCAATGTGAATGGTAACTTGAACTCTGGCAAGGCTCAGGTTGTAATTGTAATTCCTAGCCTGGTCAAAAGCTAGAACTGTGTGACCTCCATTGATAATGCCATCGCTACCACCTTCGGAGGCTTCTAAAATTTCTAGCTCTAATTCAGTTTTATTTTTGTTGGGTTTAACTTTGTTGGCACATAGCACAATTCCACTGTGACGAGAGAAGAATTTTTCGGGTTGAGTCGTCAAAGAGTCAAAGATTTGCCTATATGTCGCACTTCTCTTGTTAGGTTCTCTAATGTTGGGTTCTAGGGGTAAGTCTGTAGGGAAATTGTCAATGTGGGCAGTGGCAATGATGCACTGTGGGTTGGCATTGTAATAGCTGTCTACTTTCAGATTCCAAGTTTTTGGCATAGTTTATGGGAGTGATGAAGCTCAATTTGACTATATTAACGCTTGAACATCGCTGCTTATTCTTTGCAGGTTTAAAGCTCAATGCCTTGCTGAGGAGTGCGTTTCTTCTGTTCAAGCTGCGATCGCCTCTCCAATTCCTCATTCCAGTCGGCAGCTTTAGGTTTTTTTCTCAAAGCACGAAGTAGCATTTGCTTAATAATTCGTGCTGCCTCATCACCAGTTTCCGAATTATCATAAGCCAGTTCTACAGTGGGAATAGTTTTTAGAAACTCCACTGGTAGACTTTGGGGGCTATCGGCAACTAAATACATGGTTATTGTTTGTGGCACTTGCGCTGGTTTTGTCAACTCAATTGTGGAAAGGGAGATGGCATCAATGGGAGATTTACATAAAATCACTCGTTTCACTTCATCAGTTGGTTTAGCTCCCATGCGGAACCAAAACCAGCCCGAAGTTCGCTTAGTTCCTTTCTCGTAACCCATAAAAGTATTATCTTCACCTCGCGTCCCTCGCAAGAATGCCCCTTTAACCTCTTCATCTAACGAACGCATCACAAACACAGCGTTTTGTTGTTCATCAGCATAAATAAACCCCCGTTCCTTAAAAGCCTGAATCAAGTTTGATGGCAATTTCCGCTTATTGGTCAAGTAATGGTGTACCGCCTGCCACTGGGTTTCATCAGCAATCGGCGGTGAGAACTGGGGTACTGGTTCCGAAGCGGCGATCGCCTTCGCCTCAATCTTGGCTTTATGCGCTGCGGCTCTTTCTATACCTGCTTCCCCAAAACGATCATGAAGCCATGCGATCGCGCCTCGAAAGTTACATTTATTGACGTGCATCACCAAATCGATGGAACCGCCACCGCCCTTTTCTTGGGTGGGGTGAAAGTCGTAGAACTTGGAATCACCACTAATACTAATGATATTATCCAGACCACGCCATCGCCGCAATTGTTTAGTATCGCGGTCTAATCCCAACTGCCACGCCACATCTTCTAGGGGTAAGTCTCGCAGCTGGTCTAACTGCTGTCTTGTTAGATAGTTTTCTGTTACTAACTCAACTGCACGTTGTTCTGTCTGTTGACGTGATTTCTGGGCAACTAGAGCATTTTGAGCAGCTCGTTGCGATTTTTGTAGTGTGAATTTTCGATCTGCCAGCTGATAGTTAATTGCTCCAATTGCGGAATCAGCCTTAATGCGCTCAAATAACTGTTGTGCAGTTTCTCCCGCCCTGGGGGCGAGTCGGTCTAATTCCAGCATTAAGGGTTCGCTGTTGACCGCTTGGTAATATTCCTTAACTTTAGTATGTGTCGCCTGACTGCCTTTGATCCCCCGTGAGATGCCCAAGGGTGCTAGTGCCGCAGCGTAGGAGTCCTGGAGTTTAGACATCTTAATGCTGGCTTGTCTGCCATTGCCGCCAAACATCTCCTTGTGAGAGAGTTTTTTGGTGCGGTCATTAATTGGCACGACATAAGCGTGAATGTGGGGTGTCGCTTCATCTAAGTGTAACTCTGCCCGGATGCACTTATCGCCGTAATTCTCCTCTAACCATTTTTTAGAAGCATTGGCAAAATCCCACATTCTTTGCTCATCCCATTCACCTGCTAACGATGGTGAATCAGGGCGAAAGTACTCCGGGGAAGCTGAGAGGAAAATATCACTGCACAGGACTGCATCTTTTCGAGGTGGACTTTTGGTGGCGATCGCTATCTTGGCTTTCACCAATTCTTCTAAAGGTGGTTCCCCCAAATTACCAATCAGTCTAATATTAGTTTTAGTGTGATCGGCATTAGGTGTATCTTGAAGTCGAGCAGTGTGCGCTTCACTGCCACCAACACTACCAAAGGATTTTAGTTTCTCAACGCGCAGAATTGCAAGAACTACCATTTCAAATAGGGTATAGGGTATGGGGTGTAGGGTGTAGGGATTGAAGTGAGAAGGATTAGAGATGAGTAAAACACCGATACAGTCTTATCAGGATTTACAAGTTTGGCAAGAAGGGATGAATTTGGCAGAAAGTTGCTATTTACTAACTAGAAATTTTCCCAAAGAAGAAACTTATGGCATAACAACCCAAATCCGCAGATCAGCTGTATCAATCCCGGCTAATATTGCTGAAGGGTATGGTCGAAAGACAAGAGGAGAGTATATTCAGTTTCTATACATAGCCCAAGGCTCCCTTAAAGAATTAGAAACACACATGATCTTATCTAAACGAGTAAACCTCATAGAAGCTCAAAGCATAGATTCCGTTCTTGCTCAGTGCCAATTAGTTGGTAGATTACTTCAAGGTCTTATTCGTTCTCTTGAGAACAAGTGAAACTTCCCCTACACCCCACACCCTATCCCCTACACCCTGCTCCGATCCCGAAGGGCGAACGACTTTTGCGTTTTGAGCGCAGCGAAAAATGGCGCCAGCCACCCGCAGGGCGCGAAAGTGAAGTGAGTACACCATACATGGTAACTCCTCGGAATTCCCTTTTACCCTGTCGCAAATACACCGCGCCAACACCCCCTCAACACCCCCTGATTCTCTGTTCTTCTCTTGCTCTTAATGTGGCTTTTTCTACTTTTTACACCCCCTCGACACCACACTAACACCCCCTCAACGCCTCCTCAGCACCCTTTTCTTACACTAGTACTTTTTTTGTGTGCTTTAATACTAATGTACTTATGTCTAGTGTTATGGCAGAACAGCATAATGTCGAACTTCCAAAGTTTAAACGCAGTACCGCAACTTGGGAAGGCAAGGTCATTGAATATTTATTAGCCTATCCTTCTGGGAAAACTGCTATTGACCTACTTCTGGAAGGAGCTACTTCTTACTGGGTTGTTGAAGCATTAGAGGGTAAGGTAAGCCCTGAAGAATTTCGTCTTGCTTGTCGCACTGCTTCTGAAAATCTCTCGAAAAAACTGATCTCTATTCAGCAACTGGCTGGATTAAATACAATTGCATCAGTACCAGATTTAACTAAAACAATTCCTGCTCCCGCTCAAAGGACAATTGCAGAAATTCCTCAGCAGCAAGAGGATAATAATGATATCGAAGATAATGATGAAGATGATGACGACTGGGATATGAATCTTCAACCCACTCCTAAAATGATTGCAGCGAATAAAATGCTTCAAAAGGAATAAGATGACAGCTTTAAACCAATCTGATCCGATTAAGCTCGTTTTAACTTGTGACTTGGGCGCTAGTGTTAATAAGGTACTCGCCCAAATTTATCCTGATGGTGTCCCGCAAGTTATTACTCTTTCTCCAGAAGTTGCAGACGTAGAGAAAGAGTCTGTCAAAGGGTTATCCGTAGAAACTTCCGCCCAAAATGCAGCTTGGGTAGGAATAAGCTCGGAATACTATGTTTTAGGTAGCTTGGCTAAAAGTATTTTTGCTGGCACATCTGCGATTCGTGACCTGAAATATCAGTACGCTCTACCAAAGCTAGCTGCTTTAGTATGGTTAGCCTGTCGTCATTTCAACTTACACCAAGCTGATATTTTTGTACATTTACTGCTGCCGTCTGGAGAATCCAAAGATGGCGAACGCTTAGCAAAACAATTGTCTGCTGCTCTTAAACAAGGAATCATCACGCCGACAGGTCGATTGAAGCTAAGACAACGCAATTTCTATGTATCTAATGAGGGTAGTGGTATTCTCTCATATCGTTGTCATACTTTAGGAGATGCTCATTGTTCTCAGAGTATTGGAATGTTGATGTTGGGCTATCGTAACGCTAGTTTTACACTTATTGAAAAGGGGAACCAAAGTAAAGCTGAATCTACAGATTTGGGAATGAATTGGCTAGTCGAACGTTTTGTCAGTCACACTGCCGTTGGATTATCGAAGGATGATTCGCGTTTAACTTCAGCTTTGGTGTTAGCTGCTGCTGGAGAGTTTGATGCACTGCGCTCTTTATCACGTAAAACTAAAGTCAATGAAGTTGAATCTGATTTAACAGCCTTTCAAGAGTCTTTAGATCTTGTGCGTCGAGAATATTGCCGCGCTCTGTTACGGTGGATTAGGAATATTGCTGTTTTCGATGAAGTTCTGATTTGTGGGGGTACTGGAGAATTCGTTCACAAAGAACTTACGGAGTATTTTACCCAAGAACAAATACCTGTTGTCTGGAATGGTGGGGTAAAAATTCCGGCGAATCTAGATACTAAGAACTTAGGAAATAGACTAGCTGATGTTTGGGTTTCTCATCTAAATCATATTGAGATGCTAGATACCAACTTTGGTTACGAACGCTCCTCACCGTTAGTTCCCGAACAAGTGCCTAAACCAGATCCCGAAATTAAAAAAGCGCTTCTTGATACGCGACCCAATCATGACCCTTGGAAAAACTTTTTACCAATGAAAGAAGGTATATAAATATGGATGCTACAGAACAACTGTCCCAAGAAGCAAAACAACAGAGTTTTGATCAAAGGTCTGTAGACATATTCGAGAGTGTTTACCAAGATGCAAGAGTCACAAGCATCAAAAATATGAGTATCATAGACAGCGATCGCATCTTGTCAGTATTGGCCCAAGAACAAGCAACACCCGAATTTATCAGAGGATTTTTGGTTCATGCTTGGCAAGAAGGCATACCTATTGATGTAGTTCAACATATCCTTAATAGCGATCAAGATGGAGATGGGCGTACTTTGGCACAAGAATTATTTACAGACGGGACTGATCCGTTTGAACCAGATGAACCTCAACGAAAGTTTCAAAGCGGGCGCACCAGAGAGTTAGAGCTTTAACTTATTGCAAGACACCTAACTATAGTTAGGTGTTTTAATTAACTAAAGTTAGGCAAAAGATTTGATATTTGTTTAGTGCAAGTTTAGCTAAAAATAGATAAACTTTTGACAGCTTTAAATTTAGAGTTAGAAGTTTGTATGAATAAGATATTAGTGAAGCCTGAAGATAACGTGGCAACTGACAACAAAAATTTATCTATTCATCAGAATCGTAGAGAAAATTTAGAAGCTTTAGTATTTGAGAAGCTTCATTCTGATGAAGACCCAACTCAAGCAATAGCATTTCTCACCTACTTGAAAAATGCAGACCTAGAGAAAGAGCAACGCAGACGATTACAGCAAGAAGTGCAAGAAAAATCGGCGTTTAATTCTTTACAAAGAGTAATGATTACTGCCTTCGCCATCCTGGGGATGATTGCATTTTTCGATAGGGTATTTAATGCTCATGAATTATCTAAAACTGGTGCAATACCATCTGTAGTAGAAAAGCAGCCTTAAAGATACTGCTTTCGATAATTTTGCCGTAACAGATTTTGGGACTTCTTTCGTGTCCATTGCCAGATAGGAGTAAGCGGCTCAACATCTTGAAACAATTTCTGACTCGTAGTGTCATTAGTATATCTGGCAATGAGATTCGCTAAAACACGTAAACAGCGTAGAGGCTGACTCCTGATTTGTTCCTCTGCAAAGCGTAGTACTAGCCAATTGGCATCGACAAAACATTTATTGCGGTAATCATCCATTCCAACGCAGTGAATTTGTTCTCCACTAAAACTAAATGGCTCATCAATCTCTAAGTCTATGTGCAATTTTGTACTTGGTTCCACGACAACAAAATCAGCACTATAAGGGCGGTCATGCCCAGAGGGTAAAAACTGTTGTTGAGACAAAGCACGGACGCCGAAATAATGCTTTAATATTGAGCCGAACTCAAGTTCAGAAGCGCCAAGTCGTGTGGCTCCGCTTGATTCTGAAGGTAGAATCAAAGGCTGAAAATTACCAGCTTTAACAGTATCAGGAACCAGTACTATTGGATAACAAGGGCGAAATTTCATGGCTGATTTAGTTTCACAACTGTTTAATCTTATTAAATTACAACAGACTCTGATTGCGGTTGAATCACCACTGCAAGAGAGGCTAAGGTTTTTGAGTAGCCTTAGCAAAGAATCTGCTAAGGAAAATATTAACTGTTACTTATGGATATTGGAGGATGACCAGATCTATCAATTACAAATTGATGGACAAAATTTAAATCTAGAACAAGTAAAAGAATATAAGACAAATAGCTTCAAGGCTGGGCGTGAAGATTATTTTCAAATCCTGAGATTTTGGAAAACCACTCCTTTACAAGGTATTCTCATCTTGGAAGGGATATTTCCCTGGATTAGTCAGTCCACGGGTGATCCCGATTTTTTCTTAACTTGCGAGTGGATTAAATCTGCGCTGATTAATCTAAAATTCTACAATCGTAACTCAAACAAAATAGCCCTATTACTAGGGGCTAATGCTAGTCTTTCATCAGATATCGCAGCTCTAATTCCCACTATTACCCAAGAACTGCCAACGGTTGTGGAGATTAATACTTACTTGCCAGCAATACTACCTCCCAACCAAAACCAAAGTCAAATTAATGATATAGCCAACGCTGCGGTCGGGATGTATTTAACTGATATTGAGACAGGTGTTCAAACTGCGTTGGTCAATAATAATATTGAGATGGCTTCATTTTCAGCTTACAAAATTGACCTCCTCAGACGAGTTTATAGCATCGAATTTCTACAACCACCAGAACTAGCAGTCGGTGGACTTTCTTTAATGCAAGAGACATTTAAGAAGTACAAGCGTCTGTTGACACCGACGGCTAAGACTTACAACCTACGACTACCTAAAGGAGTTTTACTTGTAGGGCCACCGGGAACCGGTAAAAGTTACTCGGCTAAAGCTTGTTCTCAGATTTTAGGGTTCCCACTGATTATTTTAGAGTGGAGCAATTTTCGTAGTTATGGTAATGAGGCAGAATATAAACTCAAAAAATTGCTGGGACTGGTAGATCGGATTAATCGTGTAATTCTTTACTTAGACGACTTTGATAAAGGATTCGCGGGAGATGACGATCTATCCCGACGACTAGCAGGAATGCTATTGACTTGGATGCAAGAGCGATGTAGCGAAGCAGTAGTAATAGCTTCAGCTAACAATTTAGACTACTTGCCCCCGGAACTTACTAGGGCCGGACGATTTGACGACATCTTCAAAGTAGATTTGCCAAATAATGGAGAACGTCATGAGATATTCAAGATTCACCTTGGACGTTTTGATCAGCGCTTCCTTAATGGAGATATTTTTACAAGGGAAGAATGGCGTCGGCTACTCAAAGAAACACATCGCTGTGTCGGCGCGGAGATTCAAAACATTGTGGAAAGGGCCGCAGCCAACACTTTCTATGCGATGTTTCCTACTGATGTACCGCTAATTAATCAGCCTCCTGTTTTAGAAATTACACTCTCGTCTCTATTAGAAGCAAGGCAGAATATCAATCCTTTGGCCATCAGAGAAGCTGATAAAGTTGAGAGAATGCGAAACAAAGCTTCTTTACAGGGATTACCATCTAGCCCGGTTGATGACTCAGTTTACAGCAATGGCAATATCAATATCTTTAGTTGATTATGTTTCCCTTCAAGATTCAAAACCTTGCAAAAATACTTTTCACAAAAGAGGGTAAAAGGGCAAAGGGTAAAGGTGCTATATTTTTCCCTTTTCCCAACTTCTTTTTGAAGTCTATTAAACACAATCCCTATGTAATCGCTTTTAAGATCATCGAAATTATAGGGCCAGTTTTAGGGCTATCGCTAATACTAGGAGTAGTTGCTAATTGGTATCTGCAAAATTCTCCCCAACAGTTGCCTATTAAATATAGGCTCATTCAGAGAGAGCGTACTTTTTACCTAGAATCAGCCTCATTGCCAGAAGAGTTGTACAAAGGGCTAAAATTTCGGACTGATTTACCAAGCAATAGGGGAATGTTATTCAACTTAGGTAGACGGCATACTAATGTAGGCTTTTGGATGTACAAAGTTCAAATCCCCCTTGACATTATTTATTTAGATGGTGGTGTAGTAACAAAGGTGATTCATAATGTACCCCCATGCCCAAAACAACCATGCCTTATATATTATGCTCCTGCTGCAACTCATGTTTTGGAGCTAAGAGCAGGGCAAGCTAATCAAGCTCATATCCAAACAGGAGTGAAACTGAAGTTTTTACCACACAAGGTATAAAGCCCCTATTTTTAAATACTATGAGGTTCCCTTTACGAGTGTATTGTTTCTTCATAATTTACTTGAATTAAGACAATCATGTTAGCTTAACGTTTAATATATAAAAGTAGCAATGTATTGACATCATGATCCGTATAGTAATTATTGAAGGGCAGGCTCTTTTACGCCTGGGATTGGTCAATGCAATTTCGCAATCTTCAGTAATGGAGGTTTGTGGAGAGGTAGCTTGTGCAGCAGAAGGGATAGAATTAGTTGCACAAACTTTACCCGACATTGTAATCATCAATATTTCTTTACCAGATATGGGTGGTATAGAAGCCACAATTGCAATTAAACAACAGTTTGATTGCAAAGTGGTCATCTTGACAGATCAGGATGATGAAGAAATAGTTGCCCTGGCATTGAGCGCTGGGGCAGACTCGTATTTGCTCTCGACTTCTGAACCAGAAATTTTGAGATATGCAATTATCAAGACAAAAGAAGGCGAGTGTTGGATTGATCCAAAACTGCCAAAGAACTTTTTATTTAATAGCAACAAAGCAAAAGAGGAGAAAAATACTAACCAGAAGGGAAAAAAGTTTGGGGTTACTTTAACAAGTACCGAACTCCGAACACTTAAGTTAATGGCACGCGGTTTATCTAATGAGCAAATCGCAAAAACGATGAATGTAACAGAAGGTACAGTTAAATGTTATGTTCACTTAGTGAATAAGAAATTACAAGCTCACAACCGTGTTCATGCAGTTATGCGCGGAGTCAAACTTGGATACTTTAATTACAACAGCGTGATTTTTGAAGTATTAGGTACTTGTCCCGAAAAAAGATATCAGCCATCATAACAAGAGAGTCTAAATGCTGAAAATTAAAAATGTCGTAGCAATACTTGCTTTTTCGTTAGTTGTAGGCTCATGCCAGGCTAATAGCGTTGATGCACAGTCAAATGCAGAATTACGCAGGGTTGAAGGACTAGTCAAAAGCACACCCCCACTTTATAAAGTGTCATGGAAGGTTTGTGGGGTTCAAAAAATTGTCTCTATGTCTCGTAACCTCAAAAATCAATGCTTAGAATCAAGTCAGTTAGTCTGGGGGCCAGCTGGACAATATGAGATGGTACGGAGGCGAGAATTCACTACAGGCATAGACCTACATTTATTTGTGAAGTCACGAGGGTGCTTGAATAAGGGTAAACCCGCAGCCGAAGGTTATTACTTAATGAAGGATTTTCATGTAGGTCCAGCAAATGAAGAAGCTACTCTTCCTAAACCCACATCTGATATCAAAATTCAGCAATTGACGACCAAAGAAAAATCAATTGCACTTTATAATTTTCTTACTTCTGAACCAAATCCCTTATTAATGGGAATCCGCAGCAGATATGAGTGTCAAGGTAAACAAGAGTGGCTTCGTAATCCCTAATTTCAGAGAAAAATAATTCCAAATTCAGAAAGTATAAATAAAATTACATTCTGTTTTTTGACCTGTTTGTAAAAGTAAATGACAAAAAGAAAAAGAATGACGAACGTAACTGCCGAGCAAACAACTACTGAACAACCCATAACTGACCAAACAACTACTGAAGAAGCAATATCAGAAGATACTCAAACCAACAGAAGATTAATTATTGTTACTGGTGATAAAGGTGGCGTGGGTAAAAGTACATTTGCTAGAGCGCTGCTACAAACATACATAGATACCAATCAGGAATTTGCGGCGTTTGACGCTGATACATCAAATCCTCAAATCAAGAGATTTTACGGTGATGATTGTGAAGTACTACCTTTTGACATTTTCACTAGAGGAAAAGCTGATGCGTTTCTCGATACTTTAAGAACTTTGATGTCACCGCCATTAAAAAAAGAACAAGAAGTGCCAACTCAACCAAAATCCTTATTTTTGTTGGAGTTGCCATCACAATCAATTCAGTATTTCCGACTGTTTGAGAAAGAAATGGGCTTTTTTAAAATATTAAAAAATGATCTAAAATCACAGGCGACAATGGTAGCGGTAATTAACCGCACGAAAGATTCTGTCAATCAACTGCTTCAAATGCATGATTTTTGTAATGGGCAGGTTGATTATGTAGTTGTGAAAAATCTGTTCTTTGGGGAATCAGAAGCGTTTGAAAGATATGACAATTCAGCCTCAATAAAAAAGGTGAGGGATGAAGAAGGAGTTAAGTTACCAGAAATATATATGCCAGATTTAATTGCTCATGCCTATGATTATCTTGATGAAAATAACTACTCCTATGCACAAGGAATAGCACAGAACGAAAAATTATCAGTTCGGGGTAGGGTTAACCGATGGATGGAAAATTTTAAAGAGTCAATTACTCCAGTCAAAGACTTGTTAGGACTGAAAGATGTCACTCTCTCCTAGACGCTTGATCATGACTGTAGGTGATTCCCGTGTAGGTAAATCTACAGTTTTACGATTGTTAATTGATTTGCTTCATGCTCAAGAGAAACAAATCAAGGTCTATGATCATGATACCCGCTTTAAGCTGGCCGCCTATTCCCAAATAGTTCCAATTGAAAGCATAGATTTTTTTCGAGGTGGAACTGACATTATTTTGGATGAATTTAATGGCAATTGTGATGCTCTAGCTGTTGATATGCCAGGACAGTATTTAGATAAAGTTTGTCAATACATCCACAAAGTGCATTTATTTAAATTACTAAATGAGTGCGGTTGGCGGCTAACTTTATTGCATCCAATATCTCATAGACTAGATTGCGTAGAATACTTGGAACAATTACTAGAATTTGTTGGCTCGTCAGCTGATTATATAGTAGTGAAAAATCAATACTTTGATAAACAGTTTAGCCAGTATCAGCGCTCATCAGTATATGAAAAGCTATCTACACTCAACGGCACTGAGATTATCTTAAAAGAGTTGAATAAGTATAGTTACGAAACAATAGAGAGTATAGGCTTGCCCTATTCAGCCGTAAGTAATCATCTAGCAATATATTCGGTATATCGAGCCTATACTTATCGCTGGGCTAAAAGTTTTTACTCTGCTGTGATCAATAATTCCATTGCGAAAAATTACTTGGGATTGAATAAATCTCAACGGTCAGAAGAATATGAATACACTTTCTGAAGTAGAAAAACAACGCATTCAGGAGCTTTCATCGGAGATTGGATTTGATCCAGAAGACCCGATGTTTCAAATCATGAGCATCTTAGGGAACTTTGAGGAGATGATGATTCAATTCCCCGCTCAAATGGAGGCATTGCTGGAAGCAGGTGGATTAATGATTGACCAAAAGTTGCAATCAGCCAGCCGAAGCGCTGAGGTGATGCAACACGCAGTCATTACCGCAGCTGTCAAGGATGTATTGAAGCAAGAAATGCAAAGGCTCAAGCCAGGGATATCTTTGGGAGTTGAAGCGCCGCAAATTGGTAAGGTAAAACTGGGCTTTTGGTCTATTTCTAGTATTCTCGGTGGAATGATTGCTGTGGGTACAATCCTTGGTTCGTTCACTACTCAAAATGTAATTGCTAATTATATAAGTGATCCGCTCACTGGTGTAACTGCCAACGACATTAAGCTTTTACAGTGGGCAAAGTCAACTGAGGGCAAACAAGCCCGAGAGTTAGTGATAGACAATAGAACTGACCTTGAGGTTTGCCGCAGGGACGACCGTTTATTGGGCCGCTGTGTGATTAAAATCAAGAAGTCTAAGTAATTAGGCTTTTATAATGCCAAAACCAAAAGTTTTACTGGATCTGCTAGAGAAAGTTGTAGAAATCGCTATATTTGTTGGCTTAATTATTTTAGCGATTTATGAATTTGATACGGACGTTATCGAAGCAGGTTTTTATTTGCTACTAGCGGCGATCATTTCCCCTTTCTCTAAAATCGACAAACCAGCAAAGCGATCGCTACTGACCTGTGGCTTTATTGGTGGAATCTTAATTGGCTATTTTTACTAATCCCCAATCTCTGTCCCTTTGTTCCTTTGATTAAGTCGCTTTTGTTGCAGGCGTGATTGTACATCTCTTTGTTGTTGTTGCTGGTCGAGGTCGGTGATCTCTCTAGCTTCTTGTTGTGAAAGATTATCTTGCAAGATATTAAATTCCATGCCGCCCTCTTTCTCGGCTTTAAAAGCTGGGTTTGGTTGTGTAGGTTGGGGATTAGTGCGCTCAACGCTGACAACTTGTTTATTGTCTTGTACCCGAAGCTGGGTTTTATACCCGTTCAGATCATATCCACGGATTTGATTGCCCAGTCCCTTACCCTTGGTAATGATATTGTCCATCACTATTCTGATAAAAGACTTTTTCGAGTCCTTGGTTAAACGTGCTTCTAAAAGTGCTTCACTTTGCTCTGAAGTCAAAGATAAATATTTTTCTTGTTCTTGAATTCGTTGTTTAAATTGCTCAAGTTGGGACAGCACACTTTGCTGTTTAGGCTGAGTATTCTGCGGAGATTCTACTCCAAATTTATTCAAGTACTGGGAGAGATATTTTGTTTTTAGTTGCTGCCTATATTCTTCAAGAGGCTGACCTTTGGATAATAGCTGCCCTAATTCTAAACTTGCTTGTTGTAACTCTTGAGGAGATTTTTGGAGATGATTCGCGTCTGTATTGACTTTTTCTGAAGTGGATTCTTTTAGTATTCGATTAAGTCGGGCAATCATCATATTATCAGAGATGCCCCCAGGATTAATCTCTCTTACCTTTTCTAAAGTGGAAGTTTTTCTTGATGACATAACTATTATTTATAAACAGGCTTAAGAAAAAAGTTCTACTGAATTATAACTCGATATCACGAGATTTACGCTGATTACTTGATTGACGTTTAGGAGAAGATTGTAAAGGAGACAGAGAGCCAAGTACTGCATTGAGTTCAGTTGCAGTAGAATTAATAGGTGGCAAGCCATCGCCACTATCTAAACTATTAGCCATCTCAATAAAAATGGACTTTTCTTGAGGAGAAATCTTCCAAGCTTTAATAGTACCAGGATTATTTTCGTTGTGATAATTATCAATCCTCACTATCGGGTCGTTCCTGCTTTTAGCCATATCAGTACCAGAGCGGTAAACTAGCAATGAGGTCTTATTGGATTGAGAGAGTTCTACAAAAGTATAGGCTTGACTGTGATAAACTCTGCTGCCATCATTTTGTCTTGTTCCATACTGGTTTATTAGCTCTTTAATGGTGCGACCCATATATCCACGTTTCGGAGTATTTTCTGTTTCTGTTACCTGAGTTTTTCTATATGACGTGTTTTTTGGCGCAGAATTACTATGAACTGTAGTATTAGCAGTATAGTTATTTGTAGGTTCTCTTGAAATATAAGTACTAGATTGTTGTTGCCCAGAATGAGAATATTCTAACTGGACTCTTTTAGCAATTAATCTGAGATTATTCATATCCTCTTCATTAACTTTCATGATCTGAATTTCATTAGTATTCGTGTCAATCTGGACAGCGACTCTTTCTAGCCCCTGATTATCTTTCTTGATTAACTTAATGAATGATTGACCTGTTTGCTGATTAACTTTAGATTTAATTCTGTACTCTCCCACTTGTAAATGTTTACTACTTACTGTCTCCATAATCGTAGTAAGCAGTTGTGAGAGTTCCGATTTTTGGAGATTATTAATAACTTTCTGAATTCCCAAAGGAGCAAGAGAGCCAAGATTCTGCTTCAGTGTTATAGCATCTTCATAAAATGAAGGTAATTCGCTTGAGTCAGTTATATTTAAAAATTCCTGCCTTTCCACTGGGAGCATCTTTAAAGGAGGTTTAATAATTTTTACTTGCTCTTTTTTATCAACTTCAAACTGCATTAAGGGAAAACTAAAGTAACTTTCTTTTTCATCTACCGCACGGTGAATACTGATTTTATCCCCAGATTTTCTAATACTGAAAGCCTCGCTTCTATAAACAAGACTGCCATCATCCTCCTTGCCTCCATATTGGTCAATTAGTTTTTTAGCAGTCAGGGCAATCTGTTTATTCTCTTTTTGGAGCAAAAAACTTCTAGGAAGATTTTGAGCATAGTTTGGCACTTGTCGCTGCCCAGCCCAGTATTTTTGAAAGCTAACCTGAGTGTTCTCATTCTTATTAGAAGCTTCTAAATCAGCGGCAGCTATTTGAAACTCAACAGAGTCTTTTGATAGTGGTAAATTCTCTTGTAGTTTCTGTGTTAATATGTCAATCTCAGCAGAGTTTAACTCAGCCGGGTTAGACGTAACAGTGCCGTCAGAGAGTTTCTCGTAAAGGTTGATTTCTCTACCATCTTTAAGGGTGATTATGAATCTTAAATCAGGTGGTGGATTTTGCTGTTGCCATTGCTGCAAGGGTAAGACTTCACTCATTACTTTTTGGTAAGTCTCAGTCCCATGAACGACAATCAAATCGTCAATGCCTTTTTCTGGGCCTGGTAATGAAACTACACTGACTTTCACACCGGCAGTTTCTAATAATTCTCCAGTTTTAGCTAGAGCTGCAAATACACTCCGTTTTGTCTTAGCCTCGGTTTCGTAATCAAAACAAATTTTAATATCACGCCCTGGTGTAGCGAATACGGCAAACTCTTCACGTAAATGGGGAGTAATAGGATTTTTTCGCTGATCATAAGAGCGATAACCAGCGTTTATTCCTGGCAGTCCAATCGCTGCATCCCCTTGAGAGAGAATAGCCGCAGTCTTCTTGGCTCCTTCAGTAATAGTAATCGGGATATTATGTTTCCATACACAGTACCAAAAACCGGATTGGCGATCGCTCTGGTTCGGGTTAACCCCGGCTTTGGAGTAGACTTTGTTAGCGATTTCATCCGATACTTCTAGCAAGAAAATACTTAATCCAGTTTTCGGCGGATGTTCGTACTTAATTTTTTTGAGTTTTGGGGGTTTATCTGGGGTTTCTGGACTAGAAAATTTGTTGTGCCAAGTCCAAGAGAATTTCTGTTTTTTCTGATCTACTTGATATCTCGGTTCATCGGGTTTATAACAACCCCAAAGTTTTTGAAGGGGTTGCTGTCCCGGTGACAAATTAGCGAACGAACGCGGATCAATGCCAGCCTCACACCACCATCCGCCTTTCTCTATGTGGCTATATCGTTTTAAGTTTCCATCTCTAAGCCGTCCATCATTGCGGCGAGGAACATCATTACTATAAAATAAGTGTTCCCAAGCCTGATGCTGCCATCCATTTTGATGTAAGCTTTTGAAGTTAGCAGAGGCTATAAGCGGATCAATTGCACTGTCCTCCACCAGTTCTTTCCAATGTTTTAGGTCGATGTGCTCAGGATTCCAATCAGATGAAGACGTTTGTACTTGATCTGTGGATGAAGACGCTGATGATTGCGGCTGTGCATTTGTAACTGTTTCTTCTTGCTGTTGCGTCTCTGTGTTTGTGGATGGTGACGATGGTGATCGAGACTGTACAGTAACATTGGTGGATTGTTCTGATGCTGCTGAAGACTTTGCAGTAGTTGATACATCAGAATTTACTAGATTTTCCTCGCTAATTCCTGACTCTGGTTCATCCTCTTCTTCATACCAGTCATGATCCTCATAATCAATTTTCTCCCAAGAATATCCCCCCGATTCATTGGGCTTCATGACGTAAGTATCATCACCAATTTCAATGTGCGCCAATTTGTCCCACTCGTACTGCATCCGCTCTACAGATGCTTCAATCACAGGGATCAGTGCATTTAAAATCTTGAGAGTCCTTTCGTAATCCCCTCTATCAAATATTGTAGGATTAGTGAGTAAATTCAAAGAGCGTTCATTAAACATAGAATTTCGACTCGGCAATGTTGATAATATCTGTGTATGCCTTATACAAAATTTCGTACTGTATCCACTGTGCGCCCAAACATTTCAAATCAATGATTTGAGTATTAGAAATAACGCGATTAAAAATAATATCAAACTCTACATAATTTCGCCTGGCTGCTAGAAAAACTATATATTGTAAGTCGTGCCAACCAATACCTTCAATATATTTTTGGATAATTTGCTCATAACATTGTTCATCGATAATTACTTTTAGACGGCATAAAACAACTTTAACGTGTATACCCACTTTTTTTAGTAAAGGTCTGAGGCTGGACTGTTTGGAGAAAGTCTTGATAATTCCAGTTGTACTCGCCAAAATATTTACCATGTTTCCTAGTAGTCTTTTTTTAGCTTTATCTAACTGACGAATGTATTGAAAATCAGCTAGGGCAAATTCCTTGATTCTAGCTCTCACCACACCTCCTACAAAATAATAAGGAGCCAGGAATGAACAGGGTGTAGGGGATATACTTAAAAGTAGGGGTTTCAACGAACCTACACCCCACACCCCACACCCTTATCGGTCAGAATAGCTTTCTACAGTTAGAAAATAAATTATTGCTTAATGTGTAGGTTTATTCTGAATTCAGCCTGCCGTTCTTATAAAATTGATTTTAAACTATCAACAGGCAACGCTTGCACCCCAGCTTCTACAGGGTCTTGCGGAATTGGTAATCTCCGGTCTACTTGTTGAATCCTGATGTCTAAATCCCGTTGTGTAGGAGGTAGTTGAGTACTACGTCGCGCTAATGTATTAACTAATTTCCCCCAAGCCTGTTGGTTATATTCCTCAATATCTTTCACAGATTGAGGAATTTTAATACTTTTCAGTAGTGGAATTGACCCCTCTTTTTTATTAGCGTAAGCTGGGTTGATAAATACACATTTCCCTGCTGGCAGCTTTAAGAACTGTGCAGATTCAAACAGTTTCCTAGTTTTTTCTTGTTCACTAGTAGTGGTGCTAGGTTTTCCACCGCCAGTCGAACGACTCTTTTGTTTGTACTTGATTTCTTCATCTCCCAGAAAACTGGAAAATAACTGTGCAGATTCATTTTCCCCAGGGTTAAACACGAACTTAGTACCACAAGCCCCTAAAATAGTTTTCGCTACTTCCTTACCGTAATTCTTTTCAAGTTGCCCCATGTTCTGCCAGCCGAGAATGCCGCAGAAACCCTCACTTCGGGACTCGTTGAGCCATCTGAATAAATCAGGTAGATAAATACTAGGCAATTCGTCTAATCCTACTATTAACGGGTCAGAGCGCTTTTTGGCGATGTTCCGTGCTACAGTCATGTGTAAAATACTGGTCATCAAAGGCGCAACTGCATCCCGACGTTCTCTGTCCAAACCAAAGATAATCATTTGCTTACCTTTGATTTCTAAGGGCAGTGTTGTCTTACCGACAAAACAGCCGAGCGTGTTCTTCGCCATAAAACGAGTAAACATTAACGATGCTGTGGCAGTAATCCCCGCGACTGTTTTCTCACTAGAAGCCGAACTGAATAATTGACCAAAGGCAATCCTAATCCAAGGATTTAAACTAGCGGCCATCAGTCGTTCAACCATTCGTTCACTTGAAAGTATGGCAGCTGCGGTCATGATGTCTGCATACTCACCGAACTCCTTAGTTAACATTAAAACTGCTTGAGTTAGCTGGTCGCCGGATGGACCGAAGAATCCATCTTCATTGGAATTATTCAGAATGCGGAAGTTTTTGTTAATCACCGTCGCCAATTGACGCGCTGTTTCCGCGTCTCCCGAATCTCTTAAAAAGTCCAGTGGATTGCACACTTCTGATTCAGGGAACCCCGGTGCAAAAATGTGAACATCATAACCCATCTTTCGGGCATAAGCTGCAATTTTCGCTTGCGACGGGTACTTGAAATCGTAAAGTAATACTGGGTATCCTTGAGCGATCGCACTATAGATCATCGGGTTAATCGCACTAAAAGTCTTGCCACTTCCTGGTGCGCCAATTGCGGCTGTCCCCCTTTGTACAGATGGTACATATAAAGAAATATTTTCATATTTAATTTTTCTTGACAACAAAACTTCAGCGACTAGAGGAATATGAAAAAGCTTCTTGGTTAAGCTATTTAAAACACTTGAATCATTAACTTTCTTTTTACTAGTACTTTTGAGAAGTAACTGACCAACATAAAGACTAGCACTATCGCATTCAGGAGAAATCAACTGCTCTAAAGCTGAAATTCTGGCTTTTTTACTCTCCTTTTTTCCTCCCCAATAGCTAGTAGCAAGTTTTTTCTTGTTACTACCATCGCCCAAGACTACTTTCATTAATAAGTAAACTCCTAACATCCCCAGAAGTGCCAACCCATTTGGAGTAAACAGATGATGAGTGTATTGCCCAATATCATCTTTAGGGTTTTGCAACTGGTCAAAGCGAAATGATTGACTAGATATTGCTGTCGCTTGGTTTTTAGTCATTTTTTAAGGTACAGTAGAAGGGCTTCCAAAAATAATTGGGTCTTGTTCACGGTAAGAAATGAATGGTACAGGGCCAACGAAGTAGGGAGTGCAAGTACGACCTACAAAAGGAATAGTTTTGCAAAACCTAAAAAACATCGCAGTTTGCATTTCTCCTTTTGCTTCATCTATATCCCACACCACTTGCTTGAAAGCAGTCCCGAAGGGATGGCGACCCGTTGGCTCTTTACCATCATTAACCGCTTTTAAGATGCCGAAACCGCCTTTTACCTCTTGTACTTTGCCAGAGATCCATTGCGCTCCAGTAGTTCTGCCTAGCCCGGACATCTCAGCATGAGCGCAATTATTTTGATAGCATGGAACATTGAACCCTTCTTGATAACTGCCAGAGATACTGCGAATGCGATTAGCTTCGATATCTCGCAGTACTAAATCGACTTTACCAATAAATGAAAGATCAGGATTTGGTAAGGAAGGAAACTCGCTCCAAGGCAAATCTCTCAATCCTGGAACAAGTCCAATCACAGTATCTTGCCATCTATCAAATTTATCAATCGAGGCCTCCCCGATTCCAGGAATAGATGTAAGTTGATACTTTGATAAATCAATCGCACTTCCCAACTCAACACCCTTTAGCTTGGGATTGTTGAGGGAGTTACCAATTGTGCCACGAGGAGAAACACCAACTCTTATATAAGTATCGTAGATTGCTTTAATGCTGGCTGGTGATTTATTTGTGAGTGTAGGGATAGCCTTTACCAAAGTGGGGATAGTTTGTGTTTTAATTACCCCAAAATCAGACAGTCTCAAACTGTTTAAATCTATGTCTAGTAATTGTGATATCTCCAATAAGTTGAGTTTCTCAATTGAAAACTGGGCATCTTCAAAGTCCCCAAGTTCCATGAAATCTGCAATACTTTGTCCAGCACTCCAAGTCCTGGTTTCTTCCCCTCGGTCAGTGGGGTAACTAACACTGCCGCCTTCGCCCATAATCATGTCACTAAATTTCATCCTTGACCAGTCAGGAATAAAACCGCTGCCGGAATCAACCACCGGGACTTGGGCTGAAGCACTAGGCATGAGATAAGCGATGGACTGATTCAGGATTCCATACTTCCAAAAAGCATGGAGGAAAAGAACAATGGCTAAACCAAAAAATATTAAATAACGTAGTTTATCGTCTCTTTGTTTTCTTAACTGCTGTTTAGTAGACCTTAGTCCCCCACCTATAGGTGGCAAGTCTTGATGAGAGCTTAAATCTCCCGTTATAGACAATCCCTGTTCCCTGTTCCCTATTTCCTGTTCCCCGTCAACAGTCTGAGTATATTTACTTAAGAGGTAGCTTAACATTAGATAGTGTACGTGGTCGTCTGGGGTTGAGTTTGACTGGTGTTCTCTCAATTGAGTCATAAGAAACATCGCTCTGTATTGCTATTTGGCTGTACTCAGGTGCTCCAGCAGCAGCAGTTACTTGAAAGTGGTAAGCTTTGCGCCTACCATCTGCTGCTTGAGTAATGATCGTCAGGTGTGTTGACTTTGATTGGGGTAAGCCAGGAATATTAACTTTTTGGATGCGCCGTAAATGAATCAGTCCGGCTCCAGAACTTTGGCAGTTAGGATTAATTCCCTCCAAACAACCATCAGTGTCAATTAAGATTTGGGAGGGATCGTCAATCCACACTCGCTTGATAATCTCGTTGACTTCGTAAAATGAAATACTTACCCCATTGCCATTCCAAACTTTGATGGTTTGTACAACCGCAGTACTACCACTGGCTTGCGATTGTCTAATTGTGCGGACTACAGGTGAAGCAAGTGCTGTTAATGGCATCAAACAGATCCCAGCGATCGCAAAGATAATTAACTTATTCACGGTAACTCCAGGGTTCGATTCACTATAAACGTGATTTTCGTTCCCTTGGGGACATACCAGATGTTGGGACGAGAAAGAATTTCTTGAGCAGAATCTTGACTGCGTTGTGAAATAATTTCACCAAGTTTGCCAAAAGCCCCTTGCAAGAATGCCCCGCCAATATTACGTCTAGTATTTGAAGTCACGTTAGTACTGAAAGTGCCAACAGCAGAGTTGATAACGCTACTGCTAGAATCCGATTGATTGATAATTTCGCCTACTTTGCCTACACCACTCACTATCCCAACAGTTAAGTCCTGTCCAGCTAATTCTCCACCTTTGTCCTTGAAAGGTTTAGCGATTAATGGATTTCCTCCTTCCCCCAATAGGGAGATCGCATCCTTAGCAATTGGATATTCTGTGTTGTCTTTGATGATTGAAGTAACTTGTGCCTTAGCATAACTAGCACCATTTACAGAAATTACGGAAACTGCGACGAGCGTTCCTCTTGGAATTGCCACATCGCCATAGTTGTCATACAAATCTTGAGTCAACTTTGCTAAGTAGCGGGAGGAGTTAGAATCTGATTGTCTAGTTGAACTTTGTTCTACTGACTGTTCTTTGATTAAAGGCGTCATTAATACGCCATCAGCAAATTGTCCCACTACTAAGTAGCGGCTTTTTGTCACTGAATTGTCGCCTGAAGCATTATCAGTGGCAGCAATTAAATCAGCAGAATTTTGTGTCTTTGACCAACGAGGGCGAATTTTCTCAATGCTATTTGATGATCCGGAAAATAAAGATTCTTTCATCCCACCGTTAGCAGATATCTTCTGAGATTTAACTGGCTGTCTAAAATTAGAGTCAATCTGATTGTTTGGGAGTGTATCGCTGTTTAAATTAGTAACATTATTAGCATAATTTATCTTGCCGAAAGAGCCTAAGCTTCGTAGTCGATTCAATTCACTAATTGGATCTACCGCTCGTTTTACCGTAGTTATCGACTGAGGTCTAGCAGCAGAATAATTACGTGGAGGAGCGGCAATTGCTCTAGGTGGTGGTGAATAATTCCTTTGTACATAGCGCGGGGGCGGTGGAGGAGATGAGGCAACTGCTACACTTTGGCGTGAAATAGGAACGTTTTGTTTAGGGGTTGGAGGCTTCTCTACTTTTGAAAGTTGAGACTTATTTTTTTGGCTATCAATTTTATCTAACTCTTGAGCTTGCTTAGAAAGAGCTAACTGAGCATAAACATCCCCATCATTTTCTGATAAGGCTTGCTCTGTTGGTTGATTAACAGTTTTATTCGGTTCTTCTTTAGCTTGATTACCTCCATTAATAATGCTGTTAAATAGCATAAAAAACACCAGGAAACCACCAGCTAATGGAATACCGACCATTCCCAGCCTTGACCAAGGAGAGGTAACAACTGTATGCTTGGTTATTAATTCAGTATCATCTTTATCATCTTCAACAAGGTCAGAAGTCAGAGGGAAGACGTTCGAGGGATGTTCCTCTCCTTCTCGATTCTCTTCATCATCTAACCTTAGTATTTCATCTACGGTTGACAGATTATTTTCATCTGGAAAATGTAGATTATTAGTTGCCATAATTATTTTTTCCTTTCGCCTAGATTTAAATCAACAACTTTTGTAATCTCTAATCCAGGGGCGCGAATTGCATAGATTTTCTTGGCTAAGTCTGTGATATCTTTAGGAGTAGTTTGGGGAGTGGTAATTGATTCCACCGTCACGGTTTTGTTGAAGGGAATTCCGCTTCCGGCATTTTCTCTTTTTTGAAAAGTGACAAGGGTGGCTACTAAATCAACCTCCCATTCACCAGATTTTATTTTGCGTGGCTCTGAGATAAATCTCGGTATCAGCGATACTTGCATGTCACCGCTCCATACATCTGTTTTAGTCATCGTCGCTAGTTTCTGTAAAAAAGCAGCGCGGAAGTTCTGCTTTTCTGAAAACGCAAAAGCCGCTTCGTAAGCCTTAGTTGTCACCCTATAGAGTTTATTTAATTTTCCACCACTTACCTCCACACCTGGATCTGGTTTGGTGATTGATTCTCCTTTTTCATTGAATGTTTGCAGTAGCCCATCCCAACTAAACATTCTGATGAAGGAGTCGGACACAAACTTTTTAATTACTTCTGGCGATCGCTCAAATGGATCTACAGCAATTGCACTAATTGTTTCTCCTGATGATAACTGGACTAGTGAGGGCATTTGATTTTTCACCAAAGAACGAGTCGCACCATAGTTTAAAATTTGTAACCCTAGAGATATTAACGCCATTGAGAAAGCTGCGGTGCAAAGCAACCCTACTCCCGTCGGTACAGAAATACCATTGGTTAAAAGTTTTAGGCGTTCTTTTTTCGGCTTTGCATTTAACATCTGATTAAAAATTGGGTAAGGGGGAAAGGATGAACAGGGTGTAGGGGATAGGGTGTGGGGTGTAGGGAGCCCCCTGCCCCCATATTTTAGAAACATCAAATTAAATCCCTCGACGAATTACTTTAGCTAGAGCACCCCCTCCATACGAGACGACTGTCACAGCCACATCTTTAGCAACATTAATAGCCTGGTCTGCGGCATTGTTGAGCTGCGTCAATAGTGCTAGTCCACCTCCGGCGGCTAATCCGGTTGCCAATGCTGGGGCAATAATTCCAATCACAAATAAGAAAAATAATGGCTGATCCGACCTGGAATTAGCCATTAATTCCGCTGCAAATCCCGTAATAATATTGAAGGAAAGCTTGGCCATTCCCACAGAAAAATATCCAACTAACCAGGTAAAGATTGATTTCGACCCATAAGGAAGTAATGAGCCACCTACCGCCAAAGGCCCTAAAAGTGCAGTCAGCAGCATCGTTAACTCTATACCCCATTGATATGCACCTCCTAATGCCACCAATATATTTGTGATCGTTCCTGCCACCACTGAGCCGACATAAGCGCTGAACGGCGAAAGCAATATTTGTACGGGATTGGCTCCTCCCTTAATTGCATCAATTGGAGCGCTTATTATCCGATCTATACGATCTATTAGCCAAGCAAACGGGCCATCAGAGCCAACAAAGTAACGCGGATATTCATTCATCAACCTCTGCTTGGCTTCAGTCAGACAATCAATTGCATCTTGTGGTGCTAAAGAAGAAGTTCGGCACATTTCCATTTCTCGACCAATGGCACTACGAACTGCTTCTACACCTAATGCTTTTTGGTAAGCTGCTCTTAAATCAACCCCAGCCGCAGTACGTATTAGCACATACCTATTTGTATTGTTAATCATATCTCTAATTGCCATTGTTCCTTGCCCCAGCAGCTGCCCATTTTGGAACAATAATGCTGCTACTGTTAGGGGCCAGATTAAATCTGTAATCGCCCGTGTTTCTTCAAAATTGAGCATTTGTTTCGTCCACTCAATCATAAAGAATACGAGTGTTGACACCGCAAATAAAGTACCAACTGTACACAAAGAACCATACAACGGCCCGTTTAAAAGCTCTGCCCATAATTCGTTAAAGCCTTGAGAAATCGCATCGGCATTTTCAGCAGAGTTTTGAGCTAAATCTCCTCCTGTGAAGGCCCCTTGAGCTATTAATTTAGGGAAGAATAATCGCATAATTATTTTTCTATATAAGCAGGATCTAAATTGGACATGACAATTAATTCTTGAGTTAGCGAGGCTAGCCCCATCGTTCGCAGATTCTCTCTTTCACGATTAGAAGCAATATTGTCTGCAATCTGCGAAAGCATCAAATTTCCTTGGGCTGTATCTAGCCGTGCTGTTTCAGTACTGGTATCAAGTTGTGCCAGCATTGAAATAGTCAAAGCATTTTGAGCCGCGATCGCTTTGAGAATATTCTGAGAGGCATCCATTGCTTGTGCTTGATCGCCCAACCCCTTAACCGATTGTGCTATCTGCATAGTTGTTGCTAATTTCCTAGCTGTATTTAATTGTCCTTCTTTGCTCATCACCGCAGATACAGAAGACTTCGCTAACTGCCTCTCTAACTCCTGCCCCATAACTTTTGCCTCTGGCAATGAACGGCTAGCCCGAAGTCGCTCTTTTAAATCTTCACTACTAGCAATCGGATCTACTGCACCCATCGACCCAATTGCGCTATCTATCGCTGCTTGAGCATCTGTTCTAATACCGCTCCAGGCCTCATCTATTTGGGTTTGGGCTTTTTGTTCTAATTCCCTGATTGAGTCTTGGGCATCACTAATGATTGTTTGAAAAAAACTCTCAATATTTAACGAAAGTGCCAAACTCGGCGTTGATAATAATACGCCCCCAATTACTATAAACGCAAAAATGACAATTTTGTTTTGATGATTTAATTTCATAATTATGAAGCTTTATTTAAGTTTGGTTCCGAAACACTTTCTAGCAACTCTTTGGCTAAATTAGACAACTCTTCACCTCGAATCATCCTAATATAATCCTCGCTAAATCTAAATAAACCTAATATAGGGTTATGTTTATATTTGTTGAGGAAAAGACTTCGCAATTCTTGTTCATGAGGATTATTAGCGACTGCTGCCAATAAACAGTACGCTGGATAGTATCGACAAAATGTTAACTGGGAGCATCCCAGTTTTTTGCAAAGAAAGCGAAAATCAGTCAGGATAAGTAAGACGAGTGTATTTACTTAGCGATGACCCCAGAACAAAAACAAGCTCTTCAAGAACACATTCAAGCGATCGCTAAA
>NZ_JADEXR010000067.1 GCF_015206995.1 aff. Roholtiella sp. LEGE 12411 | reverse complement strand
GAATGGGGCATAGGGGATAGGGAATAGGGAATGGGGAGTTAGATTAGAGATGTACGCAGTTTTTTCAAAAATGAAATAGGAATCCTATAGTATTAAATACAAATTAAATGTATGGTGGCAATTGACCACCATACAGCTAAAAACTAAGCAATAGTTCTTTGAATTTTTTTGATAGTTTTTTTGATAAATCGATTAGTTTTTGATGCTATATTTGGTGGTTTTAGTTGTTGTGGTCTTTGTTCTGGTTGTTTGAGAAAACGATAGTACAAAAACTCATCTCTATAAAGAATATTGACATCTTCTCCTTGAGATAAACGAGCAAAATCGCTAGAGGAATAGCTCATGTAGTGAATGCGATGAATGGGTTTTAATCCATCTTGATTGTAAAGAACATTATCAATATTTACGAAGGGATCTGCATTAGCACAGTTGCCGGTTCTATCTTGACCATTAGGGCTGAGTGTGAAATTAAATAGTGGGCGATCGCACCGTAAAGTCATGTAATTAAACAAAAAAGCATCATCCCACCATCCATGTCCATTAATCCATTCAATTTCTCTTTTGTCAATTAGTTGCTGCTTCATTACTGCAATCTCTTGAGCAGTAAATAAGCCTCGCTTAGACCCAAAAAAACTAGAACAATGCAGCTTAGGACGAATATCAGCTTCCATATATAGCCCAGTTTTTTCTATAACTGAAATATCTAAAGCTGCTACAGTTCTATTCTTAAGATGTTCCCAATCATCAAAAACAAAATCGTATTTATTTAGCTTTTCAATTACATCCGTGGTTGGCTTCATCGCCAAGCTATCACCGTCATAAAATACAAATTGATCAAAAACACCCTCAAAAGCGACAAACTTTCTTTGTAAATGACTTTTGTACCAACTAGGACGGGATGCTTTTGTATCTCTTTCTCTGGGATGAGCCGCCCAAATTTGATGAGCAAATTCTTCCCAGCGTTGAATCACATCATCATTCTCAAACAATATTACGTTCTTTCGAGAATTAATTTCTTGCTTAACTCGGTCTAGTCGCTCATCATAAGGAATAATACAAACTGGGATATCTGCGCTAACATTTACCTCAATACTATTTAGCAAAGCTACTAATTGGTCATAGACGACATCATTCGCAAGGGTGTAAATACCGAAAGATTCCATTTGCCAAAATCCTTTTTTCCAGGTTATAAATAGTTTTAGCAATTATTTGAATAGATTGGGGATGATATAACTAACTGTGTATACGCGCAGTCGCGTGTCAGTCTCAGTGTTAGGCTAGCTTCAAACATGAATCACAACATATTCAATTGTTTAACTGCTATCTCTTTCTAAAATCAGATTCCCGACTTATTAAATAAATCGGGAATCTAATCTTTTCAATTTTCGCAAATTAAATAGGATTGCTACAGCAGATAATTCAATATCCACTAATAGTACTTGATTATTAAGAATGGTCTAAATTAATTACGCCAATTGTGATATATTCTCGATATTATACAAATTAAACTCGTCATGAGTTGATTGTACTATCCATCTATAATCTAATAAAGCTTTCATTCTTAAAAGCCTTGATTTGAGCGTTAGTGCTTTATTTTTATTTGTAACTCCAAAATAAACATTTTCACCATTTTTAATATAAACAGCACCTGGAAAAGGTAGAGGTTCAAGTGGTGTTCCTTTTTCTGCCAGAGTACTTGTTATATCCCGATGGCGATAGTAATCGTATATATATTGCGTATATTTATTGTCACATACAGACTTGATATTTTCAGGTACATTATACAAGTCATATCTAATTATATTGCTTGTTCCGCAGTATTGATCAAAACCTTTCCTCATAATACGTATGAGTCTACTACCTTCACTATAAATGTAGCCTTTTTTAATAAACCAACCATTAGCTTGAGGATTGCGATTAACAAACTCTGCTAGATATTTACTAACGCAGTCATCAGCATCAACACACATAACGTGTGATGGTTTGAGTCGCCGTGCATAGATTAATCCTGTGGTAAATTTGGACAGTTTATCTAACTGTTTGCTTTTCCAGTCTGTCCCTTGTAATTCAAAATTATGCTGAATATATGTGATGTGAGGGTGGCTAAATTCTATCTCAGGCTTTTCATTGCAAACAACAATCACTCGAAAGTCGTTGACAGTTTGGTTACAGATTGATTTTACACACCTTTCAAATAATTTAGATACGCTTTCCCATGATTTAGAAATATATTTGCTTTTGACTGGGACGATAAAAACAAGCATCTTAATTTTCCTATCTGGTCTGTGTATAGTTACATTTTGCCCTATGCTTCTATGTAAAAACAACAGGTTACGTGGAACTATACAGTAAATTTACTGTTGTTGTCAGCCAATAGGTAGCTAGCTTTTTGGTTGCTTTAATTTATGAAAATTTTACGAATAATATATAGTAATCCGATTTGATTCGTGAACTGACTTGTAGAGACACCGAATGGGGGATAGGGGATAGGGAATGGGAAATGCGAAAAAAGGGAGTTAGAGGTGTACGCAGTTCTTTCAAAAATCAAATAGGAATCCTATATAAGGGATATTTGTGATGACATATAGCCTGAAATGAAGTCATGGTGTATGTATCACGTACCAGATATCACTTGTATGAACATCCTAATGCTGTCTTCTACCTTTCCATATCCACCAACGCGTGGGGGAACCCAAGTGAGGACATTTAATTTACTTAAGTATCTGAGTCAATACCATACTATTACTCTGGTAACTCAACGCGATCGCAATGTTACAGACGCCGAAATTGGGGGATTGCGCGATTGGGTGGATCATCTAATGGTTTTTGATCGCCCTCCAGATTCTGGAACCACCGCAGGAATACTCAAGAAAATCCAGCGTTTTGGCATATTTGTGCAACAGAAGACGCCACCAAGTGTACTTAACCGCTACTCAGTCGAGATACAAGCCTGGGTTGATAACTTTGTGCAGTTAGGAAAATGTGATGTGATTACCTGCGAACATAGCGTCAATGAAATTTATGTACAATCGCATTTTCAGAAACAGCTAAAAACCATAGTCAATGTTCATAGTTCTGTTTACGGTAGTTGTCGTAATCAGCTAGCAACAGGAATTTCTGAAAATACGTTCAGAGACAAAATTAATCTCCCGCTTCTGCGTCGTTATGAACAAAACTACTGTTCTAAATTCTCGGAAATTGTAGTTACAACCGAAGATGACAGAATTCAACTACAAGAATTCAACCCTAATAGTAAAATTACAGTTATTCCTAATGGCGTAGACTTAGTTTCTTTCCCCAACCGTACCGCCGATCCAGGAGGACATGGGCTAATTTTTATTGGTGCAATGGATAATTTAGCAAATATTGACGCTGTTTGCTTTTTCAGTAATGAAGTCTTGCCAAAAATTCAAAAATATTATCCTGATACAACTTTTGATATTGTCGGTTCTCATCCAACGCCAGAAGTTTTAGCACTTAAAGAAAAACCGGGAATTAATGTGACTGGGGGTGTGCCTTCGATGGTAGAGTATTTACACAAAGCTACCATCTGCGTTGTGCCCATGCGGACTGGGTTTGGTATTAAAAATAAAACTTTAGAAGCAATGGCAGCAGGTGTGCCTGTAGTGGCAAGCGATCGCGGTTTAGAAGGGCTAGCTGTAGATGGTGCGAGCAAATCACTTCGGGCATTACGAGCAAATAAGCCAACTGAGTACCTCACCGCTATTAGTCAGCTATTTGATAATCCACACCTGCGCTCTGAATTATCTCGCAACGGTAGACAACTAGTAGAAACGGAATTTACCTGGGATATCGCTGGTAAAAGCTATGAACAAGTTTGTCTTGGCAAAGATAATTAATAATTCGTAATTGACCGATTATCTATGTAGAGACGTTGCAATCCAACGTCTCTGATACATCTGCTACCCAACATCATCATGGGCAAAGCGGTTAAAGAGGAAGTCTAAGGCATAGTTACGCAGTTGATAATATTGTGGATCTTCCATGATCCGGGCGCGATCGCGGGGACGAGAAAAAGGAATTTCCAGGACTTCGCCAATTTTCGCATGGGGGCCATTGGTCATCATTACCAATTTGTCTGCTAAAAATAGTGCCTCATCGATGTCGTGGGTAATCATCAGCACTGTACAACGGTTATCGCCCCAAATTTTTAGCAATTCTTCCTGTAATTCTTCTTTGGTAATCGCATCCAGCGCCCCAAAAGGTTCATCTAAAATTAAGACTTTCGGACGAATCGCCAAAGCACGGGCGATAGAAACCCGTTGTCTCATCCCACCGGACAATTGCATTGGTTTCTTTTCCATTGCATCACCCAGTCCCACCATTGCCAAATGATCGCGGACGATCGCTCTTTTTTCGGCTTCTGGTTTGTTGGGATAAACGGCGTTAACAGCTAAGTAAATGTTTTCAAAAGCAGTCCGCCAAGGTAGCAAGGCATAGTTTTGGAAGACAACCATTCTGTCTGGGCCTGGCTTGGTAATGGGTTCTCCTTCCAGCAAGACTTGACCGGAGGTAGGAAAGTTAAAACCAGATACCATATTTAGTAGTGTCGATTTGCCACAGCCAGAGTGACCGATGACACAAAGAAACTCGCCCTGTTCGACGTTGAGGTTTACGCCGTCGAGTACGGTGAAGGGGCCTTGCTTTGTCGGATAGACTTTGGTAACGTCTTTAATTTCTAGGAAAGGTCTACCGCTGCTGGTTCTAGTGGTTAATGGTTTTCCTAGTGTGGTTCTAGGTGTAAAGTTCCGGTTTTGCATAGCGATTTGGCGATTAAAAAGCTTAATGTTGGCGATGTGCAACTGAATATTCTGACCTCACTTCTATTCCTCTCGCCTTCTAAGGCGAGAGGCTTTGAATTTTCCCCCTTACCTACAAGGGAAGGGGGTAGGGGGTTAGGTCTTTTGTTGGTTTTTCCAGATGGCGTGAAAAATCAGATCATGAATGGAGTTCAGAAGGTGGCTTATTTCCCTGCTTTCTGTTAAGAGTTCCCTTTCATGACGCGAGTTTTCTTCTTGGTGCATCAAGAACAACTTCCGCAATTGAAAAATCACGTTTAATATCTAAAGTGTTGAGATAGGCGATCGGATCATCGGCGTTAAAGGGAGTACCATCGAACAGTTTGATGGGTTGGCGAATATAGCTAATATCCAAACCTAATTCCCGTGCGGCGGTGCTGAAAACACGCACTCGACACACCCGTTCCACAACTTCTACCCAATTTCTGGGGAAGGGAGTATCACCCCAACGCGCCAATTGAGTCATAATCCAAATTTGTTCAGTGCGACTGGGGCGGTTAATGGCAGAGTCAGAATAAAACTGGTGATGGGCATAGTCTCGCAACGGATGGTCTAAATCACAGGTAAGACTATCTGGATCTTCGAGTTGAATGTATTCTAAATCAGTGCTGACATAATCTCGCCCTGCTAAAATTTGGCGAATTTCTTGGGCATTTTCGGGATTTGCACAATAATAGCAAGCTTCTAGCAAAGCTTTGGTTAAGGCAATATGCGTATTTGGGTAATTTTCTGCCCAATCTTCCCGCACACCAAGAACTTTACCGGGGTGTCCGAACCAAACTTCTAAGTCGGTAGCGATGGTAAAGCCGACATTTTCCACAGCAGCGCGGTAGTTCCAAGGTTCGCCGACGCAGTAACCATCAATGCTTCCGGTTTTTAGGTCAGCTACCATCTGCGCTGGGGGAATGGTCTTCATATCCACATCGGTGTCGGGGTCAATTCCGCCAGCCGCTAACCAGTAACGCAGCAGCAAGTTGTGCATAGATGCAGGATGCACCACTCCCATTGTGTGCCGTTGGTCAAGGGTGTGAAGCAGGTATCTTTTAAAGTCTGATAAGCTGTGTACGCCTTGGTCATAAAACCGTTTTGCCAAGGTGATGGCGTTACCGTTGCGGGTCATGGTGAGGGCGGTGACAACTGGTAGGGGTTGGTTGTTATGTCCTCCCAAACTTAACCACATCGGCATCCCCGAAGGCATTTGAGCAGCATCTAAATAACCACCACTTATGCCATCTTCTATACCCCGCCAGCTACTTTCCCGCACGAGGTTAACTTCATCTAAACCATGCTTGGTGAAAAAACCTTTTTCTTTCGCAACTGCTAAGGGAGCGCAGGCGGTAAGAGGTAAAAAGCCGATTTCCAGGTTAACTTTTTCCAACCCATGACGGGCAATGTCTGCGGTTTTTCTGGCTCGAATTTTCTTGATGCGTTTCTGCTGATTGAGGAAGTAAATCATCTCACTCCGTAAGCTGTAGTAGCTAGGATGTTCTACTACTTGCATCCGCTTGCGGGGTCTGGGAATATCCACTTCTAAAATGTCACCAATTTTAGATTCGGGGCCGTTGGTCAGCATCACAATTCTGTCAGATAGCAGCACCGCTTCATCGATATCATGTGTTACCATCACGGCGGTAACTTTATTTTCTTCGCAGATTTGCATCAGTTGTTCTTGCAAATTGCCGCGTGTGAGTGCATCCAATGCACCAAAGGGTTCATCTAGCAAGAGTAATTTGGGACGAATTGCTAAGGCGCGGGCGATCGCAACTCGCTGTTTTTGTCCACCTGATAACATTCCTGGTTGCTTATCAGCATGGGGACGCAAACCCACCATATCAATATGTTTATTGATAATTGCCTTGCGTTCTGCATCGGGTAGACCTTTCATTACCGAGTCCACCGCCAGGGCAATATTTTCTCGTACCGTCCGCCAAGGTAATAGGGAATAATTTTGAAATACCACCATCCGATCTGGCCCTGGTTTGGTGATTCTTTGTCCTTCTAGGGTGACAACACCTTCAGTAGGCAAATCCAAACCGGCAATCATGTTTAATAGCGTGGATTTTCCGCAACCGGAGTGACCAACCAGAGAAACGAATTCTCCTTTTTTAATTTGCAGGTCAATTCCTTTCAGGGCGATATATTGACCACCACCGGTTAACTCAAAAACTTTATCAATTTGATCGACAGCAACAAATATAGACATAGGGAGTGGGGGTTAGGGAGGGGATTAGGGAGTGGGGATTGGGGTTAGGAATTTTCCATCCCTACTTCTGTTCTGCTGGTAAAATCTTGTTTTGAAGCCAAACCATCATTTTATCTAGCACAAGACCGACAACGCCGATGTAAATTAGAGCCAAAATTACTTCACTCACGCTGTTATTTTGATAGGCGTTCCAGATGAAAAAGCCAATCCCGACAATACCAGACATGACGATTTCTGCTGCGATAATTGCCAACCAAGCCAAACCAATGGCAATTCTCAAGCCAGTAAAAATGTAGGGTAAGGCGGCAGGTATGAGAATATTAAAGAAATACTCTTTGTAGCTCAGTTGCAGAACTTTGGCGACGTTGTTGTAATCTTGGGGAATTTGAGTTACACCCACAGCAGTGTTAATTAAGATCGGCCAAATTGCGGTGATAAAAATCACGAATAGGGCTGCTGGTTCGTTTTGTCGCAGTGCTGCTAAGGAAATTGGTACCCAAGCCAAGGGTGGTACAGTCCGCAGTAGTTGGAAAATGGGATCTAACGCCTTGGACATTGTTTTATTAACGCCAATCAAAATGCCCAAAGCAATACCAACAATTGCTGCTAGGCTATAACTGATTGCAACCCGTTGCAAACTGGCTAAAATCTGCCAAAAAAGTCCTTTATCAGTGCCGCCTTTGTCATAGAAAGGATACAAAATCAAGATCCAAGTATCTTTCACAACCTGTATGGGCCCCGGTAGTGTCGCGCCAGGAATAGAGGAAAATAATTGCCACACAACTAGAAATATCAGAATAGCGATCGCTGGCGGTATCAGGTCAGGAAATTGCTTTTGCAGACCAGATATAAAACCATTACTCAATCCAGGGCTTGTAGGGCGTTTTTGGGCGACTGTCATGATGCTGTGTTCTCCTCAATTTTTTTTATTTTTTATTTGTCCGTTGTCATTTGTCATTTGTCCGTTGTCATTTGTCCTTTGTAAATACTAATGACCAATACTTCTCTACGAGAGGCTGCGCCAACGACGCCGCTCAGTACAAGTAACCAATGACTAATGACTAATGACTAATGACCAATAACCAGTGACTAAATACTGACCTTCTTGATTTTGAGACTCTTCAAATATTCTTCTGGCTTTTCTGGGTCAAATTTGATGCCATCAAAAAACTCTTCTACACCACGGGATGTATTTGTGGGAATGTCAGCAGCAGCAATTCCCAGTTCTTTAGCTGTTTCTTTCCAAATATCTTCACGGTTGACTTTATTAATAAGTTCCTTAGCCTTAGCAGCATTATTGTCTAGATAATCTTTTGGTAAAAATCCCCAACGAACATTTTCAGTGATGAACCACAAATCATGAGTCTTGTAGGGATAAGAAACACTGCCTTTTTCATCTTTCCAGTAATAAGCTGCCATTGATTTATCATCAATTTGGCGACCATCACCCATGTCATACTTACCTTGATATGGATTTAAAAGGATCTCAGGTGAAGATAGATTGAAATAATTTCGTACAGCCAGAATTTTCGCTGCTTCTTCGCGGTTATCAAAGTTATCTAACCACTGCTGTGCCTCCATGATACCTTTGAGTAGCGCTTTTGTTGCCTTGGGATGTTTGTTAACCCAATCGGCTCTCATCGCAAAGTATTCTTCAGGATGGTTCTTCCAAATTTCTGCGGTTAATGCCGACATAAAGCCAATTTTATCCTTGACGATGCGATAAGGCCAGGGGTCGCCAGTACTGAAAGCATCCATCGTTCCCGTTTTCATGTTGGCAACAGTTTGAGCCGCAGGAACTGTTGCTAGCTTGACATCTGTATTCGGATCTATACCACTAGCAGCTAACCAATAACGAATCCACAAATCCTGGTTAACGTGGGGAAATGTAAATGCA
Organism: aff. Roholtiella sp. LEGE 12411; assembly: GCF_015206995.1. Lineage (GTDB taxonomy): Bacteria > Cyanobacteriota > Cyanobacteriia > Cyanobacteriales > Nostocaceae > Komarekiella. Next base: position 20,774 of record NZ_JADEXR010000067.1, on the reverse strand, counting down.
GCAGTGAAGGGTGTGGAGGATTTTAGTTCCTTAAATAAAGACTTAGCGCCATCGAGTTTTAAACCAATACCTTTGCCAAGGTGCTTGTTTGCGATCGCAATTCCATTTCCATGTGTAATCAATTGACACAAAATATACATGGGAATTTTTTGATTCCCCTTGGTAATTATACCTTCTGTAATTAAATGTGGCATCGGCATCTGCCATTGACCGCCATCTATACCACCACCCGCCGAACCAATTTCTACGTTGTCTCGTGCTGAACCCCAAGAGGCTTGCTTAGAAAGGACAACGTTGCTCATGCCATACTTGGCAAAAAAACCTTTTTCTTTCGCAATGATTAAAGGAGCCGCTTCTACAATGGGGATATATCCCAGTTGGACTGTAGTAGTTTCTGGTGCTTGTTCAGGACTAATATTAGCAATCGGTTGAGCTGCTGGTTGTGCTGGAGTGCTTCCACCAGTCAGATTTTCAGGGGGATTGCCCAAACAGCCTTTGAGGAATACAGTACCAGCAGATGCTCCGGCTGTGAGGATGAATTTCCGACGGGAAATTTGATTAAAAAATTCTGTCATCATATCTCCAAAAATGTGAAGTTTCTTTTTTAAGCATGGCAATTGAGACAAAAGAAAACTAATGTCTAACGCGTTATTAATGAAGATTTAAAGCTATAGCGATTTTGCCGATTTCACCTTTTCGTAACAGAAAAGCTGAGAATGTCTAATTTAGTCAAATTTTAGATGACTTGATTTACTTAATTTCGTTGTGAATATAAGTTGTTGCTAAGCTTGTTGAAATTAGTGTACAAGCTTTTAAGCTAAAATAGCTAACTCAAAAATGTTAATTCTTAAATAAATATTAGATGGCAGGTATAAGTAAAAGTTTATCTATTTCCAAAAGTATTCAAAAAAATATAATGGATAGTAAAAACTCTATCAATAACATAGGGTTTTTTTATACTAGGTTATAGCTTTTTAATCTCACTCAAATCAAGGCTAGCTAGGGATGTGTAGCATTGGCAGAAGTCTTAGATGGCAATTAAACAAGTATTCAAGAGACTATTAATGGATAGTAAAGACTCTATCAACAACATAAATTTTACTTATAGTTTCCAGGGAAGCTAAAATTCTTATTTTCCCCTGTTATTATCCATATCTTTTCAATCCTCGCTTCGTTGCTATCCCAAAACGGGATAGCAACGAAGCTCATAACTCAAGTCCGTTGAAATTTTCAAGAAACATGGCATTGCACCAATCTCAATTAGTGCCCTCACCTGCCCTGCAACCAATTGCAATTGAGTAGACTACAGCAAATAGTTCCTTGCTTGTAGGGTAAGGATTGTAATGCTCACCCTACTTTTAATAAATAGGCAGCTTTTATCAAGTTATTAAATATATGTTTGCTTATATAACGCCTACTTGCTGTATGTATTTTTCGGAAATGGCGCTGTCGCAATTATGCAATCGAGTTTTCTAAATCTGGTAATTAAGTTTGCAGAAAGTGTAAATGACTAATCTCCGTACTTCCACCTATTGTATGAATCAAGCGAGGAGTTGAGCAGCCAAAACAAGGCAATCAACTAGTAGCTAGCAGTAAATCAATCTCAATTAAGGATTAAAAACCATGCAAGCTATCAACAACGATCTTTTCACCGAAATCACATCTGAAGAATCTGCTACCGTTAGCGGTGGTACCGCAGTTAACTTTGGTCTTAACCAATACCTGTTTATCTTGGGCGCTGGCACTGTGTTTGGTGTACCTGGATTGACTGCTGAAGAAACCAACTTCGCTTTTGAAAAAGCTGTTGCTGTTGAATCTCCTGCACTGAGTCTTTAATTCCTAGGTAACGGTTAAATTTTGACCGCGTATTTACCTGAAAATCTCTGGAATTCTACATTCCAAATTTTTCAGGTATGCCTAGGAATGCTTTAGGGATAAGCAAATAATAATTATAACTTTTCTAAATACTGGGACATTTTTGGGTGTTCCAGTATTTAGATTCACTATCTGTTTAACCCAGAGCGTACCACGAAGTCAATTCAAGGAGAACGAGAATGCCAACGACAAAGAAAAACCCTCTGTTTACGGAAGTAACAGTGGAAGAATCTGCTGTGGTTAGTGGCGGTAATTCTGGTAAGCCATTAGCTATTGTGAGTACTGATTTTCTGAGTGTCATTATCAAATACGTTGATGGTGCTCAGGAGTCTGTGACTCTTAATGTCTCTGATTCTTCTCCCTCTATCCCTCCTATCAAAAGCGGTTATCCGAATTTAGGATTAGCCTTATAGGATTTACCTTGAAATGTTTCAATAACCTTGAGCCAAAAGTAAATAGTTAAAAGCTAACACTACTAGTTACTTATCAAGCTCGTCGTTTATTTTATGCTCCTGGGTTGTCAGTTTACTCACCGTTATACCTAATTTTAATACAAGGAAGCAATGGAAGACATAAGCCCGCTTTTTACAGAACTCAACTTAGAAGAATCTGCTGCCGTCAGCGGAGGAAGCCTTCAGGTTAGTTTTGACCTTAATACTTACTTGTTCATCTTGGGGGCTGGTGTTGTATTTGGCAACCCTGGACTTACTCCAGATGAAATTCAGTTTGCCTGGGAGTCATCATTTGTATTTGGCCCTCAACTCCCCTCTTAAAAACGTCGTTTCAAATACAGCAGATTTCAGGTATATGAAGTACATAAATAAAACCCGAAACCCTGTAGAGACGTTACATGTAACGTCTCTACATGTAACGTCTCTACTTATGATTCATGAAAATGCTAACTGCTGTATTTGGTATAAACCAGCAAAATTTTAAATCAGGGTGTTTTTCATCTTGAATAATAGGTAAATCAAGACAGGCTTCTTACCTTATGAAATACCCTCACGTTGAGCAACACAGCGAAGAAGATTGTGGCGCTGCTTGTCTTGCTTCAATTTCTAAATACTATGGGCGCACTTTTACGCTCAGTCACATCCGTGAAGCGGTAGGAACTGGACAGCTTGGAACCACATTATTAGGGCTAAAGCGAGGAGCAGAAACACTTGGGTTCAATGCTCGTCCAGTTAAAACTTCGCCAGAACTTTTAAACCGGATGAACGAAGCACCCCTACCAGCAATTATTCACTGGAAAGGGCATCACTGGGTAGTTTTATATGGCAAGAAGGGTAACAAATGTGTAGTTGCAGATCCGGCTGTAGGCGTTCGTTATCTGTCTAAAAAAGATTTAGTAGAGGGTTGGACAGATTGGTTGATGCTTCTGCTAGAACCAGATCCAACCTTTACTGATCAAAAGGATGATCAAGTTGGTGGCTTTTGGCGCTTCTTTAAACGCGTTTGGACTTTCCGTAGCATTCTAGCTCAAGCATTGCCCCTCAACCTGCTCTTGGGATTGCTTTCTTTAGCTTCTCCTTTTTTGCTACAAATTCTCACTGATGATGTATTAGTTAGAGGTGATACAAAACTGCTTACTACTATGGCGATCGCTGTGGTGGTAATGAATCTTATTTCTAGCAGCCTTTCACTTGTGCAGTCTAACTTAATTGCTCATTTTGCACAACGCCTCCAATTAGGGCTAGTCCTAGAATTTGGGCGGCAAATTTTGCGATTACCCCTTTCTTATTACGAAGCTCGCCGCAGTGGTGAAATTGTTAGCCGATTGCGAGATATTGAGCAGATTAATCTGTTAGTTTCTCAAGTTGTTGTTAGTCTACCTAGTAAATTCTTTATTGCTATAGTTTCTCTGAGCTTAATGGTTTTTTATAGCTGGAAACTTACTGTAGTTGCTATCTTGGTAGCTATCTTGATGTCTCTATCTACAGTTGTTTTTCAGCCTAGCTTGCAACAAAAAACCCGCGATGTTTTAGTCACAGAAGCTGAAGCACAAGGAGTTTTAGTAGAAACCTTTAAAGGCGCACTCACCCTCAAAACTACCACAGCATCACCTCAGTTTTGGGATGAATTTCAAAATCGATTTAGTCGTGTTGCCAAACTAACATTAGGCACGATGCAAATTGGCATCATTAATAATAGTTTTTCGACTTTGGTTTCTGGTATTGGCAGTGTTGCCTTGCTGTGGTTCGGTGGAAATTTAGTGATTAATCCGGCTGAAAACCTCAGTATTGGGCAACTACTGGCATTTAACTCAATGAATGGTAATTTCGTCGGCTTAATTGGCACTATCATCACTTTTGTAGATGAATTTACTCGTGCAAAAACAGCTACACAACGCCTTACAGAAGTAATCGATGCCACTCCAGAAAACGAAGGCGATAGTAGAAAGCCTTTTGCAAATATTCCTGAAGATGCTGACATTGTTTGTACAGATGTCAATTTTCATTATGCTGGTCGGCTTGACTTACTAGAAAACTTTTCTTTAACCATTCCTGGTGGTAAAGTTGTCGCCATTATTGGCAAATCTGGTTGTGGTAAAAGTACTTTAGCTAAACTCATTGCTGGCTTATATTCTCTACAATCTGGCAATATTCGTATCGGCTATTATAATCTACAAGATTTATCTCTTGATTGTCTACGTCAACAAGTAGTTCTCGTTCCTCAAGATGCTCATTTTTGGAGTCGTACTATTGTAGAAAACTTTCGCTTGGGAGCGCCTCATGTTACTTTCGAGCAGATTGTCAAAGCTTGCCAGATTGCTGATGCTGATAGTTTTATCAGTAGACTTCCTGATAAATATCAAACTGTTTTAGGAGAATTTGGGGCAAATATTTCTGGAGGACAACGCCAACGACTAGCAATAGCACGAGCCATTGTTACAGAACCACCAGTGTTAATTTTGGATGAATCTACTGGTGGACTAGATCCAGTTAGCGAAGCGCAAGTTTTAGATCAATTATTTAAGCATCGTCGTGGTAAAACCACGATTTTAATTACTCACCGTCCCAAGGTAATTAATCGCGCTGATTGGGTTGTGTTGATAGATCAAGGGAAGTTAAAAATTCAAGGTTCTTTGGAGGAGTTGCACTCCAAGACTGGAGATCATTTGGACTTTTTAAATCCTTAATTATTAGTATCTATTCAGGTAATTATGCTGCACACCCATAATAAAAAACTTCTCCCATCAGTTCATAGTGAAGAGTTTCTTCCTCCTGTTAGTCGTTGGACATCTTTAGCGGGAATTTTTCTGATTGCGAGCGTTGGTGCTGGGATTAGCCTCTCTTCATGGTTTAAATATGATGTCACAGTGAAAGCTCCTGCTACTGTGCGTCCTACGGGAGAAACTCGGCTAGTGCAACCGAAAGTTGAAGGAACAGTTAAAAGTATCTTTGTTAAAGAAAATCAGCTTGTAAAACAGGGAGATGCGATCGCTCGCCTTGATGATCAACAACTACAAATTAAAAAGAGCCAATTACAAGGTAATATCCAACAGAATAGGTTACAAGTAGTTCAAATTGATGCCCAAATTAAAACTCTAGATGCTCAAATTCTAGCTGAAGAAAGAGTAGCAGAGGGGACGGTTTCTTCGGCTAAAGCAGATTTGGGACGCAATCAACGGGAATATCAAGAACGCCAAGTTACTACTAGTAATGATTTACTAGCAGCAGAAGCAAGCTTGCAAAAAGCAGGAGCAGATTTACAAAAAGCTAAAGCCGATTTAGACTTTGCAAAGTTGGATCGTGATCGCTATGAGCAGCTAACAGAAATTGGTGCAATTGGTCGGCGTGAGTTTGAGCAGAAAAAACTTCTAGTTGAGCAGACACAAGCAGTACTTGAAGGACAAAAAAAAGCTGTTGAAATAGCCAAATCTAAAGTAGAATCAGCTAAATCTGCTGTCAATCCTACTAAAGCAACAGTGGCGATCGCTCAAGAACGAATTGCTCAAGAAACTGCTAAAGGTGAAGCAAATATCGCTACTTTAAAAAAAGAAAAGCAAGCCTTAATTCAGCGGCGAGTTGAAATGCAAAGCCAACTCGGACAATCTCAAAAAGAACTCCAGCAGGTTGCAAATCAACTACAAGATACTATTCTTCGGGCAAGTAGTAATGGTATTATTCTCAAGCTGAATTTGCGAAACCCTGGCCAAGTGCTGCGTGCTAGCGAAGCTATTGCTGAAATTGCTCCTAATAATGCTCCTCTGGTCATTAAAGCAATGATTCCCACTCAGGAAATTAAAAATGTCGCAGTTGATCAAAAAGTACAATTGCGGATTAATGCTTGTCCTTATCCTGATTATGGTACTCTCAGAGGTGTTGTTAAAACTGTTTCTCCAGACGCAATTACTCCGCAAAATAACAATACAGGTACAGCAACATCAAGTTCCACATCTCCTGCTGCTAGCTACTTTGAAGCGACTATTCAACCCGAAAATCTGACATTTGGAAATGGCGATCGCCAGTGTCTTATCCAATCAGGTATGGAGGCTCAAGCTGACATTATTTCTAAAGAAGAGACAGCATTGCAATTCATATTGAGAAAGGCAAGATTAATAACTGATTTATAAACAGATGACATTTATAGGATTCCTAGATGAACCGTCCATGACAAATACCTCATTAATTTATTTATCCAACATGCAATTTTGGGAAGTCACAATGTCATATTTTGGCTATTTTCTTGTACATTTTAAACACTTTATTTGGCAGCAATCTGCCATCAATTACCTAGCATTTTTCAGTTGTGCTAGTAACATAACTTACATAAAAATATACTGTGAACCTGAAACTGTGTACGCAAATCATACTTTTAATTGTCTACGTCATGACTCTTGTAAGGTTTTTGGCTTCTTACCAGAGAATACAACAAGCATTGCAGTGGTGGTCTTCTAGACAGTCTATGCGACTGTTTCTAGAAGCCGAGAAAATCCGAGAAGGTTTGTTACAGGAATCCTTCACAATCCGCCGCAGTTTAGATTTGTTAGCAATAGATAATGTGAATTTATCAATCAACAAAACTCAAGAATGCTTAAAACAAGTTGATAGTTTTCATCACTCTTTAGTGCAATTGAGCGATCGCTTATTTCCAGCGTATCTTCAAGATAGCTTACCCTTGGCTATTGAGTGCTTATTAGAACCGTGGCTTGTATCAAATCCCCACTTGTATTTTGATATCAATATGCCAGCATATTGGCGACATGAGCCAGCTGACCGTAGTCTGGTAGTTCTAAGAGCTTTAGAGGAGTTGTTGATTATAACTTTGCCAGAAGTTTTAATGCCAATATCAATTTATATCACTTTACAAGAACAGAAAAATATAGGTCAGCTAATGGTACAAATTACATATCCTGATACATCTACATTTATTTTTTATTCTAATTTACCAGAATTAAAGTATCTTTGCGGAAGCTTTCAATTTTTAACTTCAGGAAAATCTTTTTATCGTAGTCAAAACCTTAGTATTGCGTGTTATTTATGCTGGTAAGAACAATTATTAAATTGTATCCAGACTTCTTCCAAGAGGCTGATGAATAATTATTATAAATTAAAAAGCTAAGATATCTTGCTAATAAGCATACTACGAAGTAATAGAATTTAATATGAAGAAAATTATTTAATCATATAAAAATAAAATTCATACCTACGTTAGCAGTTGGCAGGGTGTTAATTATGAAACAAGCTTTAACCGAGAAAGCATCGCTGAAAATTCTAGTAATTGATGACCACGAATCAGTTTTAGCTGGAACAGTAGATGTACTGCGAAAACATTACCCTGGTGCTGAATTTATCAGTGCTGTAGATGCAAAGAATGCTCTGAGTCAAGTCACTAGCTCGCAGCCTGATATCATAGTTATGGATCTTTCTCTTCCATTTACCCTTGGAATGACCGCACGACCTGATACAGGTGTTCAATTGCTCAGGACTCTAATGAAAAATTACCCCAACCTGAATCTTGTTGTTCAAAGTGCTAATGTGAGAACACTGGTAAGAATTAGACCTGATATTGATAGCCATAAAGGAGGGTTTACCGTTGCAGATAAAAGTCTTTCTACCCAGGAAATGTTGACCAGAGTTGATTGGGCATTACAAGGATTAACTCATACAAAAGACATCAAAGGAATCCATTCGGGATTAGAAGTTAAACCAGAGTGGCTTAGAGTACTGACATTAGCATTTGAAGAAGGATTGCAAGATAAAACTATTGCTGAGCGGATGTGCATATCTGAACGCATGGTGCGTCATTACTGGAGTAAACTGCAAGACGCTTTAGATGTTTATCCTGAAGAAGGAAAAAATATCCGCATTCAAACAGAAATGCGAGCTAGAGAAGAAGGATTGATTGATTAGTTACGCATTAAGAGTCTAGGATCATTAGTTATTAAATATTAGTAAAAACTTCACTTTTTTTTATTAGTTAATAACGAGTGATTAATAGCTGAGGGATGAAATACTGGCATCAGACGCTTATGCAGACCGGACTTTGGCTAAGAATCAAAGAGGAAATGGCCATTTGGCGTGTAGGTGCATTACCAGGTATTGCAGTAATTGGACTAGCAATTATTGTTCGTCTTACTGGTGCGATGCAATCTTTAGAGTGGCTAGCCTTTGATAGTTTTCTCCGTCTGCGTCCTCAAGAATCTATAGATGAACGAATTGTAATTTTGGGGATTAATGAAGATGATATCCGCACTCGCAAAAATCATCCTATAGATTCTCCCATATCAGATCGTGACTTGGCACAGTTGTTGTTGAAATTGCAGACTTATAAGCCCAGAGTTATTGGTCTTGATATTTATAGAGATTTACCAGTTGAGCCAGGTCATGCTGAACTTCTTGCAACTTTTAAAAATCTAAAAAATTTAATTGCTATTGAAAAAGTCTTACCTGATGAAGTTGCTCCACCACCAGCATTATCCGTTCAACAAGTGGGCTTTGCAGATCAAATTACCGATAGTGATGGTAAATTAAGACGTAGCTTATTGGGAACACCGACACGCAAAGGATACAAGTTATCTTTGTCTATCCGTCTAACAGAACTTTATTTAGCTCATGAAGGTATGAGTTTGGAAAATGGTATTAGCGATCGCGCCGCAATGAGGTTCGCCGATACTGAATTACCCAGGTTTTTACCCAACTCTGGCGGATATGTGCGAACTGATGCAGGTGGAGTTCAGGTACTACTCAATTTTCGCAGTGGTAAACAAAGATTTAGAACTATATCTTTGAATGATCTCACAAGCAATAAATTTAATCCAGACTGGATACGCGATCGCATTGTAATTATTGGGATGACGGCCCCTAGCCGTAAAGACTTCATCACTACTTCAGCCATTGAATCGATCAAACCTGCAACAGGGCGAGTTTATGGCGTAGAAATTCAAGCACATGCTGTTAGCCAAATAATCAGTGCAGCACTTGACTCTAGACCCCTTTTAAGAACCTGGGACGACAAATGGGAATATTTGTGGATTTTTACTTGGGGTTTTTTCGGAATTGTTAGTGCTAGGTTCACCAAATCTCCCCTGGAAAATTTTGTAGTTGTTGGTATTGCTAGCTTTAGCCTAGTGGCCTTTAGTTATTTACTCCTGACTTGGGGTTGGTGGGTTCCAGTAATACCACCACTCCTCATTTTAGCTTTAAATGGTATAGAACTCACAGCTCTATATCAATACGACCAAGCTTTGAGATCTAGAATTAAAGCTCGTCAAGCCATCATTGAACGCACATTTGAAACAATTCACAATGGCCCCCTGCAAAACCTAGCTAAAGTTTTGAAGCTAGTTCGCGATCATGATTCGTCAACAAATGAATTACTACCAGAACTTGAAAAAGAACTTGAAAAATTGAACCACGAGCTACGGGGAATTTATGAATTTTTGCAACGAGAACCACCAACCCAAGATACTAGCCTTTATTTAGGGAAAAGCCTGGTGCTGAATTTGCAAGACCCGCTTCACGAAATTCTTTATCAAGTTTACAGTTATACTCTAGAACGAGAATTTCCCTGCTTTAAAACCATTAGGGTTAAAATCCGAACCTTTGAGCCTATAGATGAACGACGCTTGAATATTGAACAAAAGCGAAGTCTGTGCCGATTTTTAGAAGAAGCTTTATGCAATGTCGGTAAACACGCCACAGGAGTAACCCGTCTCGAAGTCACTTGCTCTTCATCTGAAGGTTGGTACACTCTAAGCATTGTAGATGATGGCTTGGGAGTTAGTTCATCTAGAGAAGGTCGCGGAACACAACAGTTCAGGAATTTAGCTCGACAATTTAAAGGAAAATTTCGGCGAGTACCCCTTTCTCCTAAAGGAACGCTTTGTGAATTATCTTGGCCCATAGCAAAGTTTTGGTTGCGGTATTGAAGAGCACAAAAAGCATCAAAAACTCCACCCACAAGGGGATGGAGTTTTTGAACATGGGGAATCGGACATGGGGAAGAGTTACGAATGGCACTAAGAAAAGCCCAAAGGCTTGTGTCGTCTCGTTCCCAGCCTGGGGGCTGGGAATGTGTTTAAAGAGGCTCTGCCTCTTGTCAAGCTAGTGGAGGCGGAGCCTCCCAGAATGGGTTCCCAGCCTGGGGGCTGGGAACCAGTCAGAGCAAGGGCTGTATCTTTTCTTAGTGCCATTCGGAAGAGTTACCAATGCCTAATGCCCCAAGTCGGCGGGCGGCTATCCTTCTACAGACACCTGGGGATGGAGTTTACCGCCGACTTTCTATGAATCACAGGACTTACGCAAGTGTCATATTTTTAACGCCAGAGGTTGTCCAGAGTCAAAGGTCAAAAGTCCAAAAAACCTTGATTCTTGAACGCCACTTGCTTCAAGTCGGCAGAGCCGCCCAACGCAGTGGCTCCCCTTGACCCTTGACTCTTATACCAGAAGCCTTGTGTGCCAGTTGCGTAAGTCCTAAATCAATTAAAAACCATATCTTTCGTAAGGGCACAGCATGGTCTATTGACCATCGCAGGATAATTAAGAAAAGCCTGAAACAACCTATTTTAGTTAATTCACATCACGATGCATTTGTATAGTGCGTAAGTCCTATAAATAGCCCTTTCAAGGTGATTCGTAAAATAAGATTGTTTTTTCTCAGCGCTCTGTGTCTTGAAAAGTTCAGATCGCCGGTTTCCGGCGCTCCGACTTTTCCCTGTGTCTGTGCGGTTCAAAGTAATTTATCTAACCTCAGAGGCGTAGAGAACACAGAGGCAAGAAAAGAGAAGAGAAAGCTAGACGCTGTGCTTATTGTCTCTAGAGCAAGTACCAATGGCTTTTACGACATCTACGCTACCTATAACCCTCTATGAAATTGGGTATTTTCTGTTTGGAATCAGAGATGTTTTATGTAAAAAATAACATGTTAATAAATAGCTTGGTGACTGTTAATAAACTGTTGTTATCAAATAGGCGAAGATAAATTTAAACATTATTTATCAAAGTTTAAATCTATCGATTATCCCATTAAAAAATATTATGTATACATTAAATAAAGTATGGTTTGATAATAGTAGATAACAAAAAAAGTTTAATTAAGTTTTGGAAGTTCATAAAGCAAATCTGGTTTAATAGCAAACATAGTTTATAAATTTTGACAATTATTTTTTCAGTGCAATGCCAAAGGAGGAAAGATGAATATAGAAGCATCTCCGGTTCACAAAAATATCTCCGATAAAGTCCGAAAAATAGCACCTTTAGTTTGTAGTTCACTTTATATCTACAAAAGTGAAATGCACCCAATGATGACTTACAAAAAATGGACTTTGCACAAACTTTTGAATTTCAAGATTTTAACAACTTGTATTTTGAGTACGACCCTAAGCACAACTCAGATCGCACTAGCTGGATATCAGCCACCGTCAGATCAAAAACCCCCAAGTGGATATTCAGACTCATCAGGTGTGAGGGGACGGTGCAAAGCAACTAGTGGGCGATCGCTCACATTACTTGCTCCCATAACTCATGTTGGACGAACCACTTCGCTTCACCCAACTTTTGCTTGGTTTATACCTGACAACCAAGCTGTGCGGATACAATTTAGCCTCTACGAATTTGACACCAGTCTCAAACCGAAAAAGCTAAATATTTATACGCAGCAATTCCAGAGTTCACAAGGAATGATGAAGCGCTCTTTACCACAGAAGTTGCCTGGTTTAAGTGTAGGTAAAAGATATCTTTGGCAATTGCAAACTTTGTGTAACAGTAACCGTCCCTCTCGTAATCCAGTTTCTAGGGCAGAAATAGAGGTTGTACAAATTCCCCAGGCTCTTTTGACTGCGCTTTCTGTCACCAAAGAACCCTCCCTTAGAGCTAATCTCTATGCTGAAGCTGGTATATGGTACGATGCCATTAACGAAGTGCTACCCACATCTGGAGAGCAAACAGGAAGGGCTGTTGCCAGTTTGTTAACTAGTCTTGCCAAGCTAGAGAAAACAGGACAAAGCAGGCATTTGAGCAACATCGCCATGAGCAATGCCATCAGTAATTGATAACAGCTGCTTTTGCAGCAATCCTCGTAAAACTTTTTCCCTAACATCGCCTAGAAGAACAGTAATCTTCGTAAAAATTGTTTCCTAACTGTTCGGTTAAAAAAGCAGAAACCATTTTAAATCAGCGAATTACCTACAGCCAATTACCTATGAGAATAAAAGCGGCCCAGTAGGCGGGATGGGAAGATTGACCATTAGAAATCAGTGCTTGTTGAGCTTGACGCAGAGCCTCAGCTTTACTCACTCCAGAATGACGCCAGGCTTCGTAAAATTTAGTAACTAATTCGACTGTGGAAGCATCGTTAATCGACCAAAGCGAAGCTAGAGCAGTTCTCACACCAGCTTGCACAGCGACTCCAGCCAATCCAAGAGCAGCATGATCATCACCAATAGCAGTATCACAAGCAGTAAGGGTGAGTAAATCTATTGTTTTAGCATCGTGGGCTAGACTGCGAAAGATATTATATAGCTCGGTGATGGTGAGCTTCTCGTTATCACCTGTGACGAGGAAGGTATCTTCGGGAAAGTTGCCAAACTCACCATGAGTAGCAATGTGAACAATAGGATAAACATTTTGCTGGAGTTCGGCTTGTAAGCGATCGCGTGTAAAATTCTCATCCAATAAATGCTTGCTACCTGGAATTTGCTTCTCGACTTGACGAATTTCTGATGCTACGTTGCTCAAAGCCTCATATCTTCGACCATTAACTATTGCATCTTTGGTTAAACCGACAGCTAGGGCCCGGAGCTTTTTGCCGCGTACTGTTTGAAGATTTGTTAAAGTCAGGCTGGGAGTGGTAGCAATGGCATAGTTCTCAACCAAGAATTTCTTACCATCATGTAGCGCCGCCATTGGCACACTGCGAAGAATTCCATCTTGAATGAAAACTAAAGTTTTGATCTGTAATGACTCTAAATCATTCACAAAAGGACGAATTATCCAGTCGTATAACTTCTGTGCCCGCTTGGGATTGTAAGTGATTTCACCATAATTCTCAAGTCCAATACGAAATTTATTGACTTTTACTCTCAGAGTTTCGCTATCAATGTTTATCCACTTGAATTTTTTATACCCATTAGGAAAGCTAACTATAATAGCAGCGTGTTTTTCCAAGATAATAGAGTTAAAAATAGCAGTTTTTTCCGCAATACTTCCTAAATCAAACTGCTGATTATTAGCTCCTGTTAAATTACAATCATTAACACAATAACTTTGCATTTCTACCAGTTGTAACTGATTAATAGCAGCGATTAGTGAGTTAAGATTAAGAATGCTATTAACTTGCTTGACAGTGGCAATATTTTGATCCTCTAAGCTTAATTTTAGGTCAATAAACTGACGATACAATAGTTCAAAAACATCTCGTAAATTAACTTGTAGATATTGATGAATATTCCAAATATCACTGCGAATATTTTTTAAGCCTTCGCATGTTTGTGCATAAGCTTTAGTGGCATCAAATACCTTATTTTGTGCTTTCAAAATACGTCCAGCTTGCCAGTACCATAACAAGAGCCTATCGTCAGCTTTTAAAGGGTTTAAACCTTGTTTAGCAATCTTCTGAGCTTGTATGGTTAATTTGAGAGCTTGCTGGTAATCTTGGCGACATTCATAGAAATGGCCAAGATTTCCCATAGCAAATGATAAGACGGAAAAATTTCTCAGACGTTGAGCAGTTGAGACTGCTTGAACAAGTAAATCTAAAGCTTTCGAGCTTTCCTGAAACTGCGGACATGCGACTAAATACGAAATTGCATCAACAGCAGGAAATTGCACCAAGTTAGCTAAGTCTATCGCTGCATAGACTTTATCTGGTGAATCTGGTAGTTGTTTGAGTACAACCAAAGCTTGTTGTACTGCTACTGAAGCTAAATTTGATGCTTTAGTTTGATGATAGAGCAAAATCGAATTGAGAAGTAAGCGCATTTCGCCTAGCTTATCGCCGCGATCGCGGGCAATATTCAGACCCTTTTGTAAATATTCCAAAACTTTGGGTTTACTTGCATCTTTAATGTCTCCGCCTACATAGCTGTTAATACCTTGATGAATATATTGACTGGTATTAGTAGGAACTTTTATTTGGGTTAGATGCTGTAGCAGATCTAAGGATAGTTGCTGGTTATAAACCCCCGTAGGTAGGTTAAGTCCCAATTTTTGGTGGTGGATGGCATCAGCTTGGCTCTCGAAGTTCCGATGGTCAGTTTTTGACCATCGAATTTCTCGAAAACTACCGCTCAGATTCCTGACTTGTGCAGTTATTTTTTCGCCAAATTGTACCTGCCAAGTTGTCAAAGAAACATGACTTAGGCATAGGCAAAAGGTAAGACTGCACAGAAATAGCCATTTTAACAAGCCACCAACACCTCGTTTGTGGCGTTTGCTGTGCATAAAAGAGTTTTGGTGTGGATTTTGGGGAAATTAAATTATGAAAAATAATTAAATTTATAGTATTTCCACTTAAGTAAAAGTACTATGAATTCTCAGGTAAAACAGTAAAACATCTGTAAAGAGTTAACATTAAATTGCAAAGTTTTTATAAACTAAAATTGTTGAATAAAAAGTACTAATCAAATGACATATAAAAACTATTTTGTTAGTATAGTTTCTTTGATTTAAGTAGGTAGCTGCAAAAAATTGGTCATGTAAAAATAAGTAAACATTTTACAATAATCTGCCAGGTGATATGCATAGGGTAATTTTTTTACAGTCTTCCTAACCTGTGAAGAAGACATACCTTATTTGAATAATGAACAAGATTGAAATGAAATAGAAACTAGAGTTAAAAGAGGAAATTACACCACAGACTAAGTTCCTTAACGTCCTTTTATATAGTTAGGTATCTTTGCACCCATGTACTTAATAAAAACTGGATAATTTCGCTGTAAGCATTTGCGCTCTCAAAGGTGATCTATTCGCAGAAGAATTTTGCTCATCAACCGTGTCACTATAGAGAGTAGAGCGTCAACTTGAGCAATAGGAAGACTAAAGAACGCTGTGCAAATAACATTCTTAGGGACGAGTTCCGGTGTACCTACGCGATCGCGCAATGTTTCCAGTGTTGCCCTGAGATTACCCCAACGGGCAGAGTTGTGGTTATTTGACTGTGGCGAAGGCACCCAGCATCAAATTTTGCGGAGTGAACTGAAAATTAGCCAGCTCTCCCGAATTTTTATCACCCACATGCACGGCGACCACATTTTTGGCTTGATGGGACTGCTGGCCACTTGCGGCTTGGCTGGCAATGTGGAACGAATTGATATATACGGCCCATCTGGATTAAATGAATATATCCAAGCGGCCTCACGTTACTCCCACACACATTTTTCCTACCCGATCAAAGTTCACGCCATCCGTCCAGGGGTAATTTATGAAGATGATGAGTTTAGCATTAGCTGCGGTCTTCTAAATCACCGGATTACAGCTTTCGGCTATCGCGTAGCCGAAAAAGACCGAGCAGGACGCTTTGATGTGGAAAAAGCCAAAGCTTTGCAAATCCCTCCTGGTCGTATTTATGGTCAACTCAAACGTGGTGAAACGGTGACGCTTAACGACGGAAGAGTGATTAATGGTACTCAATTGTGTGGCCCTACAGAAATTGGACGGAAAATTGCCTATTGCACAGACACAATTTATTGTGACGGCGCAGTGGAATTAGCAAAGGATGCAGATGTGTTAATTCATGAAGCAACCTTTGCTCATCAAGATGCAGATATGGCTTTTCAGCGGTTACATTCCACAAGCACAATGGCAGCACAAACAGCTTTAGCAGCTGGAGCGCATCGGCTAATTATGAGTCATTTTAGTCCCCGCTATGCTCCCGGAAATACCTTGGAGTTAAAGGATTTACTTCGGGAAGCTCGTACTATTTTTCCTAATACTGACATGGCTTATGATTTTCTGATTCATGAAGTACCCAGGCGGCGGGAAGTGGAGTTAACCAAAGTAAGCGCATGACATCCTCCATACACTGATTTAGAGTACCAAATGAGCGTGGGGGACTTACGGCGAGTTAGTTAAATTTGAGATTTTTGATTAAACCGCTTTGACCTAATCTAAAATCTAAAACTAACTGTAATTGATCTTAAGGTTAGTAGCAAAATTCATAATACCCAGCAAATATACAGCAGTTTGGTTTGACGAGCAAGTTGTTAACTGTAAATCATCAGTTAAGTTGATGTATCAAAAACATTCTAATAGTATGGCTCAAATATTTTTTGAGCATGTTATTTATATCTAAATACAATTTAGTTAAGGCTTGAACCTCCTTAATACCACTGAAACAGTGGTAACTATGCTCCTATTTTGAAAAGAAAGTTGAAGTTATCCGAATAAATAAATATCACTAGCTTAACTGTATTATTTATATCCTTCATTACAGAAAGACAACCCTAACGGATTGTGACGTTGTGAATGGTAACAGCTTTTATTAAAATTGATGCAATAAATAATTAATTTTTAGTCAAGATTTTTTTATTATATAAATATTCTTTTAAAATTTATTATTCAGATACTGATTTGGAACTTATATGCATGAATTGATCAGCATAAAAGGATTAATGGGCTTAATATTGTGCCAAGTGGTTCTGTCATTATTGAAAGAATAACAGTTTAGTCTTTATCTAAGAATAATTGGCTATATTGTTGCGTACATAGGTATAAAACGGTTCGTCTAATCAAATTTTTCTCGCAATCTTTCATATAGCATTTCGATATTAGAGGAGTTTAATAGTGGTTAAAACTGATCTGAATCAAGCGCAACTGGTTACAAGCCCTGCACAAGAAGCAGTTGGCATCAGACAACTATCTACTATTTTGCTTCGCCGACGCTTTCTGATCTTGGGTGTTTCTGGTGTAGTCATGTCCGTTGCTACTTTCCTAACTGTGATTACCAAACCGACCTACCAGAGCTACATGCAGATATTGGTGAATTCCAACTTATATGATGGCGTACGGTCAAGTAATACCCCAGAAGGTTCAGCCAGCAAGGCTACTGACTTTAATTTTCCAGCTGTTGATTACACAGCTCATCTGAAAATAATGTTAAGTTCCAACCTTATACAGAAAGCTGTAGATTTGCTTCGTTCTGATTATCCAGACATTACTTTAGCAGATATCAAGGGACAAAAAGAAAAGAGGAAAAAAGCACCTTTGGAAGTGATCCAAGTACAGGGAGGAATAGGAGATAATAAGTTTCCTAGTCAAGTATTTGAGATTTCCTTTAAAGACGAGAATCCAGTTAAAACCAAAAAAGTACTTCAAGCTCTCCAGAAAGTCTATCAAGACTACAATATAGAGCAACAAAAGCAGCGTCTGAATAAGGGGCTAGCCTTTGTCAATACGCGCCTACCTGAGATTAAAAAAGAGGTAAGCCAAGCTGAGCAAAATTTAGAACAATTTCGCAGAAAACATAATTTACTTGATCCAGAAGTACAAAGTAAAATCCTTTTAGAATCTCTCGCTGACGTTCAAAAACAGCTGCAAACTACTCGCGCACAACTTCAAGACGTACAAGCTCGCCAGGATAATCTAGAGCAAAAAATGGCGTCTTCATCTCAGAATCCCCTAATTTCCTCTAGTTTAAGTCAGTCAAGCCGCTACCAAATGTTGTTGAATGAGGTTCAACAGACTGAATTGGCTCTAGCAAAAGAGCGGCTGCGTTATACAGACGATTATCCAACAGTAGAAAAACTGAAGCAGCAACGCCAAAGTCAACTGGCGTTATTACGGCAAGAGGTGGGGCGATCGCTAGAAGACAAAGCTCTTGCTGCAAGTAATACCAGAGAACCCCTTTTGACACAGGGTCAGATGGCAGGAGTTGACCCCAAGCTCGTGGACGAGTTAATTCTAGTGCAGACGGCTGCTCTAGGATTAATTGCCAATCAAAAGAGTCTCACAGATTCAGAACAGCAACTCCGCTCTGAACTAAACAAATACCCAAGCTTGATAGCAGAATACAACCGTCTGCTGCCGAAGGTGGAGACTAATCGCAAAACCCTTGAGCAACTACTTCAGACTCAACAGTCCTTGGGACTGAAAATTGCTCAAGGAGGATTCGATTGGCAAGTGTTGGAAGCACCTGCTTTGGGAACCTATGTGAGGAGGAACAGATTATTACTTTTACTTGGAGGAGCGATAATTGGGCCAATCTTAGGTATTGCAGCAGCCCTAATTTGGGAAAAACTTAATGATGCCATCTACTCTACACAAGATTTACAGAAACTGACGAACCTCCGGGTACTGGGTTCAGTGCCAAAACTACCACAGGATAGTGTCAAGAAAAGGTTCCCAAATCTAGCTTTGATTGGGCAGCGTTCAGATGCCTCTTTGGTAGAAACCAGTTCTAGGTTGCCTATCCACGAAACCTTGGATATGATCTATCAAAATATTCAGATATTAAAGTATCCTTTCCCTTTCAAGTCTTTGATGTTGACTTCAGCCCTACCAGGGGAAGGAAAGACAACTTTGGCTTTGGGGCTTGGCGCTAGTGCTGCTCACATGCATCAGCGGGTATTGGTGATTGATGCTAACCTACGATATCCTAGCCTGCACAAAAAACTGGAACTCTCCAATGACTGGGGACTATCTCTGTTATTAGTTGATGAGACAGTTAGCCACATACAAGATTACATCCAGCCCATTCATCCCTCAATAGATATCTTGACTGCTGGGCCCATACCAGAAGACACAGCGAAGCTGCTCAGTTCTAAGCGGATGAAAGAACTGCTTGAGTTGTTTGAGCAAACCTATGACCTAGTGCTGATAGATGCTCCGTCAATTTTAAGCACAGTCGATGCTGGGATTGTGGCATCCTTCTGCAATGGGATTGTCATGGTAGAGCGCATGGGTAAAGTGACTCGAACTGAACTGACTCAAGCTATAGAAATTTTAAGGAGATTGAATTTAATTGGAATTATTGCTAATGATGTGAGTCATTTTCCGAAGGTTTAGGCATTGTTCTATTCGAGAGTTGATTATCCAAATAGGCGCTAAAGCACTTGATGTAAGCGTTTTCAGTATAAAGCACGAATTACATGAGCATGAATAGCTAATTTCCACCCTATAACCAAACCAAAATGCATAATTAGTAAAAGGTGGCAACCTCCTGTGTTGGAGAACTGTCTCATCTTTAGTTGTAGATATAGTCTACAGCACCAATCAGATACTAATGTGATTAGATGATCAGCATGAAATTCCAACTTTACTTAAGCTCTTTATTTTCCCAGGTTAAAGGATGTCATTGGTGGATAAGTATTCTCTTGTGGATGGCTTTGGTTGCACCAGCTCAAGCATCCGTAATTCTGCGTATAGCCATTGAGAGGGGGGTCAATCAGGTAAAAGTCGGCAGTTCCACGACTGGGATCATTAAAGATAGTACTGGTCGTACTCTTGGACAGTTACCAGCGATGAGTGCGTATTATGCTCAAGCCGTTCCTGGCGGAGTTGCTTTAGATAAGTGGCAGTCTGGTTTATTTTGGATTGAGCCGACAGGTAAAGGATTTGTTTATATTGGCGATCGCTGGTATCGGGGCAGAACTCTCGTTGTGCCTACCGAAAAAGGTTTAACAGCTGTTAACTGGGTTGATGATCAAGAATATCTCTACAGCGTTATTGGTGGGGAGATGGATGCCAGATGGCCCTCAGAAGCTCTGAAAGCTCAAGCGATCGCCGCCCGTACCTATGCCCTCTACGAGCGAGAAAAACAGCGCAAGAATCCCATCTACGACTTAGGTAGTAGCCCAGATCGCTGGCAAATTTACAAAGGTGTAATCAGTGAATCTCCTGCTACTTATGCCGCAGTGGATGCTACAGCAGGGCAGGTACTAACTTACCAAAATCGAATTATTCTCTCAGTCTTCCACGCCTGTTCTGGGGGACATACCGAAAACGTAGAAGATGTTTGGGGAAATACCTTGCCTTACCTGCGTGCTGTTCAAGACTACGATCAAAATATCAGCGAGTGTAATTGGGTAAAAACCTTCTCGCCTGCTGAAATTAACGCTAAATTTCCGACAGTGGGCAATGTGAAGGAGATGATTCCAGAAACATACTCGCCTTTCCGCAGTGTTAAAGTCTTGAAAATTGTCGGCGATAAAGGTGCGAAAGTATTACAAGGCGAGGAAGTGCGTACGGCTCTCAAGCTCAAAAGTACCCGCTTTAATGTCACCAAGGGAGCAGATGGAAGTTTTGTACTCCAAGGGCTTGGCTTCGGTCATGCTTTAGGCATGAGTCAGTGGGGCGCGTACAATCTAGCTCGCAGAGGAGCCAACCATCTGCAAATTTTGGGGCATTATTACCAAGGTGTTGCTCTAACTCCAATTCAGGCAAGGTAATTAGAAACTGAGGAATCAGAAGCAGGGGAAGCAGGGGGAAAATAATTAATGCCCCATGCCCCATGCCCTATTC
>NZ_JADEXR010000007.1 GCF_015206995.1 aff. Roholtiella sp. LEGE 12411 | reverse complement strand
ATTTCACAGTCCCCAGTCCCTAGTCCTCAGTCTCCAGTCCCTAATCCCTAATCCCCAGTCCCCAGTCCCCAATGCCCAATGCCCAATGCCCAATGCCCAATGCCCAATTCCCAATGCCCAATCCCCAATGCCCAATTCCCAATGCCCAATCCCCAATCCCAATCCATACCATGCAGACTCAAAAACCATCTGTCAGTTTAATTCGGGCTACTTCCTACGAACGAGAGGCTTTACGGGAATCTTTAGCCACACTGCTGGAACCTTTAGGGGGAATGGCTGCTTTTGTGAAAAAAGGCGATCGCGTCTTGCTCAAACCGAATCTACTCACAGGAGCGCGTCCTACTAAAGAGTGTACCACTCGCCCCGAACTGGTTTACGAAGTAGCCCAGATGGTAATTGAGGCTGGTGGTGAGCCATTTTTAGGAGATAGTCCAGCTTTTGGCAGTGCTAAGGGAGTAGCAGTGGCAAATGGCTATTTGCCTCTTTTAGAAGAACTGAATTTACCGATTATCGAGTTTCACGGCAAGCGTTACCAAACTGTAAATGAAGATTTTAATCATCTGCGGCTTTGCAAAGAAGCGATGGAAGCAGATGTAGTAATTAATCTGCCCAAAGTCAAATCACATACACAGCTAACATTAACATTGGGTGTAAAAAATCTGTTTGGTTGCGTTCCCGGAAAGATGAAAGCTTGGTGGCACATGGAAGCTGGAAAAGACGCAAACCGATTTGGTGAAATGTTAGTAGAAACTGCCAAGGCAATTAACCCAAACTTAACCATCTTAGATGCCATCATCGGTCATGAAGGTAATGGCCCTAGTGGCGGTGAACCTCGTCAACTGGGCATTTTAGCAGCAGCATCAAATGTATTTGCCTTAGATCGGGCAATGATAGAAATCCTCAATGTTCCACCCGAACAAGTACCTACCGTTGCAGCTTCTCAAAGACTGGGAGTTTGCCCAGAACTTGCTGCTATAGAATTTCCTCACTTACATCCTGACTTACTAAAAATAGAAGATTGGCAGCTACCAGACAAGTTAATGCCTATTGATTTTGCTATGCCCCGCGTAGTCAAGTCTACGTTTAAGCATCTTTATATCCGGTTTATTAAGGAACCAATGAGTGTTTATGGTAAACGTTAGTTTATCTTTAGGTTTAGGCTAGCGATAAATGCAAATTCTGCTACAACACGTTTACTTATCAGCAGAGTAACCTGTAATTACCCTCCGATTGCTTAACCAGACCGCCCTAATTTAGTGGCGGTTTTTTTAGTTGGCTCATTTGTTATAAGATTTGTGTATAAAATCCGGTTAAATAGTTGGTGATTCTAAACGCAGCATGACCATAGCAGAAAACTAACTTAAATACTACAATCGCCAAAAACTAAGGTTCATACTTATACAGTTTTATAAATTGGGATTGAGTATTCATTTAATGCATTTTTACTCTACCTATATACAGATTGACAAAATTGCAGTGATATTGCACAGATTTATAAATTTAAATTCTGAAATACTTATTTGGTATTATCACTGAATTAATGCTGGACAACACGATTAATATATCTGTATTTATTCGGTAGAAAATGACGGTTACAAAAATCATCACTACCTGGTTATTCCTAGGTTGTAAATATTTTTATGTATAACTACTGTTGAATAATTGAAAACACAGATATCTGTTCGGTATTTTTGCGGTAATTGTATTTGGTATCACAATCTTTCGATTTACCCCAAATGATGTGAGTAGAGGCGTTGCAAGATGTTATAATCTAAATTCAGTCTGGAAAAATACATTTTGCTAATTAATCTCTAATCAGCAGAAAAAGGTAATTTATAATGCTGTTATCATCAGTTATGCGAAAAGTATCTGTTACACAATACTGTGAAGCATCTGCAAACATTAGCCACAAAATAAAACCTAATTCGTTAACTGGCGATTTTGTATCAAAATGTTCATGTATAAAAATAATATTATGACGCTTGCAAAACTGGTTTAGTTTGTTAACAGCTACACAGTTTACAGTTAAAAAATAGCTAAAATAGCATCAACACTCTCACTCAGAGAGTAGACCTACAAGTGATCCGACGAACCTCAATTTTGTATGAATTCAAATAGCCAGTCTGCCAATGCCGACACGTATTCCCATCGTTTGGCAGACATTGTGGGAACTGCGATCGCACTATTAACTCTAACTCTACCCGTATTTGTCATCGGCCACTATTCTTCACCCGATGTTCAGAATAACCCGCAACCCCTGACTTATAACATACAAGGAAGTGAAGATTAGACAAAACTTCCCAATAAAATTTTATCAACACAAAATCTCGAAAAAGGAGAAAGCAGACTTTGAGACAATGTCTGTTGACTTAATTCATCAAGAATAAATTGAATCTGTGTTATTTGACTCTAGATTCAATAGTCAAGACTTGAGTAAGGATAGAAATCCCTCTAGCAGCATCCAGGTAAGGGAAATCTACACCACTGTCTTGGAAAAAGCGTTGCGTGGAAACTTAGCAACGCTTTTTCTATTGTTTGGCTAATTCGATAAGATTGTGGACTCAAGAGACACAGAACAGATAGATTCTTCAGTTCTGCTTCTTAAAAGTCCCTAATACAAATAGAAAAACCATGCCCGCAAGCGAAAAGTTCTGTGGGCGTGTTTTCCGCTCCCTGGAAACTTTTCGCTTGCAGGCGCGTGGTTTTGGGCATGGTAAAAAATTACCAATGCCACAAGCGGCGGCGGGGCTTTCCGACAACGCTCACAAGGAAGCTTCTCCCACCGCTTTCTATGAATACCTTGGGAAGAGATCCATATTGCCCTAAAATTCTACACGGGGAGTGAAGCTGAATGCTCCCATGATTCACTGTTAGCGGAGGAGTTTTTTGTGGACTTATCTCGTATTCCTGCCCAACCTAAACCGGGTCTAATCAACGTTCTGATTGAAATTGTAGGCGGGAGTAAAAATAAATACGAATACGACAAAGAAATACAAGCTTTTGCTCTAGACCGGGTACTTTATTCCTCGGTACAATATCCGTATGACTACGGCTTTGTACCCAATACTTTGGCCGATGATGGCGACCCCCTGGATGGTATGGTATTAATAGATGAGCCGACCTTCCCAGGTTGTGTTATAGCCGCAAGACCAATTGGATTTCTGGAGATGATTGACGGCGGCGATCGCGATGAAAAAATCCTTTGTGTTCCTGACAAAGATCCCCGCTACGCTCAAATAAAATCCCTGAAAGATGTACCGCCACACCGTTTGGCTGAAATTGCCGAATTTTTCCGCAGTTATAAAAATTTGGAAAAAAAGGTAACTGAAATTCGCGGGTGGCAGGATGTTGAACAGGTTATGCCCTTAGTAGAAAAGTGCATAAAAGCCGGTAGCGAAAAAGGTCGGGATTCTGATTCTCAAACTACCTAAACAAAACTTCAACAAAAGTCAGGAATAGGGAAAGCACAAAACTTTACCTCCTTGACTTTTACTAGACTTTAGCTCAATTGCCACAGAACCCATAAACGCAATGCAGCGCACGCTCCTTTTGGCAAAAATTCACAACTGCACCCTCACGGGGGCAAATCTTCACTACGTGGGTAGTATCAGTATCGATCAAATCCTTTTAGATAAAGCTGGCATCTTACCCTATGAGCAGGTACAAGTAGTAAATAATGCCAATGGCGAGCGCTTCATTACGTATGCGATCCCGGCTGCTGCTAATTCAGGAGTAATTGAATTAAATGGGGCTGCGGCACGTCTAGGCATTATTGGCGATCGCTTGATTATAATGACTTACGGGCAGTTCACTTTAGAAGAGTTAAAAAGTTACTCTCCGACGGTGGTCATTGTGGATGAAAAAAACCGACTGTTGGAAGTGCGGCGCTACGATGACCTGCTCAGTAAGGTCTAACAGTCAAGGAAAATGTCAAATTTTGAGTTGTCCGGTTCACATAGTTACGTAACTGAAAAGTCAACTACCCTAAGGAGTAACCTATCGGGTGAATTTTTTGTACAATTCTGGGGTGTACGGGGTTTAATTCCCACCCCAGCCAGTAACACCAGCTGCTATGGTGGCAATACTGCTTGTGTAGAAATGCATGTAGCCGGAAAACGCTTGATTTTTGATGGCGGTACTGGCTTACGCATACTAGGTAAAACTTGGCAAAAACTGCGACAGCCACTGGAAGCTCATTTATTTTTTACTAACTCCCAGTCAAATCGTATTCAAGGGTTTCCCTTTTTTGCTCCTGCATTTATTGCGGAAAATTGCTTCCATATTTACGGCACAGCTGCTTCAAATGGAGCCTCAATCAAACAATGCCTATGCGACCAGATGCTCCAGCCACACTTTCCTTACCCTTTGCAGGTAATGCAGTCAGAATTGCAGTTTTACAATTTGACTCCAAACAGGGAAGTTAAGTTAGATGATGTGATCATTACAGTAACATTGATCAATCAAACTCAGCGGTCAGTTGGTTATCGAGTTGCTTGGCAGCAATACAGTGTTGCTTATATCACAGATTTACACAAAAATGCCGATGAAGTAGAACGAGAGCGGATTTTACAGTTTATTAAAGGCGTTGATTTACTGATTGCTAATGCTACCTATACTCCGCCAACCGCTCACAACCATGACTCAGCTGATTTACATTGGCAAACTGCGGTGAGTGTGGCTCAAACTGCTGATGTGAAACGCTTAGTAATCTCTCATCACCACCCAGATGACGAGGATTATTTTCTTGACCAGGTTCAAGTTGAAATTAAATCTATATTTCCCGAAGTATTACTAGCCCGTGAAGGTCTGGTATTAGCTGTTGATAAGTAATTTCAGTATGTTCAGACTGTAAGCTTTTAAATCAACGATAAATTATTTTTTTGTGAAGGATAAAAGTCTTTTCTCAAATAATCTATTGAGTTTAATCATACTTTGCACAAAAATTAATATTTAGAGATACTGCCGCACCTGCTACAGTATTAACTCTACAACTTAAGCTGGCTGAAAAGCTGCTGCTGATACAGAATTCACTGCTTGGCTGAGTTCTTGAAGTTTAGCAGCTACCGCACCACTAGTTAATAATTCTTCAGTTTTGATTATACCCGATCGCATGTCTGGACAAATGCCACTGCGCCACAGATAAAACCCACCATTCCACAAGGCTGTTTGCATCAGTTCACCTGGATTACCAACCAAAACCTGCTGCATATCAGCTACGAGTTCTTCGTTAGTGCCTAGGGGTAAATTCTTGGTGGTAAAACCGTATTCACGCGATACAAGGTGCAAGCGTTCTAGTTCTTGAGATGCTGATGAAGATAAGCCAATAATCGCAGTGCGATCGCGTGGTAAGTCGCAACTACCTTCCAATCCCTTGACTAATGTAAATTTTGTTACCCCTCGCAGAGTCAAAGCGACTTGAAACATCGCTTCCGTAGGAGGATGGACAAACCCAGCAATTATATGAGCATCCCCAGCATAAGGACACCAGATTAACTCCATTGTCGCCAAAGGTGGACGCTTGCCGAGTTGATCACGGTACTCCCAAAGACTGTTAGTTAGGGGAAAATGCTCTGGTGTATAAACAAAGCCAATACCTGTTTGCTCAAACACCTGTTGGGTTTTCGTTAGTGATAAGTTAGTCCAATTGACACCTAATCCCTGCCAAATATCTATCAGGGGTAATCCATACTTTGTTGGTAAGCGATCGCCACCATGCATTACCACAGGCTGTCCAGATGCAGCAAGGATTAAAGCCGTTATCGGAGCAATTGGTGCGGTGCGGGTTCTCCCATCATAAGGTAGACCCAAAACTATCACCGGACGCGCAAAAGCGATTGGTTGCAGTTTTGGCCCTAGTTCGTCGTAGGCATCCAACATACCTGCTAACTCTTCCCCAGTGGGACGCTTAATTCGGTGGGCAATCAAAAATGCCCCAATTTGGGCTGGCGTTGCTTCACCTAGCAACATCATCTTTGTAGCAGTGGCTGCTTCAAGACGAGTCAAATTCTCGGCTGTGTGGTTTCCGCTACCTACTTTTTGCAAAAATTCTCTAAATACATTGCTCATTTGTCCTTTGTCCTACCCTGCGGTAAGCCGCTACACGTCTATGTCATTTGTCCAAAGTCCAATGGTGAGAGTGCCAATGACGAATGACCAATGACTAATGACACTTATGAAGCCGATCGCTGTTGGTCAAGTTGTAGTGGGATATTTTCCCGCACTAGTTGCCAAAAGTGATTGATGGGGGGAATTTGGAGACGGTCTTGAGTTGTTACCATCACTACCCGACGAGTTAAACTCGAACTATCAGGGAAAGTACCCTTACTATTGCTGGTTAGGGGTCTGACTGCAAGGGTAGGGTCACAACGTGCTTCGATTAGTGCTGATTGAGGCAGTAAAGCTATCAGTTCTCCTTGGCGCACTACTCCTCGGAAAGCGTCTAGGGTGTTTACCTCTAAAGCCGCCTGAAGTTTAGCTTCCAGTCGCTCAAATCTATCTTGTATTAGACGTTGCATCCCATAACCATCTTTAAAAACCACTTGGGGATAACGAATTAGCTCCGACCAAGGGATACATTCATATTTAGCTAGGGGATGATTGGCTGCCGTAAGGACTTCTATAGGTTCATCATAAAGTACTTCTACTACCATTTCTCTACCAGTGGTTAAAAACCGATTATTCATCACAATTGCTAGATCTACTAATCCATCTTTGAGGACTTTTAAGGCGCGATCGCTTCCTAATGAAGTCACCCGCAATTGCACATCTGGATAATCATGACAAAATTTTTGCAACACTGGTGGCAGGTAAGTGGCACATATTGAGTGAATCGCTGCAATGCAAAGTTCTGGCTGTTTTCCTGCGATTAAATTTGCTAATTCGTTTGTGGCAGTCTGCCACTCTTGGCAAATTTTGCGGACACGAGGTAGCAAACGTTCACCTGCCAGTGTTAGCTTGGCATGACTTGTTCTGTGAAATAGTTCTAACCCCAAATCTGCTTCTAATGCCTGGATTTGGCGACTGATCGTCGATTGAGTAACACTACATTGCCGCGCTGCTTGTTGAAAGCTGCCGGTTTGGGCGATCGCCAGAAAGGCTTGCAACTGCTCTAACCGCATTTTTACGTAGCCTGAATTACATTTATGGCTTTCATTAAGTTAACGGTTTTTAATTGACAATTTAGTAAAGTTTGTTACAAGTCTTTCTGTCAAATTTATATAATTAATATAAATCAGGTTTTACTGACTTCATCGTCAATTGTCCGCTTGGCACGGAATTTTTTGGTAAATCTTGAGGAAAATGGCTGTATTATTGCTAATTTTTCCTACGTAGCTACAAGTTAAAGAGCAACATGTCATAGTCTGTATGTGAACCAACCCAAAACCAGATAACTGTATCGCCTTCTAACTGTCCAACTGCCCGATAACTTTTGCTGATGCGAGCAGAGTAGATTGGTAATTCTGGATGTACTTTTTTGAAGCGCAAACTGGGATGACGAGGATCTTGTTTGAATTGGCGATATGCCTCGCGTGTTTGCTTTTGAACTTGCTCAGGTAAATCAGCAAAGGCTTTACGAAATTGGGCGGTTGTGCGTGACTTCACAATGTTTCTGGGTCTAACTCTTGGGTTTTCCCTGCGTGATACTCAGCCATTGCTTCGGCTGCGAGTTTAGCAAGGGTATCCTTAGAACCTGCAAATGCTTTATCCCATCGGATTTCATCTTCGAGTTCTTCCAGAATCATTACAGCGATCGCATCCTGCTCACTGGCAGGCAAAGTTTTCAACCTAGCGATCGCCTTTTCAAGTAACTCGGTCATAACTACCGAACTCCCACAGACATAGCACTACAATGCTATCGTTCACTGCACTATTGCGCGATAGATCCTTTGTCTAACTCAATATGGATATTAAGCTGCTGGTGCTGAGCAACCTGAATTAACAACCGCATCCGAGTGGGAACCGCTATATTGTCAAACTTAGGAGACTTCTTTCCCCTGCTTCTTCATCCTCTCTAAAAAGATTTACCATTCGGCTAGGGCGATCGCTATTCCTTTTTGCAAATCTGGTATGAGTGTGGCATTATTTGCTAACTGCTGCAATTGTTGATGTGCAACTTCCCTATCTAGATTTTTTAGTGCGGCGATCGCATGTAATCTCACTGATGCATTTGCATCTGCTAGCAGCCAAATCAATGGTTCAATTGCCTGCATCTTGCCTAACTGACCTAGAGATAAAGCGATCGCGCTTTTGATGTTGGCAATTGGTGTGGCTGGATGCTTTGATTGCAGCATATCCAGCAAAATTTCTGTAGCGAGTTGAGTTAATTGTGGCTGCTGTACTTGTCCCAAAACTGTCACAATTTCCTGCCACATTGTCTCTGAACAGGTGTAATTAAGTGCTTTTTGTAAATATTCCACACTGGATAGAATTTCCATCCAACTTAAAGCGCGGATGATTTCCAGTTGCAGTTTTACTGGTGTCTGAGGTAATACCAACACCTGAAATAATTGCTTAGCAGCTTCGTCACAATTCATCCGAGAAAGAGCAACCGCAGCGGCACAACAAACCTCAAGGTTAAAGTCATAGAGCCTGGGTTGCAGTTTCGTTACTAAATCTAATTCTGAACATAAGTCAGGGCGAAAACCTAAACCCAGAACTGCTGCACGTCTGACTGTGACAGCTACATCATCCAAAGCCACCAACAGTGTTGGTGGCACACGTTGATCATGAAAGCTACTAAGGGCTTCAATTGCAGCGGTGCGGATTGCGGCTTGTGAATCTTGGACTACACCCAACAGAGGTGTAATGGTTTCTGTTTGGCGAATACAACAGAGCGATCGCACTGCTAAAAGCCGTGTATCTTCTTCTGTTATGAGTTCCGAGAGTGCGGTGATCGCAGCAGTACCCATTTGCCCTAGTGCTGTTGTGGCGATCGCCTTGAGTTCTTCATTTTCATCGGTTTTCAATAATTCCACCAAAGCCCTAATAGCATCTGGATGCTGAAACTCGCCTAAAATCTTGGCTGCATACCAGCGCAATTCTTCCTCTGCGTCTTCATCTCCTAAAATCTCAATGAGTGGCGGGATGGCAATATTTCCTAAGTTAGTCAACACCTTGGTAACTTCCCAGCGCTGCTGAAAATCCCCCATCTCTAAAATTGAGAATGCTAATTTCAGAATATGTTCTCGATTTTTAACTAGCTCTGGATGTCTAGCGTTTTCTCCTAAAATTAACTGTTGTAAATATTGAATCAGTGATGACCAATCAGCTAGATCATTTGCTGCCTGGGCCTGCACCAAAAGCTGGTTGATATTATTCACGACACCCTGCTTGAATTTTGAGTTGTCTAAGTTGGCTTCACTACAACTGAATCACCCTCAATCTTGGCGGCATAAGTTTTTAGCGGTGTTGTTGCTGGGCCTTTTTGCACCTTACCATCAATCCCAAATTCTGAACCATGACATGGACAGGCGAATTTTTTTGCCTCAGTTTGCCATACTACCGTACAACCTCGGTGAGTACAGGTAGGGTCTACAGCAGTTAAATTTTCAGTTTTAGACGTGCCGACTACTAATACAGACCCAACGGGGGAGTTTTTAGCAAGTAATTGACCAGCCTTATCTAATTCTGCCGAGGTGCCCACTGTTTGCCAATCCCCAGTTGAAGATTTTGGTGCAGTCTGAGAAGAACAGGCTGCGATCGCTACAGGCAGAGAACTTGCTATCCAACCCAAACCCACCCAATGAATGAAATCACGGCGTTTCATAACTGCGTTTTGGCTAACATACATAGATTTTGAATGCTGTTCAGTAAGCGCTTTACATTATTCATTAATTGCTTTTAATGCAGAAAACGCATACTAATTATTCGATTATAGCAATTTTACTAACAAACCGTAACAATTTATACGATTTTAACATAAGCCCCGTTTTAACTTAAGAGTATCGAAATTGTTACATGAACAGTCTGCAAACTAATCACTGATTGTATAACAGGTATTTTACCTACCTTAAACTTCACTTTGTAATGTCTTTAAATAACCCCTAACCAAAAATAATTTTTTGTTTGCTCAGGGACTACCAAATAAAAAAACATCCAAAAAACTGACGCAGCAACCCTCTCTATTCCTCAATAAGTATCCGCGTTCTCTGTTGGTTCTTATTGGATAATTTATTTCTTGGGAATCCCTAACCCTCGTAGACACAGCAACTGATGAGACTACGGGTTGACTGATAAAAGCTATCACCGGATCAGCAATTTGTAACGAGAGTCATTTCATGACAGACATAGCCACCACTACAACTAGCCTTAACAAGTTTGAGAAGTTCAAAGCAGAAAAAGATGGACTCGCCGTCAAGGGTGAGATAGAGAAATTTGCCGCCCTAGGCTGGGAAGCAATGGATGAAATAGACCGTGATCATCGACTCAAATGGGTAGGTGTGTTTTTTCGTCCAGTCACTCCAGGCAAGTTTATGATGCGGATGCGGCTACCCAACGGTATTCTTACGAGTAGTCAAATGCGTACTTTAGCGGCAGTTATGCAACGTTACGGAGATGATAGTAGCGCTGACATCACTACCAGACAGAATATCCAATTGCGGGGCATCAGAATTGAAGACTTACCGGATATTTTCAATAGACTTCACACAGTTGGTTTAACCAGCATCCAGTCAGGAATGGACAACGTTCGTAATATCACTGGTGATCCTGTGGCAGGATTGGATGCAGATGAATTGTATGACACACGGGAGGTGGTGCAGCAAATTCAGGACATGATCACCAATAAAGGGGAAGGTAATCCAGAGTTTAGCAATCTACCGAGAAAGTTTAACATTGCGATCGCTGGTGGACGAGACAATTCAGTTCACGCCGAAATTAATGATCTGGCTTTTGTTCCAGCCTTTAAGGAGGATGGGAAAGAACTCTCTTCACGTATATTCGGCTTTAACATCTTGGTGGGTGGCTTTTTCTCTGCCAAACGCTGTGAGGCGGCGATTCCGCTGAATGCTTGGGTATCTCCAGAAGACGTGGTAGGTGTATGTAGAGCGGTTTTAGAAGTCTTTCGTGACTACGGCCCGCGTGCCAATCGGCAAAAATCCCGTCTGATGTGGCTAATTGATGAATGGGGTTTGGAAAAGTTTCGCCAAGAAGTCGAAAAGCGTTTGGGTAAATCATTGTTACCCGCTGCGGCAAAAGACGAAATAGATTGGGAAAAACGCGACCATATTGGGGTATATAAACAAAAACAACCAGGATTGCACTATGTAGGTTTGCACATCCCCGTTGGTCGGCTATATGCCGAAGATATGTTTGAAATCGCACGTTTAGCAGAAGTTTACGGTAGTGGTGAAATTCGCTTCACCGTTGAGCAAAATATCATTATTCCTAATATTCCTGACTCGCGGTTGGCAACATTTTTGACAGAACCACTGCTAGAAAGATTTTCGATTGATCCTGGTTTACTGACGCGATCGCTAGTTTCTTGTACAGGCGCACAATTTTGTAACTTTGCCCTAATTGAAACTAAAAATCGTGCTTTAGGAATCATTAAAGCATTGGAAGCAGAGTTAATACTGACTGCAAACGTGCGAATTCACTGGACAGGTTGTCCTAACTCCTGTGGACAGCCCCAAGTTGCAGATATTGGCTTGATGGGAACTAAAGTTCGCAAAAATGGCAAAGCTGTAGAAGGGGTTGATATCTACATGGGTGGCAAAGTTGGCAAAGACGCCCATCTAGGAGCTTGTGTCATCAAAGGCATACCCTGTGAAGACTTACAGCCAATATTGCAAAATTTACTCATTGAACACTTTGGCGCAAAACCGAGGCAAGAAGCCTTGGTAACTAACTCATTGGTCAGTAGAGCACAACTAACAGTTAACAACTAAATAAAAGACAAATGACAAATCTTTCAAGAAGAAAATTTATTTTCGCCGCAAGCGCTACAGCTACCGCTTCTATTTTGGCTCACGGTTGTTCTTCTGGCAGTAATACAGCCTCAACAGGTGGTAATACACCCTCTGCGGCTCCAGCCGCCAACGTCTCTACAGTAGCTAACGCTCCCAAGGTAGAAGTAACCAAAGCCAAGCTAGGATTCATCGCTCTAACTGATGCTGCTCCTTTAATTATTGCTAAAGAGAAGGGCTTTTTTGCTAAGTACGGCATGACCGATGTCGAGGTGATCAAGCAAAAATCTTGGCCTGTGACTCGTGACAACTTAAAAATCGGTTCAGCTGGCGGTGGTATTGATGGCGCACATATTCTCAGCCCCATGCCTTACTTGATGACCATCAACGATAAAGTGCCAATGTACATCTTGGCCAGGTTAAATACCAACGGTCAGGGTATCTCTGTTGCCAATAAATTTAAAGAACTTAATGTCAATTTAGAAAGCAAAGGGCTGAAAGAAGCTGCGAGTCAGGGCAAAGCCAATAAAAAAGCCTTGAAATTTGGTGTTACCTTTCCTGGTGGTACTCACGATTTGTGGATGCGCTACTGGTTAGCAGCTGGCGGCATTAATCCAGATCAAGATGTGGTTTTGGAACCTGTACCACCACCACAAATGGTGGCGAATATGAAAGTTAACACCATCGATTCTTTCTGCGTGGGAGAGCCTTGGAACGCTCAATTGGTAAACCAAAAAATAGGTTATTCAGCTTTAGTGACAGGCGAATTGTGGAAAGATCATCCAGAAAAAGCCTTTACTATGCGGAAAGATTGGGTTGATCAAAATCCCAATGCCACACAAGCAATGTTGATGGCAGTTATGGAAGCTCAACAATGGTGCGATCGCGCAGAAAATAAAGAGGAGATGTGCAAAATCTGCTCTGACCGTAAATACCTTAACGTTGCTGCCGCAGATATTTTAGAAAGGTCGAAAGGCAATATTGACTTTGGTGATGGTCGTACTCAGCAAAACTTCCCAAATCGCATGAAGTTCTGGGCAGATAATGCCTCCTATCCTTACAAAAGTCACGATATTTGGTTTTTAACAGAAGATATTCGCTGGGGCTATTTACCAAAAAATACTAAGGTTCAGGAAATAGTTAATCAAGTGAATAAAGAGGATTTGTGGAAAAAAGCAGCTAAAGCTATTGCTGTTCCTGATTCCGAAATTCCTAAGAGTAGTTCTCGTGGCATTGAGACTTTCTTTGATGGTGTGAAATTTGACCCAGAAAAACCAGAAGAATATTTGCAAAGTTTAAAAATTAAGAAAGTCTAATCAATTGCAATGGGAGAGGAGAAAAAATAAAATGGCAGCTATCCTTGGAAGTCGCACTATCAAGAAAAATCACCGTAAAAATTTCAATAAATTAGTTTCGCAAAAAATTGTGCCCCCACTGGTAGCATTAGCTATTTTTCTAGTGATTTGGCAACTACTTTGTTTAAATCCTAACTTTAAGTTACCTGGGCCGATAGAAACCTTTTCTGAAACTTGGGATCCTTTTATTATTAATCCATTTTTTGATAATGGCGAAAGTGATAAAGGCTTAGGCTGGCAGATACTCAGTAGTTTAGGAAGAGTTGGTTTAGGCTTTTCTCTAGCAGCAATTGTTGGTATCGCATTGGGGATTTTGATTGGTGCTAATAAATTACTTTATAACGCTCTAGATCCCATCTTCCAAGTGTTGCGGACTGTACCTCCTCTCGCATGGCTACCTATTTCTTTAGCAGCATTTCAACAGGCTAATCCTTCAGCTATTTTCGTAATTTTCATTACATCTGTTTGGCCAGTTGTGATCAACACCACAGTGGGTGTGCAACAAATTCCTCAAGACTACATAAACGTAGCCAGAGTTTTGCGTTTAAAAGGAGCCAAGTATTTCTTTAAAGTAGTATTTCCTGCCACTGTTCCTTATATATTTACAGGATTACGTATTGGCATTGGTTTATCTTGGTTAGCAATTGTCGCAGCAGAAATGTTAGTCGGTGGTGTCGGAATTGGTTCATTTATTTGGGATGCCTATAATACCACCACAGAAACTAACTTAAGCGAAATTATTCTTGCCTTAATTTATGTTGGTTTGGTCGGCTTAATACTAGATAGAATGGTTGGTTTTATAGCTAGCAAACTTGTACCCGAATAAAAAATGAGCTATTTTCAAAATTACGAATTACGAATTAACGAATGACTACTTTTGTTGAAGTTGACCACGTTGACCGTGTATTTGATCTCCCAACTGGTGGCAAATATATTGCTCTAAAAAATATTGAGTTGAAAATCCAACAAGGGGAATTTGTTTCTCTAATTGGACACTCTGGTTGTGGTAAATCTACTTTGCTCAACATCATTGCAGGTTTAGATCGAGCAAGTGTTGGCGGCGTTACCTTGGAAGGGCGGGAAATCAAAGATCCGAGTCCAGATCGGATGGTAGTGTTTCAAAACTACTCTTTGCTGCCTTGGTTAACAGTACGGGAAAACGTAGCCCTGGCTGTTGATGAAGTGTATAAAGGTAAGCCCAAGGGTGAACGTCAAAGTATTATTGAAGAACATATTGATATGGTGGGGCTGCGTCCTGCGGCGAATAAACGTCCGAGTGAGTTATCTGGGGGGATGAAACAACGGGTGGCGATCGCCCGCGCCTTAGCAACCCGTCCCAAGTTGTTACTGCTAGATGAACCCTTTGGGGCGTTGGATGCATTGACACGGGGTAGTTTGCAAGAACAGCTAATGAAAATCTGTAACGAACACAACGTTACATGCGTGATGGTGACACACGACGTAGATGAAGCGCTCTTGTTGAGCGATCGCGTCGTCATGCTCACTAACGGGCCAGAAGCTCATATCGGGCAAATTATCGAAGTACCAATCCCTCGCCCGCGTCAACGCTTGGAAGTAGTCAAACATCCCAGCTACTACAGTCTGCGGAATGAAATGATTTACTTTCTCAACCAACAAAAGCTGGACAAGAAACGCAAAGCGCAGCAGACTTCAGTACCAGTAGCTACATTCCACAATGGCTTAGAAAAAGTCAATCTGGAAATTGGCTTTCTACCTTTAACTGATGCTGCACCTTTGATTGTTGCAAAAGAAAAAGGCTTCTTTGCTCAGTATGGTTTAGAAAAAATCACCCTCAATCGTGCCAGTAATTGGGAAGAAATAACTCAAGGAGTTCTTAACGGTAGATTAGATGCTGCTCAGATGCTTGCGGGAATGCCCTTAGCCCTGACTTTGGGTGCTGGTGGCAAAAAACCAATTCCTGTAATCAATGCTTTAAATATCTCTCGCAATGCTAACGCCATTACTTTAAGCAAAAGATTGTATAGCCAAGGAGTCAGAAACCTAACTGACTTAAAAGCAGCGATTAGCGCTACTCCCGACCAAATTCTGACTTTGGGTGTAGTTCATCCTACTTCAATGCTGAACCTAATGCTGCGTTATTGGCTGGCGGCTGGCGGCATAGATCCTGATAGAGATGTCAGCTTGACGGTGGTTCCACCAATGGAAATGGTTTCTCAACTCAAAGCCGGAAAGATTGACGGTTACTGTGCTGGAGAACCCTGGAATTACCTTGCTGTTCATCAAGATGTCGGCTTTGTTGCGGCTACAGCTTTGGAAGTTTGGTCAGGACAGCCGAAACAAGTGTTGGGAGTGCGAGAAGATTGGGCGCAACAGTACCCAGAAACTTATCTTGCTCTTGTCAAAGCCCTGTTAAAAGCTTGCAAATACTGTGACGATTTCCGCAACCGCGAAGAAATTTTAAAAATACTCTGTCGTTCTGAATATTTAGATATAGATCCTGTGTACGTTCGTCCGGGGTTCATCGATCCCTACGATCGCGGCGACGGTAAACAACCACAAGACTTCACAGCATACAACCAGTTTTATCTCAATAAAACCAACTATCCCAACCGCACTGAAATTTTGTGGATGGTCACTCAAATGGCACGTTGGGGCTTAACACCCTTCCCAAAAAACTGGGTGGAGGTGATTGAAAGAGTCTGTCGTACAGATATATTTGGTACTGCTGCACGCGAACTCGGCTTACTCGATATCGGAGAGGATGACCCGATTCACTTATTTGATGGTAAAGTTTTTAACCCATCAGAGCCGATAGAGTATCTCAAAAACTTGGAAATTAAACGGCAAATACGTATTGAGGAAGTATTTATTTAGTTATTGGGGATTGGGCATTGGGGATTGGGCATTGAACTCTATTACTCTCAAATTTGTTTTGAACGATCGCTCATTCTTGAAAATCTATTTTCATCAGTTGTAATTAAAATTTGGTTGGTATAAATTCATCATGCAAACAGTAAACGGAATTAGCAGCAAAACTCAAATCAATCAACTGCAAACGCAAAAAGCAGAAAATTTTTTGGTAATTGAAGGTGTAAGCAAAATTTATCCAACTTCCGAAGGCCCTCACACCGTACTGGATGGAGTTGACCTGAAAGTGCGTGAGGGCGAATTCGTTTGCATCATTGGTCATTCTGGCTGTGGTAAATCAACTCTCCTCAACATGGTTTCCGGGTTTAACACTCCCACCGACGGTGTTGTTTTGCTGCAAGACAAACCCATCACCGAACCAGGCCCCGACCGGATGATGGTATTCCAAAACTATTGTTTACTGCCTTGGCTGAGTGTTTTTGATAACGTTTACCTAGCGATTGATTCGGTGTTTCCTAAAAAACCCCAAGCAGAAAAACGGGCGATCGCCAGAGAACATTTAGCAATGGTGGGGCTTACAGAAGCGGCTGACAAGAAACCCAATCAGCTTTCTGGAGGGATGAAACAGCGAGTTGCGATCGCCCGCGCCCTCTCCATTCGTCCCCAAGTATTGATTCTCGATGAACCCTTTGGTGCATTAGATGCCATCACCAGAGAAGAATTACAAGAAGAACTGCTGCAAATCTGGCGTGAACATCAAGTCACCATACTGATGATTACTCATGACATTGATGAAGCGCTTTTCCTCGCCGACAGAGTTGTGATGATGACTAACGGCCCAGCTGCTCACATTGGTGAAATCCTCAATATTCCTTTCTTCCGTCCCCGCAATCGTCGCCAAATCATGGAAGACCCTGAGTACTACGACTTGCGAAACTACGCTCTAGACTTCCTCTTTCGCCGATTTGCTCACGCTGACGAGTAACAAAATTGGGCATTGGGCATTGGGCATTGGTTATTAATTATTCTTCTGTGTTTCTCATTCCCCTCATATCTCATCTACGTGTTCTTTTCAATTAGGAAAGCTTAATGCTTAAAGGATTATTTTCATTTACCGGACGCTACAGCATATTACATAAGACTTGGTTTGCCTTCTTTCTCACCTTTGTCTGTTGGTTTAACTTTGCTCCTTTTGCGACGACGATTGGTAGAGAGCTACAGCTAGCACCTGAACAAATTAAAACTTTGGGTATATGTAACCTAGCTCTGACTATTCCGGCGCGGATCATCATTGGGATGCTTCTCGATCGTTTTGGCCCCAGAATCACCTATTCAATGCTGCTAATTTTTGCGGCTGTTCCTTGTTTGGCTACGGCGCTGTCGCAAGACTTTAACCAACTAGTCATCAGCCGCTTATTGATGGGAATTGTTGGATCTGGATTTGTGGTTGGTATCCGCATGGTGTCGGAATGGTTTCCCCCAAAGGAGATGGGAATTGCTCAAGGTATTTATGGCGGTTGGGGCAACTTTGGGGCTTTTGGGGCAGAGTTTGCCTTACCGATACTTGCAGTTTCTACTAGCTTTTTAGCTGGCGGCGCTTCTAACTGGCGTTTGGCGATCGCTCTTACAGGGATCATTGCTGCTATTTATGGCGTGATTTATTACAACAGTGTCCAAGATACACCCGCTGGTAAAGTTTATAGAAAACCTAAGAAAAATGGTTCTCTAGAAGTGACTAGTGTCAAAAGTTTCTGGGCAATGATTATCTCGAACTTTGGTTTGATTTTTGCTCTAGGTTTATTAGCTTGGCGTTTGGAACAAAAGAATATTCACTTCCTGACTTTGAGCCAAATGTATCTGACTTGGATGCTATTAGCAGCATTATTTGCTTATCAAACTTACAAAGCTTGGAAGGTAAACCAGGAACTTTTAACTGGGAAGAAAACTTACGCAGCATCTGAACGCTTTCAGTTTGGTCAAGTGGCTTTACTAGAATTTACTTATGTAACTAACTTTGGTAGCGAGCTGGCAGCCGTTTCAATGCTGCCTGCATTTTTTGAAAAAACTTTTGCTTTAGAGCATGTAGTAGCTGGGATGATTGCCGCTACCTATCCCTTCCTTAACTTAATTTCTCGTCCCAGTGGTGGCTTAATTTCTGATAAGTTCGGCTCTCGCAAATGGACAATAACAATTATCAGCGTTGGTATTGGTGTCGGCTATTTGATGGCACATTTTATTAGCAGCAGTTGGCCGATTCCACTAGCGATCGCAGTTACTATGTTTGCCGCTTACTTTGCTCAAGCTGGTTGTGGTGCAACCTACGGTATCGTACCTTTAATTAAAAGAGAAGCTACTGGACAAATTGCCGGAAATGTTGGGGCTTATGGTAATTTCGGTGCTGTGGTTTATCTGACAATTTATAGTTTAACCGACCCACCAACACTGTTTACCACAATGGGTATAGCCGCTCTCATTTGTGCTTTTATGTGTGCTTTTTTCCTCAAAGAACCCCAAGGCTCATTTGCGGCAGATAATGAAGGTGAATTACCAGAAACGGCAACTAAAAATTCTACTTTACTAGTAGAAGAATAAGCTAATTGTAAAAGTCTTCCTTCGTTGAAGTTTCAGTTATATAAATGTAGTCCGCGTAGATATAAACACAAGATTTAGCTTCAGATAATCGGAACCTGGGAGCGGACTACAGTATCTCAAAGCCTGCCTACAGGCTTTATTCATTAGGACTTACGCACTGTACAAATGCATCGTGATGTGAATTACCTAAAATAGGTTTTTTCCGGATTTTATTAATTATCCTGTGCTCGTAAATAGACCATGCTGTGCCCTTACGAAATCAGGACTTACGCAACTGGCATATTATTTTAAGTTCGTAGTAAGGACTTTAGTCCTTATTTTGAGGACTAAAGTCCTCACTACAAACAAAAAATTGAGATTTTTGTGACACTTGCGTAAGTCCTGGAAATATCTGGTTTTTCAGAGGATGTTTTAAAAGGATCTTTTGCTCTCATAGTTAACACAGCAAAGCATCTCAGTACATGGCGAAAAGCTTAATTTTTCGTCGCAGTTAACCCAAATCAGAACTGCAAAATTATACCTTCCGGGACTTTTAAAACATCCTCTCAGCTTGATTCATCTTTGGTATTTTTTTGCCAATGCCTAAGTCATATTCATTTATATTTACCTTTTTAGAACGGAAAAATTTTTGTAAATCCTTATTATGTAAATTTAAAAAATCTGCGAACAGGGTACAACTGTCATGAGTGAATTTACCAAAACCCTTTGTCCTTACTGTGGTGTTGGTTGTGGGTTAGAAGTTTCGCCCCCAGCACAACATGGCAAAGCGACTCATCGAGATAGTCAAGGAAATCCGATTTGGCGAGTGCGAGGCGACAAAGCACACCCGTCCAGCCAGGGTATGGTTTGTGTCAAAGGCGCAACGATCGCTGAATCTTTAGATAAAAATAGACTACATTACCCAATGGTGCGAGACTCCTTGGATCAGGAGTTCCGGCGCGTTAGCTGGGATGAAGCTTTTGATATGATCACCAAGCGCATTCAAACCGTGCGCTTTTCTCAAGGGTCAGAAGCCTTATGTATGTATGGTTCGGGTCAGTTTCAAACCGAGGACTACTACATAGCCCAAAAACTCATGAAAGGGTGTCTAGGAACCAATAATTTTGATGCCAACTCTCGCTTATGTATGTCTAGTGCTGTGGCTGGATACATTCAAAGCTTTGGCTCAGATGGCCCGCCCTGTTGTTACGAAGATTTAGAATTAACAGACTGTGCGTTTTTAATTGGTACTAATACGGCTGAATGTCACCCAATCGTTTTCAATCGACTGGAGAAGTATCACAAAAAGAACCGCAAAGTCAAAATGATTGTGGTCGATCCCCGTCGCACACCAACCGCAGAAGCGGCTGACCTGCATTTAGCAATTCGTCCTGGCACAGATATCGACTTGTTGAACGGGATCGCGCATTTGTTGATGCGCTGGAACTACATCGATACGATGTTTATGGACGATTGTACCAGTAACTTTCCCGCTTATGCTGAGGTGATTCGTCATTATCCTCCAGAAGTAGTGGCGCGTGAATGTGGGATCAGCATCGAAGATTTAGAAACAGCAGCTCGCTATTGGGGTGAATCTGGGCGGGTACTGTCTCTGTGGTCAATGGGTGTGAATCAATCGTCAGAAGGTACGGCTAAGGTAAGGACGATCATTAACCTGCACCTGATGACCGGACAAATTGGCAAACCAGGAGCAGGCCCTTTTTCACTCACGGGTCAGCCGAATGCAATGGGGGGAAGGGAGGCTGGGGGTTTGGCGCATTTATTACCAGGTTATCGGGTGGTAAAAAATCCCCAACACCGTGCAGAAGTTGAAGATTTTTGGGGATTCAAGCGCGGGCAAATTTCCCCCAATCCAGGTTTAACTGCTTGGGATATGATTACTGGGTTGGAAACTGGCGATGTGGGATTACTGTGGATTGCTGCTACTAACCCAGCTGTGAGTATGCCAGATTTGGAGCGGACGAAAAAGGCGTTGTTGCGATCGCCTTTTACCATCTACCAAGACGCCTATTACCCTACAGAAACCGCTGCTTACGCTCACGTCCTACTACCAGCTGCACAATGGGGTGAGAAAACTGGAGTGATGACCAATTCTGAACGCGTGGTAACTCTATGTTCAGCATTCCGCCAACCGCCAAGAGAAGCTAAAGCAGATTGGGAAATCTTCGCCGAAGTTGGGCGCCGACTCGGTTTTGCTGGAGAGTTTGGCTTTGCTAACTCAGCTGAAGTTTATGCTGAGTTTGTTCAACTAACGCGTGGGAGGCCTTGCGATATGACGGGTATCAGTCATGAGCAATTACGGATAAAAGGAGCGACTCAATGGCCTTACCCCGTGCAAGAGAGAACCAGAGAGGAAGAGGGCGAAAGTGGGGGAGAAAGTAATTGTTCTTTATCCCCATCTTCCAAGCGTCTGTACACCGATTTGCGCTTTCATACCCCTGATGGACGCGCCCAATTTGCGGCATGTTACTCACGCGGACTGGCAGAACCTCCTGATCCAAGTTATCCTTTTGTGCTGACTAATGGGCGACTTTACGGACACTGGCACACCCAAACACGTACTGGCCGAATTGAAAAAATTTGCAAAATGCACCCGGAACCATTTATAGAAATTCATCCTCGTGATGCTAGTGTTTTAGGTATTGCAGATCATCAGTTGGTAGAGGTGCGATCGCGCCGAGGAAAAGCTAAGTTTCTGGCGAAAGTCACAAAGGCGATCGCACCTGGTACAGTTTTTGTCCCCATGCATTGGGGTGCATTGTGGGCAAACGACGCCGAAGCCAACGCCCTCACCCATCCAGAATCTTGCCCCGATTCACTCCAACCAGAATTAAAAGCCTGTGCAGTGCAGCTAATACCAATTGCTGTGGAAGTTACAATCAAAAATTATCAACTCCAGTCTTCACAATGGTAAGCTGCTAGGTATGCCTTTCAATAGTAAATTGGTAATAGGTAATTTAGTCAAATATCCATAGGGAATAGTCAATAGTAATTATTATGTTTTTTGATTATACCCTCTTGACTGAATGGCACTAAGAAAAGCCCAAAGGCTTGTGTCGTCTCGTTCCCAGCCTGGGGGCTGGGAATGTGTTTAAAGAGGCTCTGCCTCTTGTCAAGCTAGTGGAGGCGGAGCCTCCCAGAATGGGTTCCCAGCCCCCAGGCTCTTAACCAGTCAGAGCAAGGGCTGTATCTTTTCTTAGTGCCATTCCCCTCTTGACTATTAACCATTACCTGTAAGCTATTACTATTTTGCAAAAGGTAAAATCCTGATTACAAAGAGGTTTTCCTAGTACCAGCTGAAGTGATGAAAAATAAAAAAAGCCAATATAAAACTTCCAAAGCATTTTTTTAATCCTTTAGATTTATCTATGGGATTTTTATTTTTTACTTTAAAATCGGGTGCAAAAGATGAAGAAATTACTACAGAGAATTAGGGCAGCTACCAAAGATGAAAACTTCATGCACATGATTGAAAACTTAGAGGTGATAGTTTCTAAAGTGCTATCTATTTTCATGGTGGTAGTAATTTTGGTAGCGATCACGGATCTCGCAATTTTTATTGTCAAAGAGTTATTTACGGCTCCATACGCCAAATTTAACACAACTATCTTTAAAACTTTTGGTTTATTTTTAAATGTTT
The DNA here is from genome assembly GCF_015206995.1 of aff. Roholtiella sp. LEGE 12411. Lineage (GTDB taxonomy): Bacteria > Cyanobacteriota > Cyanobacteriia > Cyanobacteriales > Nostocaceae > Komarekiella. Next base: position 57,345 of record NZ_JADEXR010000007.1, on the reverse strand, counting down.
TAATTGCTTTAGAAATATTAGAAAATATTACAGCTTATTTGCGAAAACACGTTTTTCACGTAGAGTTAGTTATTGTAACTTCTTTGATTGCTGTTGCCAGAAAAATTATTATTCTTGACTTAGAAAAAGTCACAGGTGTTGACATTATCGGTTTAGGAATCGCTATTCTCGCATTATCAATTAGTTACTTGATAATTCGCTCCAGTAATTCTAGTCATTCACGTTAAAATATAGTAATTGAAAGATTTTGTATATACTCTACTATTAAAGTAATTCATGTATAGTAATCGATTTGATTCGTGAACTGACTCGTAGAGACAGAGAATGGGGCATGGGTAAGAAGTAATAAAGGTGTAGTGAATTTCTTTCAAAAATCAAATATTAGTCCTATATATTAGCTCTATTGCTAGATTCTATTAAGTAGAAAAGCTTATAATTAAGTACAAGCTTGTAGTCAGCGGCTCTAACCATTTTAAGCTTTACACAGAGCGATAAATCTCTGACTCTAAACAAAAGTTTTATCTGAAATTCAATTTATAACTATTGATTATGGCAATTTTCTTTAATTTTGAAAGAGATTTTGTTGATTCCCTGCGTTGTATCCCTATGCAGGTACGCTACAAATTAGATAGCTGTGGTATCAAGCTAAAATTATCTGATTGGAACCAAATGACTCACGCTGAGCGTGAAGCTTTAGTTGAATTACCTTGCACTAAAAAAGAGGAAATTCAATTTTACCAAGAGTATCTCCAACAGTTAGTTTTAGAACGCACAGGCACACTAGCTGCAAAATTGCCTATAGAGCCTCATCCTGAATGGATGGACTCTATCCATATACCAGTCAGTATTCAGGAAAAAGCTCAAGAAATGGATATTACTCTCACACCACATCAGTGGGCAAATTTAACTCCTTTACAGCGTTTTGCCCTAATTAAACTTAGCCGCTCAGGGCATGAAAACAAAAACTTTCCCAGAGCAATGGCAGAGTTTTATTTGCTTTAATTAGTTAATAGGGGGATAGGGCATGGAGGATAGGAAAAAAGTGAGTTAGAGGTGTACGGAGTTTTTTCCAAAATCAAATATGATTCCTATAGCTACAGTCAATTAAGTGTTAGCAAAAGTAAACTCACAGGTAGCTTGCCAAATTATATAAAATTTGAGAATTTTCAGTACTCAGTGGTCAATCGTTAGTATCTAAAAATAACTGACAATAGACCGCTGATAATTTTATCTTTTTTGAATATGAATAAATGTGGTGAAAACTACTATTTGTTGATAGATTGCCATGCGTTTAATTTGCAGTAGGGTGTCAGGATTACATAACCTATAGACTATGATTAATAAACCTGACATAGACTCAGGAAACGTTAACAACAGCTAGAATGACTATTAACATTGGTGAAAAAATTTTAAATCTTGACACAAGTGTAAGTGATGGCTTCCATCAATCAGAACTTCAATGATTTTAAATTTATTAGCAGTGAGTGAAGCTATAGTGTATTTAGCAATGTTGTGTTGATGTGGCTAAGGTTAAGTCCTCCTGCCAAAGTATTTTAAGAATAATTTTAGAAACGTACTCAACTCGATGACAGGCAAAAACGCAAGACAAAATGCATTTCTGCGGCTAGTGTCTGGTAATGGAGCAGCTTCTGGATCAGAATCTCGCTACTCGCTCCCTCCCAGTAAAGAGATGGTAATTGGACGTGACCCTAGCTGCCAAGTTGTCTTGGATGCCATGATGCACCGGATGGTATCTCGTCGTCATGCAGTGGTTCGTCCCCTCTCTTCATCACCAGATAGCAAATTCAGCTGGTTGGTTTGTGATTTGAATAGTGCTAATGGCACTTATTTAAATGGACAACGCTTGTACGGGTGTCAGGAATTGCACTCTGGCGATCGCATTTCTCTGGGTACTGATGGGCCACAATTCGTTTTTGAGTATGATTCTATTTCCCAAGGAACGGTGATGTCGGCGAACCAAGTTACACCATTGCCTTCGGCGACGAATTACCACAACCACACACAATTAAAGCAGCCAGATTCAGTTAGCTTTACTCAACTGTTTCCAATTATTTCCACTGGCAAAGATTTAACTCGCAAAGCTTACCTCATACCAGGAATACTGACTGTAATATTCGTGGTATTGATGTTTGCTACGGTAGGTCAGCCTCAAGCTAATCAAGTGATCGTAGCAACTTACATAGCTTCTGCTGCCTACTATTTTGTTTACCAACTTTGCGGTAAACAGAAGCCTTGGTGGGTGCTAATGGCAACAGCATTGAGCACAACGCTAATTTTGCTCAGTCCTGTGTTGAGTTTCTTTATCTTTGTGTTTCGCGGCATCTTACCTGGTAACTTGTCTTCGCCTCAAGACTCCACAACCTTTACAGAGTTGCTGGTGCGAATGTTTTTTGGCGCTGGATTGATGGAGGAATTACTCAAGGCATTACCTGTACTAGGGGCGTTCTTCCTGGGTAGAATATTATCCTCACCTTGGCGGGAACGTATAGGTGTTTGGGAACCTCTAGATGGCATTCTTCTGGGAACAGCCTCTGCTGTGGGTTTTACTTTATTAGAAACTCTCGGACAATACGTACCAGATATCACTCAAAATGTTACCCAACAGGTAGACATAGGGACTGGTCAATTGGTGGGTTTACAACTACTAATTCCCCGAATTTTAGGCTCTGTAGCCGGACACATGGCTTACAGTGGGTATCTGGGCTATTTTATTGGTTTGGCTGTTCTCAAGCCTAGTAGGAGTTGGCAAATTCTCTTAGTTGGTTATCTGAGCGCCGCTGCACTCCATGCTTTATGGAATGCTACAGGATCTATCAACGCTTTGCTGTTAGTAGTTGTTGGGGTGTTGTCTTATGCCTTTTTGATGGCGGCAATTCTCAAAGCACGGGCACTGTCACCAACGCGATCGCAAAACTTCGCTACTCGCTTTCTCGGGCCGAAGTAAGAGAGGGGAAAATGAGGGAGCACTTGTGCAGGGGAGCAGGAGGCAATAAATAGTGACTTTTGACTCTTGACTCTTGACTCTTGACTGACTATTTATGTCTTGGGATAGATAGTGCTATTGTTGCAATTAACTTATTGTGAAATTACCTTGGGATTAATATGTCTTAAGACTGATCATAAGAGAGTTGCAATGCTTTCAATACAAGCACCACTCCACTTACAGACATCATACATACTTGCCCATCGAATTTAATCAAAATAAAGTGGTAACAAAGGAATAGATGGCAGACTGAAGTTATGGCTTAGACTGAAAGCTATTTAGTTGGTTTAAAGCATAATAAGCGATCGCTAAGCTGATTTTTGCTTGTTCTATTTCTGACAATGTTGTCCACTCACGATTGTCAAGATTACTAATTACCGATGCTGCATCTTGCGGTTCGCTACTTCGCATGGAATAGGCAAAAGGACGAGCTAAGACCAAAAGATCATCTGCTCCCCAAGCTGGTAGTACGCTCTGAACACACGTAATCAACTGCTCGCCTACTGATTGGTGAGATGCAAATATCTCAGTAGCTTTCTTGGCGATCGCGTTGAGCCAAACTTGCGGAACACAGCCAGCAAAAGTATTATGTAAAGTTTCTTGAAGATTAATATCAAGCACTTGCTCTGTATTACGTTTGTAATATATATTATTTGAAATCCCAGACCAAAGTGTGTCTAGATTGCTGTAAAAACCTTCTGATCTTGTCGTCAGTTCATCTTCCAGCCAATCTGGCGTCACGAACTGCTGTTCTAGTTCGTGAAAATAAGCTTCTGACTCCTCATCAGCCGGATTCCAGGGGTAAGTAGCATCTTCTGGTTCTAATAACGCTTCTAGAAACTCTAAATCTACTTGAGATGGCAAAGAGTCGGGAGTGTTGGAACTATTGATTTTGTTATTCATTTTTTGCCTCACGATTGATTAATTAGCGGTATTGACAGCTACAACTGCAAGAATCAGATTTCCGCAAAAAAAAGTTGTTTTTCCCTAGAGTAAACGCAGGTTTTAAAGACTGATGTTAATGGCTCAAATCTTAATTCCTGCAATACCTTCAGTTAAGAATCTTCAATAATAAACTCCCAGGTTTCGCCTCTCGCACTACCAAACTTTAACTGCGTTCCCGATTTTAATGGGACTTCCTCCCGGAGGATTTGTTGCCAACCATTAGGAGCTAAAAACCAGGTTGTGCCGTAGGTGGATAAATCTTGTAAGTAATAAGTTCGCACAAGTGTAGCATCGGTGAGAGTATTACGGCATAAAATTTCAGCGTGGCGTTTAGAAACCGACGGTTCTGGGATGACGATATCATTATCTCTCGTGCGACCGATGCGAGTTACTCCAGAACGCAACGACCAGGTTGCACCGCCTGGAGAAAGCGATCGCAAACAAGCAGTGGGAAGCGGGGAACCGATCTCAGGGATAGCAGTGTCTGGTAATTCCGTAATCCCTTCATCAAAACTCTTGATCAGTTCGCCATTAAAATCTGGATGCAGGTAGAGAACGGGCAAAGTCCAAGCTGGTTGATTAAATTTATACAGGGTTAATAATTCTTGCCTAGCCATTGCTACAGCTTCATCAATTGGCTTGCGCGATCGCAAAGCTTCGGTAAAGGCTTGAATAAAACTGTGGCTTTCATGGTCAGCAATTTTATCGCGCATCCCTAAAACGGCGGGCACACCATGACGAATTAATACTTCGGCTAAACTGCTAGCAGGTACAGCCTGGTGATTGATGGCAGCGGGTTGTGCTCCCCAACAAGCGTTGAACACCGCTAATTTCACACCCGTACGCGTCAATACTTGCGCTAATTCTATACCATTAAGGGTCATCTCTGAGCGTAAAAACAGTAACCCTCCGTCTGGGCCAGGCAAACCATGTCCAGCATAAAACAAGACGTTATATGCTTTAGTTTCTAGCTCTTGAATCAACTCGTGTGGGGTTGGTTGCAGAAGTGTATTTACAATGCAGGGTGCATATCTCTGGGAATTGCTGGCCACGGTCGCGGCTTCTGCAAGAGTTTGCTGTAAAATAGCGGCTTCTTGTTCTAGTTGCAGGTTATCATCATTACCCAAAACGAGCAGGATACTTAAAGCCTGGTCAGTCCGCAAATATGGTAACGGGTCAACTTCACTGCTGGTGCGACTAAATAGTAAATCTTGGGAGAAGGACATAGCAGATTGACCAGGCTCACGCTGCATAATTTCCCAAGGCAAAGCGATCAGATCCGGGTCACGAATTTCCAGTCGAAAACGTAATTGTGTATGCTGACCCATAGCAATGCCGCGACTACGTTCCAGACTGCCGAGAATTGATCCGTCGAATACCCAGCGCCATAAACTTATTCCCAAGTATTGCATCAGACGACTACTGTAAGGCCCAGTGGTCTGAGATGAAGGGGGTGAAATTAAGTTAATGGGGAATGGGTTTACCCGCCCAGATGTTGAAGGGGAAATATCTAAGCGACTATGACCAGCAAACATTTGCTGCCATTCTTGCCAGACTTGAGTTAGTTCAACAGGCCATACACAGTCACGTAGAACATAGCCACTGGGATAGGGAGCTTTGACCACCCAAATGGCGAAGTTATCAGTGCCAGTGTTTAGGAGACGGGCGATCGCCAGATTCAGGGATGGCATGGATTCATTAAACTAAAAGCTAAAAACAAATAATTTCAAATAACAATTTTTCAAGGTTAAAACTTCACCTTGTAAATTTTTCATTTTAGTTGTTACCTGTATTATTTCAGGTTTTTACCAGTTTATCGAGTATTTAATTCAGTTGGACTGATTCAGTTGAATTACTCACTGGCGGTTGCGTGACAGTATTACATGGACTCGGTGTGTCTGATTGCAAAACAGATACTCCAAAACGCTTCAGTTGAGAGAAATCAATTAATACTGTTTTCTCTTGCGGCAAAGGAGTTGAATTTGGAGCCGCAGGGGAAGATATTGGTGGCTTATTTGCATTTGCTGGAGTTGACGTGTTTTTATTTGAGCAGAGGCGCAGTTGCACTTCAAAACCCCCAGAAGTAGTTTTGGGACTTGGTATTGTATCAAGAACTTCTAAAAAAGTACCTGGGGGAAGAGATTGGTTGTTTCTCAAGGGGATTTCACGCTTAGTTTGCATCACCCACCCGGCTGCGAGATTAGCGAGCGATCGCTGTTCTTCAGGTGTTGCTTCGTCAGTTGGTTTTTGAGTTTTTGGACTAGACAAAAATGGAATTGATCCAGATGGCGATCGCAGTTTCATTACAAAGTATCCCAGAGAACCAGCAGCGACAACCAATATTAACGGGACTAGGAACTGTAGCGGTAATTGGGGAGTTTTGGCTGGCTTGCTTTCTGGAATTACCTGAGTTTTCTGATTGGAGTTACCTAAGAGTGTTCCACCTGTTCCTCTGGGCGCATCAGCAGTTTGGATCGAGTTACTGTCTGGAATAACTGCTTTTACAGTAATTTCTGGTTCCCAGTATTGGACTTGATAATGTACTAAAGCGATGGTGACATTATCGTGTCCATTCTTAGTATTGGCAATTTCTACTAATCTGTCTGCAACAGTTGCTAAATTAGCTTCGCCAGCCAGAATCGGCAAAATTTCTGTTTCCCAGGACTCTTCCACGCGATCAAAATCACTCAAACCATCGGATGTGAGCAGAAAAACTGTATCTTCATCGAGGATAAACCGTTGGGAAGTGGGATGTAATGAAGTGCTGGGACTCATCCCCAAAGCTTGCACCAGAGAGCCAGAAGCACTTTGTTGCACGGCCTCGCGGTAGACTGCATAGCCTAACCGTACCTCGCGGGAAGCCACATCATCATCAAGAGTAACTTGGTAACAGCCGTGGCGTGTAATCCAGTATGCACGACTATCGCCAACGTGAGTAATGTACATTTCATGAGCAACGGGTAATGCCATCACTAAGGTTGTGCCCATGCGTTGACGCCCTTGGCGATTTTCCCCATCGTTGCGCTGACTAATTTTGTCATTGGCAACTGCTACGGCCAATTCTAAGTCAGCCAGCAGCATTGGAGGGTCTATGTGATCGTAGGGAACTTTTGTTAGTTGCTGTACCTGCTGCTGGATTGTTTCAATTGCTAAATTGGATGCAAGATTGCCTCCTTCATGTCCTCCAATGCCATCACAGACAATTGTTAAGGCTGTCGGTTGTGGTGGTTTGCTCAAAAGTGTACCGCTGGGAGGGTAACAGGCATCTTCGTTGCGTTGGCGGCTGGGCCCAGTGTCAGTTTTTGTGGTAATTGTGATTGTGGGTGTTTGCGATCGCCCTAATTCTGCTAGTCCGCGATCTAAAACTGCGATTAATTGCTCAGGTGAGTTGATCTCTCTTTGAATCAAAGAATGGCTAATAACGCTGACAAATTCAGCTATGACTGGTTTGGTTTCGCTCAGCAGTTGCTGCCAGAATTCACCTAATTGGGGCAATTCTGGTGCTGTTTCGGGGTCAAAACGCAATTCTAACAAGCGCACTAACGGCCCTTCTACCCGCAATAAATAAGTATCGAGCAAGCTAGAGGCGACGCCTTCGCTTAAAAGAGGCTCCCACAGATGAGCTAACTGCCACAACCAGTTGAGTTGACGCATCGATGTCGCATCACGCCAAGCTGTGGTGAACTCGCTGCACAGATAAATTTGTTGGTCTGTGTCATCTACAAGCAGTGGCGGTTTTTCTAAAAGTAAGATTTCTTGATGGGAGTGCCCGTCAGTTAGGGGTAGCACTCCATATACCTGCGGTACATTTAAACGGTAAGGAATTAGCCTCAAATAAGCTTTGATTACCTGTACATCATCTAACTCAGGCGTTTGAGGTAATAAACCTGGTTTTGTATCTAAAACCACAGATTGATTGATAACTAAATAGCGATCGGCTAATATTTCTCCAGGACTACCCACACTCAATCCATCTACCACAGCCCAGAGATAAATTTTGGGTAAGGGTGTGGAGCATCGCTGGCAAAACTTGTGAGTCAGGGGGTTGAGAGCCTGACAGTTTTCATTTGGGCAGTAGAGCGTTGCCGCTTCATTTTCCATAGTTGTCGCACCGATCAGCGCTTGGCAATTACTTCAACAGCATTGGCAGCGGCAACCTAGACCGCTCATGTTTCTTGAATTTGACATATCCAAACTTTGGATGATGATTTTAGCTGGTAGATACCAGCAGGTGCTAATACTTATTTACCTACTTATCCAAAGAACACGCTCCTAAGTCAACCCTACAGCCTCAATCATAGCTTCTATTGCTCTGTGACTCTGCATCGCCAGAGCAACTAATGCCAACCCTGTCACCAAAACATAACCCAAGCACAACTGTGCTATTAACTTTTGCTAGATTACCCCATCATCAAAAGGCAGACAATATTGGTATTCATTTAGTTTATAAGTAGCAGAGCATCAATGAACTTTAATTAAGAATTAAGATAGTCAATATATAAACTTATCGTGACTATAAACAATGTTAATTAAAAGTAATAAATTTTTAATCTAAACTTAGTATTTCCCACGTTGACAAATAAAGTAAATAGCTAGGTATTAAGCCATAGTCGACAGTAGTGTATTTTAGTGATTAACCAAAGCAGTCGCTCTATCTAGTTTTCGGGCTATAGATTAAAAATTTCTATTCCAGATTGCCATATAAGCAATGTATGAGAATAGCTGTCGTAATTAATTATCAGTACCTTGATAATTATCAAGAGCATAAATGCAAATACATTATTGATCCCAACATCCTTGTTAAAATTTTTAACTAGGAATTTTGTATAAATTTTGAAAAAATCTAATGTAAATTTCTGATTGATAAAACCCTGTTTATCCAAATTTTTGATCTAAATTTTTACAGGTGTTTGCATTGAGCAGATTTCTGCAAAACTAGGTTTTTGGGATTGTCTGATTGAGGTTGGCGCTCAATTATAAGAAATTCATTGTTTTTGAAGACTGTTAGCTCAGCAATTACATAGTTAATTTCCTACAAAGGTAAAAAATTAGCTATGTCATGAATTAATCATCTAAGCTGTTTGAGCTAGCCTACCAATGTTCTGGCTAACATCACCTCAAGCTTCTTGTCCTTAGAAGTTGTTTGAAAAGTTGTTGGTTGTGATTTTAGGCACTTATTGATTCCCTCTAACCCCTCTGAAAAAGGTGTTAGAGGGAATCAAAGTCCCCTTTTTTAAGGGGAACCTAGAACTTTTTGCTACCGATAAGAGGACTTTTCAAACATCCTCTTAGTACTGAGCACAATACATTACAACTGGCGCTAAACCTGATACTAGGTTATTAGGTAAGTTAACGAATTCAAATTGGGAGATCTTAGAAAATTTAATTTGCTGCCGCTAAATTATTTAAAAGATTAAATTTTCATGCTAGGATTCGTGGGACATTCTCACAAAAATTAAGTTTGGCTGTTCTAGGGTAAAAACCTGAGCAAATTGTGATGGGATTCTACTATTAACAAGTTGTAAATAGAACAGACAAAATTATAAATATACTGTTTGAGCAGTTTTATGATACAGCGGGGTTTTACTCAGAATCATCATTTAAGAGTTAATTGGGACATGGACAAACCATGCCCCGATGAGTCAAGAGTTACAAAACTCATAACTCATAATTTGAGAACTCTTAGCCTTATTGATTGGCCTGAGCTGCAACTTGGGGGATTCCCATGCTGTAGTTAGTAACACGGGCAGAAAGATTGTAACTGACTTCGCCTTGTTGCAGGAGCGATCGCAAATAATGCTCCAAGTCTGATCCAATACGACGTAAGTTATAGTCCGTTAAGTCCGCGCCACTTGATGCTTCTACTAGTTCATCAAACTTCCGATAAATCTTTTGCAGTGCATCTTCATTCCAGTTGAATTCGTTGTCAGGGTCAATATCTAAAGTTAAGACTTGATTACTGGGAAGCAGTTCGCCATCTTGATCCATTTCAGCCGCAAAAATGCGGATATGACGGGTTGTGGACTTGAGCAGCATCGGATTATCCATAAGAGGGTGTAAGATTTGGGTGAATTACACTGAAATCATTGTAGACGCTATACCTTAGCTTGAATGTCCTCAACTCACAAGCTTTAAGCCCAGGCTCAACTCCTGAAGAGTATCTGAGGGGGCTTAAGTCAAAATATCGCTTGGGTTGCTTGCTGCTCTGACTGCTGTTAGGAGTTGAAGCAGGGGATCATCACTAGCATTTAAAGCCGCCTAATTGTTCTCTTACCACAATTATTGAGTAGAGTGTTTTGATTTGATAAAACCACAAATAAGTCTTAGTAGTCTGCTAGTCTTTCTTGCCAAAGCTTAACAGCAGAAAACAGTAAGATAAAGTACTCAACTGGAATACTTTGAGCAGTGCATATCTTTTCCTCCAAAAAAAGTTTTTCTCGAATAACTTTGCTCATTAACGTCTCCTGAATTTGCTGATGAAAAAAACGTACATCAAGTAATTTTACGTAATTGCGGTACATCGACCTCTGGGTCTAATCAAATGAAAAAAGATCAGCGTTTTTACTTACGTATAAACACCAAAAATACAGTAACAACTCAAACTGTTATTGACGTAAAAATAAAGTTGATGTAAAAACCTTTAAAAAGCCAGAACAACTTCTTACAGAAACTTTATTGTATGGAATCTTAAAAACTGAATAATAGTTATGGCTTACCTTGATCTACATCTGGCGCAGGCACAGCAAAACCTAGACCATAAAAATCTAGGTTGACAAAAAACCACAGGAGAGTGAAATGGAATACAAATGTGATGGATGAAGAAAAATTCTTGATTCAAACACTTTGGATTCAAAAAAACTATAAAGAATTTTTGCTGGAGATCTACTTTCTCACCCTCATAGCCCCCAAGTAAAGGAATCCTAAAAATTATGAACTCCAAAGCATTACCACGCCAAATAAATAATCTCGAAGTAGGTGTTTATGAGTGCGAAATACATCTCAAGTTCAGGTTGATTGAGGAAAAGAGTCTATTAGGCGATCGCGAGCAACTGTTGCAGGTGCTGCTTGATGCTTTGACTGAGGGTTCTGACGACTTCCTAGAGACGCTACAAGCGTCTGTTAAAGCCCAGGAAGTATCCGAGTTCAAAGCCTCACCTCAAATGCGACGCCAGCTAATGCGCTTGCGTAACGCTGTTGATAATACACAAGCTTAAAAGTGTAGTTTGAGTAGTGGCAAATCGTGAATTGAGCATCAAATATGGAATTGGTGTTAAATTTGTCTATTTGCCTATTTGCTCCCATTATGAGTTGGCTTGTACAAATTAACTCTACGGCTACGAGCTAGAGCTTACCCCAAGGGAACCTAAAAAAGCACTTACAATAGTCTTTTACCTTTACACTACGAATATACTTAGGTGGCTTTTAATGCAGTCATATATTGCTTCCAAGGTTGGTTGCAATTTTTCTAGATTTATGTTCTAGTAAAATCCTCAAACTATTGTTGTGCTTAAATTTGAACAAATATTAGCTAGTAACCGATTCCGTTAAATATTCTGAACAAATCAAAGCATTTGAGATAAAATTATTTTTTGTTTTAACCAAGTGCCTGAAAAATATAGCTAATATCATCTTGGCTAAAATATTTATGTTTTATTTATTACTGGCAATAGGTAATAGATTAGCAGCCAGTTACCTATCAGCCCCAATCAAAAGAGAATTTTACAGGCTGTCTATTTAGCAAGACCGTGTTCTAGGGCAAAACGAACTAACTCCGTACGGCTATTGGTGCCAGTTTTACTAAACAAACGGCTGACATACTTTTCTACATTGCGGACACTAGTTTCCAAGCGACGAGCGATTTCTTTATTCATCAACCCTTCAGCTACCAAATTTAAAACACTTTGTTCTCTGGGGGTTAAATCAATTTTGAAGGGGGCTGGGGATTGAGAAATTGCACTTCTTTGAGTTAACAAAGCCTTAATTTGAGCAATCTGATTAGCCAGTTCAGCAAGATCAGGAGTTTCAACTTCTTCACCCGTACCCGGAGGCGCGGCGGTGCGGCGAGTCAGTAAGTTTTCGACTATTGCTACTAACTCATCCGGATCAAACGGTTTGGGTAGATAAGCATCAACACCAGCTTGATAGCCTTGGATGCGATCGCCTGTCATGCCTTTAGCAGTTAAGAATACTACTGGGAGCGCTTGGAAGCGGGGGTCTTCTCGCAGTTGTTTGAGGAACTGATAGCCATCTACTTGGGGCATCATGACGTCAGAAATCACTAAATCAGGTGTATTTTGCTGCATCAAGTCCCAACCCTCACGGGCGTTACTGGCGACTTGAACACTGAAACCGCTTTCTTGCAAATAATCTTTCACGGCTTCCCGCAACCCTGGTTCATCATCTACCAGTAACAATTGTGCTGACATTTAAAGTTTCCTTGAGTTTACCTTTTTCCAATTTAGCGAAAGTTGAGGGTCATTGGAATATCAATATAGTAATACTCAAGATGGGAAAGGCTGTGATATTACTGCCATAACACTCACCCTAGAATCAATAATCTATCTTACTTGTGAGCCGCTTTATCAGCGTCTTTTGAGTAAACCCCGGTGTTAAACTGGAGCACATTGTTACAGCCACTCAATTATCTTGGCATTTTCTGGGAGCTTAGCATCTTGTTGTCCAGCAGAACGTGCTCTAGCACTGAATAAACCAATGGGAGTATTTAATATATCTACAAGGGTGGCTTTACCTGCGATCGCCTTTACACTTTCCCTTGGTACTTCCTTTAATAACCAACGTGCCAAACGATAACTGCATTCTTGAAGTGTAATCTGTCGCATCAACTCTACACCGTGCAGTTCGTGCAGATAATGATTTGAGCGTCCATAGCGCCGCCATTGACTTTGCAGTTCCTTGAGTGTGGCGCGGTGGCGGTGCTGGACAATCGCTTCTGGGGCAAATTCTAAACGCCCGATGTTTCCCAAGAGAATCCGCCAGCAGATGTCTGCGTCACCACCACTCGTAAGATAGGGACGAAATAAACCCGCTTTTTCTAAGGCGATCCGTCGAATTGCCAAATTAGCGGTTTGACCGTAGGGATGAAAGGAATGGCCAAGAGTATGCTTTTGTGACAGGGTTTCTTGACGGTCTGCGTGTTGTTCTAAGAGGGTTTTGCCTGGTAATGCCACAATTTCACCAGCGACAATTACTACTTCAGAGTTGACAAATGGCTGAATTAATGCATTTAGCCATTGCGGTTGTGGTCGGCAATCAGCATCAGTAAAAACTACAATTTTGCCAGTTGCAGCGCGAATACCAGTGTTACGCGCAGCGTAGGAGCTTTGTATTTGGTTTTCGCTCAACGGGTAAATTTTAATTGGGCAGTTTTCGGCAGATGTTTTTAGGAAGGTGAGAGTGCGATCGCTACTATTATTGTCTACCAGCAAATACTCTACCCGGTCTTTTGGATAAGTTTGAGACAACAGACAGCAAAGTAAATCTGGTAAATCTGCTTCACCATTATAAATAGGTACAACCACCGACACTTGTGGCAAGAAGCTGTTAGCGGTGGTTGTATCAACTGGCTGATGATTCATAATCCTGAGATTTGGGAGTTGGGATTACTATGTAGTATTCCCAATCCAAGGTTTAGTAAATTTAAAATTTCAAGTCGTTGGCGCGATCGCTCAGGGGTAGGGAAGAGGAAGGACGATTTACTGGGGGTTGAGCAAAATTACTGCCAGATAGAACTGCGATCGCGCGGGAATATTGCGGATCACTCTTAGTTCCGATTAAATCTGGATTAGAAGCCAACTGGCGTTCTTGTGGTTCTGTCAAGTCTACCTTGATATCTGGTGCAATTCCCTTGTGGTTAATGTCCGTTCCCTTGGGGGTGTAGTAGTGAGCAATGGTCACTGCTAAACCGGAACCATCTGCAAGTTCGTGAACCGACTGCACTAAGGCTTTGCCAAAGGTTTGACCACCAACAACTACCGCCCGTCTATTATCCTTGAGTGCTCCTGTGAGGATCTCGCTAGCACTAGCTGAATTGCCATCTACCAATACTGCCAAAGGTTGATTGGTCAGGGCAGTACGATTAGCTTTAGTTTCTTCACTTCCTCCCTGTCGGTCTACGGTCTTGACAATTCCACCATTATCCAGCCACATTCGGGCAATTTCAATGCTTGCCTGCAACAAACCGCCAGGATTTCCCCGTAAATCGAGCACATAAGCATCAGCTTTTTTAGTGTTCAAGTCACGGATGGCTCGTTGCATTTGCTCTGCGGCGTGGGCACTAAACTCTCGCAAACGAATGTAACCAACGCGTCGATTTCCTTCTTGCTTGAGGGTATAACGTACTGTTGGCACTTCAATAGTTGCTCTGGTCAACTTGACATTAAAAATATTCTGCCCCGTCCGTCCCAGTCGCAAGCTTATGGGAGTACCGGCTTTACCGCGAATCAACTTGGAGGCGTCATCCACTTTCATTTTGAGAGTGGGTTTGCCATCAATTGCCAAAATTTCATCGCCTGCTTTGATCCCAGCTTTCAGCGCCGGAGAATTCTCTATGGCTTCAACAACGGTGAGTCGCTTAGTTTTTTCGTTTACTTCCATCCGAATACCAATCCCGGAGACTTCCCCAGATGTTTGGTTAGTCAGGGCTTCATACTGTTTGGGATCCATAAACCGAGTGTAAGGATCTCCCAACTTTTGTAGAGCTTCGCGGATGGCAGTGTAAGCTTCTTCACGAGAAGAATAGTCTTTATTTAACAAGCTCTGCCTGGTTGCTTGCCAATCTTGTTGATTAAATTTACTATCAACATATTCACGATTCACCACTTGCCAGGCTTGGTCAACAAGTGCTTTGGGGCTATCTTGTAGAGCTAGAGCGGCACGAACGCAGCGAGTCCAAGCAGGGCCAAACACGGAGATAGCAGCAGTCGTGGCGATCGCTCCACCAATCAAGGCTACTTGGAGCGGCGAGTAACTTTTTGCAGATTGGTTCATGTATATCAGATGGAATAATTGTATTGTTGACAGTTTAGCAATCAGGCTTTTCAGAAAATTTTAAGTTTTTATACTCCAAAGTCAGTTATACTCTCTGCATCATTTTGTTTCAATGATGTTAAAAATACTGTATTAGTTGTTAACAATCATTTCTCAGTTTGCTGGCCTTTTCCGGAAGGCTATACTGACCATGTGACACTTTAATCAGCGTCATCTTTGCAGTCTAGATTACTTTTATAAGATAGCACTTTGATCGCTTAATTGCAGTACTGTCAGACAGCTACTAAATAAGCTTTTTTTACATAAGTCATGAAACGCAAATTTACCATCAAATCATCAATCCCAAGTAGGGGTAAATTCGGTAAACTGTGGCAATTGTTACAAAAATTAGCTTGTGGATTATGCCTGATCTTCTTCAGTTGGCTGATTTTTACCACCATAACTTTGGTTTTTGCATCTTCTCGGCCAATAGATGCCTTTTTTGTGCTTGGTGGCAGTATTAGCCGAGAAATCTATGTTGCTCAACAAGCAAGACAATACCCGCAAATCCCAATTTTAATTTCTCATGGTTCACCAGACCAATGTTTGTGGTTAATTTTTCAGCGAGAAGCAGTTAGTTTACAACAAGTTTGGTTAGAAAAGTGCGCTAATTCCACTTTTGAAAATTTTTATTATGGTATTCCGATTTTGCACCATTGGGGGGTACATAATATAAGATTGATTACTTCTCAAACTCACTTACCAAGAGCCAAATGGATGGCACAAATTCTCTTGGGCGCTCATGGTATTTGGGTGGATTTCGAGATTGTTCAGGAGCAAGGTATTCCTGGTAATCGTGAGTATTGGCAAAAAACAGTATTAGATTTAACGCGCAGCTTATTTTGGGCAATTGCAAGTCAAATTATTCAGCCGCAATGTGCAAATGCGATCGCACTTACGGATGTAGATATGTCATGGCAGCATCAAGGTTTTAAGTGTGAACATCAAGGCAAGTTGGGGAGATAAAGGTGATGAAGAATATTACAGTTAACAAAATTAGTTGATTTATGTCGGGTATTGCTTAATAGCGATCGCCTATTTTGCGTTAAGTTGATTTATCTACGAGTCTTTGATACTCGTTCACCAGTTTTTTCGGCTTATGCTTTGGTTGTTGGAGATTGCGATCGCTATAATTCAGATCGAAGCACATTTTAAACCAAAGAATCTGGATCTTCACCGAGCGATCTGAGACGTTCTGCTAGGATTTGAACCCGTTCTTCTGGTGTTAATAAACGCTTTCCTTGCTTGTTATACCAGTAAAGCCACTCGCGTGTAATGCCTTGATATGTGCCGCGATCGCTACCAATTCCTAAACCGATTTCTGGTAGCCAAACTGGATTTCCTCGCTGCAATTGATACTTACCATTTACTAGACGATACACTTCTAAAGTCGTTTTTCTTCGCCGCTGGGGATTATAAACGACATAATATAAAACTTCTAACTGGGCATAAAATTCTTTCTTGGTGCTGTATTCTCCGCGCCGCTTCTGAGAAACCACCTCTAATGCCATAATTGGTACGCGCTGTTCTTCCCAAAGAACATAACTTAAACGCAGATTCTCATCAAAAATCCGTTCAACTCCCAGACTCAAAAACCCATCTGGTACAATCGCCGGCTGATTGGGATCGTGATAAATCCCCATATCAACGCCAAAAAACCAGTCCATACGGTCTGCCCATGCCATAGCTAGTATGGCTTGGAGTAAACCGGAAACCAAATTTTGTAACTCGTTATCCACAGGGGTATCGTCTGAGTCGGGCAAATCCTCGGCGGAGGGTAAGCAGTCTAGCGGATCGTACTGTAGCATGAGTTGATTGCCATTGATCTAATACTCTGATCATAGTGTTGCTTACACAGGCTGAATTGCCTCGTGTATGTAGCAAACACTTTTGTCCTTTCAAAAGCAATAAATCTTTAAAACTGATAACTGATTACTGACTATTAATCATTGCAACGATAATAGACAAGGGCACTTCAGCAAAGTATTTTTGCTGAAATTGTTCTTCTCGGACAGCAGCTAAAAATTGGGCAACAACTGCATCAGCAAAGTTTTCGGTGCTATCGGTTGGATGCCAGCTGATTTGCAAATAACGGTCTTGTGTTTTGACTGTAAATCCCCAATATTTTAAAGCTTTAATTCCCAAAAGTAAGGTTTGATCGCGTATGCCGAGTTTCTCTAAAAGCTGTACGCGGGTAACTAGTTGATTTGTGCGACTGAGATATTTGGCAATTCCGACAAGAGTTAGCCAAATTTGATTGGGTGGTTGCAGATTAGGTTTAGACCAAGCGATCGCTAGTTGTTGTTGATTGTATTGCGATCGCCGGAACCACGCGCGTAAATCATCCCAGTTCGTAGGACAATCTTCAAGCAGGAGTGGGGAAGTGGGTAGTGACGCGATTAATCGCGTCTCTAGGGAGTCGGAAGTGGTTAGGTTGCGCCAGTCAAGAATGAATGATGTTAGCGTAGCGGGACGTAGCCCGTGTTGAGTTGTGAGTTCTGAGTTAGCAGCAGGACGTACAGCAATTAATCTAATTTCGTAGCGTTTTTTAAAGGTGTTGTAGTCCAGTTCTGCTATGCAATCACACCTTACCATTGGCAATTCATCTTTATAGTGTCCCCACCATATACCAGGAAAGGCGCTTCTACTGGAGTCATCCCGAATATCAAACTCGGTTTTAATGTACTGTACCTTTTTACCCTGCCAATCCTGCTGATTGCGATTCCAAGAATTTTCAAACCAGCAGTTTTGAATCAGCAATTTCGGAACGGGGTTGCCCATTCCACAGGGTTCTAGCAGTTTCAGTTCTAAAAATAACTCTTTGCCCAAGTCTGCTACTGTTACTGTTAAGTCTGCTTGTACCGTTGGCTTTAGGGTTGTACCACCCAAAGATTGCCGCAACTGCTGATTAATCGCCTCTGTAAATAAAGGAATATTCTCCACCAACAAACTCAAACCCGCTGCAAAGGGATGTCCTCCAAAGCGATGCAACAAATGTGCTTGGTCTTTTACCAATTGGTATAAATCGACAGAGTTCACTGAACGAGCGGAACCACGAGCTAATGAGAGTGCTGAGTGCTGAGTTAGAAATTCTTCGCCTGCTCCTCTGCTTTCCTTCTTTTCCTCAGTACCCAGTCCCTCGGTACTCAACAAAATTGTCGGGCGTCCTGTTTCTTGTGCTACTTGTCCAGCGACTAAGCCCAACACACCTGTAGGCCATTGGGCATCTTCTAGCACAATCACGCTAGTGGTTGATAGGTCTAATTGGGTAAGTTTTTGCGCTACTTGCTTTTGTAGATCTTTCTGTAAAGACTTGCGGCGGGCGTTTGCTAATTCTGTAACTTCAGCTAGTTGGTTACAATGTTTGGCATCGCGGCTAGTTAATAATTCTACGCAGAAACTAGCATCGCCTTGGATACGGCTGACGGCGTTGATGCGCGGCCCCAAACCAAAGGAAATATCTGTAGGGCGATCGCCACTTTTCTGGCACAATTCCAATAATCGCCCTACCCCTGGCCGCCGTCGCGCTGTGGGTGAGTGTTTAAAATCTTCTTGGAGGCGTTGAATTCCCAACTGCGCCAAATAGCGACAATCGCCGCTTAGCTGTACTAAGTCGGCAATTAGCCCTACTGCTACTAAGTCTAATAAATCCTCTAACGGATGTTGGGGCACATCAGGTAGGGTTTGATAAAGTGCTTCCACCAACTTATAAGCTACCGCCACCCCAGAAAGATGAAATAGTGGATGTTCATTGAAAACGACGGGAAACTCCATCTCCAGGTGGGTGGAGATGGATAGTCGCCCCGCCGCTTTGGGCATAGGGTATTGGGCATTGGTAGCTTCTTTCCCATGCCCAAAAACTCCATCTCCAGGTGTCTGTAGTTTTTCATTTGGCAAATAGCGGGGGTTGATAATCGCTATGACTGGTGGGCGTTCTGCGGGTAAGGTGTGGTGATCTGTAACTATTACATCTATGCCTAGCTGTTTGGCATAAATAATTTCACTAATATTTGTACTGCCTGTGTCGCAAGTGACAATTAACTTACAACCTTGTTTATCTAAGTTATTAATTCCTTGTTCATTGAGTCCGTGAGATTCTGTGAGGCGATTGGGAATGTAGTAAATTAATTGAGTATTTTGGGCAAAAAACTCTCCTAAACCATCCCACAGCACAGCGGTGGCGGTGATACCATCAGCGTCGAAGTCTCCCCAAATGGCAATTTTTTCTTTATTATTGCGTGCTTGTTGCAACCGGGCGATCGCCAAATACATTTCTTGACCAAACTCAAACGGACTTGCTGGTTGATAAGCTTTATGGTTGATAAAAGCTGCCAATTGTTTCTGATTTTTAATTCCCCGTTGCCACAACAATTGCGCCGCATATAATCCATTTGATGCGGGTGTATGTTGTTTTACTGCTTGGATGAACGACTCCGGTGGTCGTTCAGTTGCTGATAGAATCCACTGCATTTGGTTTTATACTTGAATCCCTGCAATAAGCTAGATAGTGCTGTGTTTACTATATAGAAATGTCACCATCAAATTGAATCTTTTAAATGCATTGTTTTGAAATAGACTCAGCCCTAAATTGGGCAACGGTCAAATTGGAGATTCTTCTTGAGTCGTTTGAGGTTGACTCACAAGAGGATTGAGAACTATTTCATTCGCCGCGCTATCGGGTTTCCGGGCGCGAATTGCTGGGCGCGATCGCCTATAACCTGCTCTTTCAGCTTTTTGGTGTTCATAATCAATCAATCTGCCATAATGTTCATGCTTGCTTAAATTCATCGACAAGAAAATATGCTGGCGAATATTACCAAAACCTTTGCGGTTAAAAAACTTTAATGCTGAAGTGTTGGTAGGGTCAGTATCTACCAGCATAAACCTCGCTCCATCTTCAATCATGCGAGCAATAACTTTATCAACCAACTTATCTGCTACTCCTCGACGCTGAAACTTAGGACTAACTCCAAGCCATAAAATGTATCCATAAGTCCAGGATGCTTTGGTAATAATTGTTCCTAAAATAAATCCTGCTAGTTCCCCATCCGTTTCAGCAACGAGGCAGTATTCTGGATCTGTATTGTAAAGTCCAATTACCTCCCATTCATCCCAGGTACGGTACAAATAAGGATATAAGTCGCTAGTAAATAGTTCTTCTCCCAAATGGTAAATGGGAGCAATATCATCAATTCCTAACTCACGCACGTAAATTGTGTCAGTTTCATCATAGTTTGTCATAGCTGTGGAAGTTTTAATTTTTTGATATAAAAATCCATAGTAGGGAATAGGCTTTTTGCAATTAAATTGATACTTCTTGAATATTAGCCAGATTGGACAGCAAGGTTGTGCCGTTTACACTTAGCTGATTGTCATCCGATTCTTGTGCAGTAGATTGTTCCCGTTCGCATCGTGTGGCAAACTGACAATAATTACAAGCTTTGCTACCCTCCACTACTTGTGGAAATTGCTCGTTATTTTGATAACGTTGTAGCCAATTTGTCAACTTGCTTAATAGTTGATTAAGTTTCCTAGCAGTTTGCTCATGCTGGACAGCATTGTAATTAAATTTAATACTTTGTGGATTGCCTTCAGACTGGACAAACCAGTAAGTCATTGAAATGTTTTCTGGTAAGTATTCGCTAGTTTCAGCTAACACGTACGTATAAAGACGTGTTTGCCAGTTATGTGCTAACTTGCTTTTGTTTAGTGGCTTAGGATAAGTTTTCCAATCGAGAATTTGCGCTTGCTGGTTATCTGCAATCAATAAGTCATAGACAACGGTTAGCAAATAGTCTTGAACTTGTAGAGTCCGGTAGTGTTCGCTTTCACGGAAGGTTTGGTCATTTATTGCAGGCGTTAAAATTTCTGGGGCTGCATTGGCAAAAGATGACATCCATCTTTGTAGTTGGACATCTACTTGTAGGAAACTATCAATTGGCAAACCCATTTCTCGCTGCTGCATCAGCAAGTGAAAACGACTACCCAAAGTCTGTCGTTCCTCGTGTTCGGGATCTGAGGGAGAACTGAGTTTTTCTAAGTAAGTGTGTTGGAATTTACGCGGACAAGCTTCTAACAAGTTTAGCTGTCCTTGAGACAGTCGCAATAGTTGAGTTGTAGTTGATAGCATTCTTATATTTTAGAAACGCGGTCAAAAATCTAGGCAAATTAAGCCACTAGACTAAATAGTCTCTATGGCTTAGTAAATAAGTACTCAAAGCGAGAATCTGTATCAAAATCATGTATAGCGCCCATTTGGAGAGTAGTTTACGTGTGTTAATTTTGCTTTTGTTTTAATTTATATCTGATTTTATTTGCTAATGCGTAAGTTATGAATGCTAGGCTTTAATTTAAATTTTATACAAACGAAATAGCTAAAAAATCATCAACCTTACAGTACAAACTTTTTATAAGTAAAACAAAAATCATTATATTTTTCTGATGAAGAATTCGTAATAATAGTTGCTTTTCGCGGATGTTACAGGCATATTAATATACTGTGTTATGTTATACAATATTTTCATTAATAAATCATTAGTGACACTCAGTTATTAAAGTGATTTGCTACATACAAACTTTTTACTCGATCTACTCATCTCCAGTAGTCTTTATGGGTTAAGAGTAACCTGACTTAGACATAAAATTGCAGACTTGGTACACATAACATAGTCGCCATCATTCAAGTAACTGCTCAGATTTTTGATAACTCCAATGAAATATCCAAATTATGATGACAAATGCATAGACAAGGTGAGCATGACTTTTGAATTAGAAGAAATTCCTTAAGCGAATCAAAGGATACTGCAAGACTATGCGTAGCTTAATTCCTCAACAACTAAAACCTAATACTATGGGTTGGATAATTGGCGTCAGCGCTTTAATATTATTCGCTTTCAGCAGTTTGAGGCACGCGCTTTTCCGTTCTGGCGCTTGGGACTTAGGAATTTTTGACCAAGCAGTTTACTTAATTAGCCAGGGTCAAACACCTATTTCCTCTATCTTAAATGTTCATATTTTGGGTGATCACGCAGCATTGATCCTCTATCCACTGAGTTTGCTGTACAAAATTTATCCAGATGTTCATTGGTTGTTAGCTGTGCAAGCACTAGCTCTAGCTTTGGGGGCTTGGCCAATCTGGGGTTTAGCTCGCCAAGCTGGGTTAAAGCAGGAACAATCGATCGGTTTAGCAGTAGCCTATCTAATGTATCCAGTGGTTCTGATCAGTAATCTGTTTGATTTTCATCCAGAAGTTCTAGCAGTTCCCGCACTGTTGGGAGCAGTTTGGGCTGCACGTCTGGGTAAAATAGTGTGGTTTGGATTAGCTATTATTCTTGCCTTAAGTTGCAAAAGTGTATTGTCACTGACTGTATTCGCTATGGGTATCTGGCTTTTCTTTTTTGAGAAGAGGCGTTTATATGGTGCGATCGCATTATTTGCTGGTGTAAGTTGGTATTTAATTGCTACTCAAGTAATCATTCCATTCTTTAGTGCTAATGCAACCGGGGATGTCACCATAGGTTATCTAAATGGAGTAAACAGGTATAAATATCTAGGTGAAACTCCTTTAGAATTTGTCAAGAATTTGTTCCTCAAACCTAATATAATCTTGAGTAAAATTATCTCTCTGGATACACTCAAATATTTAGCTTTGTTGGTACTGCCATTAATCTGGGGATTGTCACCTCGGCATCTATCTCCGTTAATTGGGGCACTTCCCATATTGGGATTAAATATCCTCTCTAGCTATTCTTCTCAGCGACAAATAGATAATCACTATTCCTTACTCATCATCCCCTTTATGTTCTTACCCATAATTTCTACCCTTGCTGCAAATAGAGGATGGCTGAAACAGGGACGGAAAATTATCTTGTTCATGTTAATTGTTTTGTTATTAGGTGTGACAACCAGGTTATCCCGAATAGATTTTCAAAACTCTTTTTTTGACTGGTCAAATTTGCAAGCAACTCAAACTGCAATTACACGAATTCGTACTCAGGGAAGTGTTTTAACAACTCATGAGATTGTACCTCATGTAACCCACCGTCCCTTAGTTAATTATTATGGTTCTTGGCATAGTAATCCTTCTGTTTCTCCTAACTTCGATAGTTTTGAGTATATATTACTAAATTTACAATATTCGAGTTTTAGGAATAATTTTAAAACTAATAATTCTGCAACTAACTTTATCAATCAACTTAAAGATAATCCACGCTTGGAATTGAACTATGAGCAGCATCAGGTTTACTTATTCGAGAGGAAATACTAAAAATAAAACCAAGTCTTTAATTTGAGTAAAAACATCTATAATTTCTAAAACTATTAACGCAATATTGACGGAAAACTACTCTTTTACAACTTTGATTATGCTTTATGAGTAACAACCAACTTACTTCATTGTTACCAATACCATCTGGGCCTTTGCAGATTTCTGAACTTACTCCTATTAGCATGGGTGTAGGTAGCAAATCTATCCATCTTTCTCTAGTAATTCCCACGTATAAAGAGCGAGACAATATTAAGAATGTTGTCAGCGTATTGAGCCAGTTGCTGGATGAAGCTATCCCAGGAAACTACGAATTGATTGTAGTAGATGATGATAGCCCAGACCGCACTTGGGAAGTAGCGCAATCTTTGATGGAAATATACCCGCAGTTACAGGTGATGCGACGCCAGCACGAGCGGGGGCTATCCTCTGCGGTGATTCGTGGGTGGCAAGTAGCTAGAGGGCGTGTGCTAGGGGTAATTGATGGGGATTTGCAGCATCCACCAGAAGTTTTGACGCAACTGTTCAGTGCAATTGAACAGGGAGCAGATTTGGCAGTAGCCAGTCGTCATGTAGAAGGAGGTGGTGTAAGTAGTTGGAGTGTTGTTAGGCGTTTTTTATCCCGTGGCGCACAGGTGTTGGGATTGACTATTTTACCAGGTGTGCTGGGCAGAGTTTCTGATCCCATGAGTGGTTATTTTATGGTGCGTCGGAATGCGATCGCAGCCATAACACTTAATCCAGTAGGATATAAAATTCTCCTTGAGGTAATTGGGCGAGGAAGAGTAGGCGAAATTGCCGAGGTAGGTTATGTTTTTTGCGAGCGCAAAGAGGGTGAAAGCAAAGTGACATGGAAGCAATATATAGATTACATACACCACTTATTGCGGTTGCGGATTTCTACAGGACGACTAGGAAAATTGAGTCGAAAAACCAATTTTCCCATTGGTCGGTTCCTCCGTTTTGGTTTAGTGGGACTAAGTGGAGTATTTGTAGATATGACAGTACTTTACTTGCTTAGTGATCCAACAACCCTAGCCTGGCCCTTGACACGCAGTAAAATTATTGCTGGTGAAATTGCGATTTGCAATAATTTCTTGTGGAATGACGCCTGGACTTTTGCTGATGTCAGCATAAACCAGCAGGAATGGCGTCATCGCCTGAAGCGCTTTTTCAAATTCAACATCGTTTGCCTTGCTGGACTTGTGTTGAATGTACTGGTGTTGAATTTAATATTCAATTTCCTGATTCCTAACCGCTACATAGCTAACTTCATTGCGATCGCAGTTGCTACTATTTGGAATTTCTGGGTTAATTTGAAATTAAGCTGGCGAGTGACCGACGTGAAATAGTCCGTCTTCGCGGGTTAGGTTTTTCTAGCCGCGACTTCAGGGTACTTTTGTTGAAAACTCTAGAGGCAGTGGAAGATGAAAACCAAAAATAAAAGGTAAAAGGATGAATTTTGTATTCTTGATTCATCCCTTTACCTTTTTTATGTACCTGATGCTTACTTAATGTTAGCCCTTGCGTCCCTCACTGCGGCAAAGAAAAATAATCCTGTGAGTGGAATGCTCAATCCCAGGATAATCGCAGTGACTTGGACACCCAAATCTGGTTGTCCGTAACTGAGTTCAAAGATGGAACCTACGGCTGCGATCGCTGTTATGCAAGAACCACCTAGAAATAAACCGCTTTTTGGAGTTAAATACACGACTAAATTACCCTATGCTACTGGTTTCACCGCTTGATACGAGAAGCCATTCTTCGATAACTCCTGTGCCAAAGTCAAGGAGTTTTCCACACGGTCTACAAATACTACCCCGTTGAGGTGATCCATCTCATGTTGAATGCAGCGGCCAAGTAGGTCATTCGCCTTCAATGTCCGCGGACGACCATACTCGTCTTTATAAGCAATTTCCACGACTTCGGGGCGTTTCACATCCAGGTAAACATTGGGAATGCTCAAACACCCTTCTTGAGCAACGCAGATGTCACGGCTAACTTGTTTAATTGTGGGGTTAATTAGTACCAAGGGCTGGTTAACTGCGTTATCTGGTTCAAGGTCGATGACAATTAGTTGTTTATGAATTCCCACTTGGGGTGCAGCCAAACCAATGCCATCTTTGCTGTACATAGTTTGCAGCATTTCACGCACTAGTTGGCGGAGTTCGTCATCCACTTTAGGAATCCGCTTAGCAGCTTGACGTAGCACGCGATCGCCTAAATAATGTAGCTCCAAAGGCGGACTTTTTAACTTTTTTTTCTCTACAGCAATTTCAGAGGGCATGAGTCTCGATGGCTAGATTGTGAAAATTCCTATTACTCTAATTCTATCAATCTCAGCCAGACCCCAGGTAATCCGATTTGATTCGTGAACTGACTTGTAGAGACACCGAATGGGGGATAGGGGATAGGGAATGGGAAGTGGGAAAAAAGGGAGTTAGAGTTGTACGCAGTTCTTTCAAAAATCAAATAGGAATCCTATAGGTGACAGGAGATAGGGAACAGATGAAACAGAAATAATTATTTTCAATTTAAAGAAGGAACTAGAAACGCATAAAAGCTGATGTATTGGTATTTGCACCATCGAGTATAAATAGTAGTGTTATCCAGGACTTACGCAAGTGTCATATTTTTAACGCCAGAGGTTGTCCAGAGTCAAAGGTCAAAAGTCCAAAAAACCTTGACCCTTGAACGCCACTTGCTTCTCCTATTCGGAGACGCTGCGCGAACAAGTCGGCAGAGCCGCAAGGGCGCAGTGGCTCCCCTTGACCCTTGACTCTTATACCAGAAGCCTTGTGTGCCAGTTGCGTAAGTCCTATTATCTACGCCAAGACGCAAAAGCTAAACTTAGCGCCTTGGCGTTAAGTTCAAATTTGGGGGTGATACGTGTTTAAATTGCTCACGAAACTTGACTACTTGCTTAAAGAAACTGTCCTCGGTTTACTGCGGGGAGGGTGGATGAATTGGGCAGCTGTAAGTACTGTTACAGTGTTGCTATTTTTATTTGGCTTGAGTCTGCAAACCTCTTGGCAAGTAGAAAAACTCCTCTACCAGTTCGGTAGCCAGGTGGAAGTATCAGTTTATCTTGAGCCGGGTATGCGGGCACAAACTATTGAACCACTGGTGGCAAAAATGCCAGAGGTAGCGGCGATGCAAACTATTACCAAAGAGCAAGCTTGGACTAAATTAGTCAAAGAAATGGGCATTTCGGATATTGAAGGTGCTACCCAGCAGTTAGAGGAGAATCCTTTGGTTGATGAGATGAAGGTGAAAGCGCGTAATTCTCAAGTTGTACCAACTTTAGCGACGCACTTGGCCAAGTTGCATGGCGTTGATACAGTGCAGTATGTAGATGAAGCAGTCAAACGCATTGCCCAGTTGCATCAAGGTCTGAACAAGATTACTTTGACAATTACGATCATCTTGACCTTAACAGCGATCGCAGTTACTACCACCACAATACGCCTGATCGTCATGGCACGACGCCGGGAAATTGAAATTATGCAACTGGTGGGAGCAACTTCCGTTTGGATTTACCTGCCATTTATTTTACAAGGAATTGCTTTTGGCTTAGTTGGTGGTGCGATCGCTTGGAGTTTCATTTCTGTGATTCAACAATTTTTTGGCAAGTTGCTAGCCAACCAACCTGAGTTTATCCAAGTTATTTCCAACGGGGTGCAACTTACTGCGGTACAAACTTTACTACTGCCTCTAATTCTTTTAAGTTTCGGTGCAACGGTAGGATTAATGGGGAGCTTATTTGCTGTCCAGCGTTTTGCTAAAGGTTAGTTATTGGGTATGGGGGATTGGGCATGGGGCATGGGACATGGGGCATGGGGAAATGACAAAGGACAAAATCGCCATGAAATCACAATGGGAATGTTTTCTGCAAAATCTCGGTGTATGGGAAGGTTCATTCACTAATTTTTCTCCCGAAGGTACTCTTTTGAAAGATGTTCCTAGCCGTCTATCTTTAGAAGGTTTGAACAATAACCAGACAGTACGCCTCACTCTGTGTCGTTCGGGACGAGATGATTTGGTTTTAGAGTATAGTTCTCTGGGGCGAAGTATCTTGTTTTTTGAAAATGGGGCATTTTCTGAAGGTTTAATTCAGCTAGGCGCATTTTCGGAATTCGGGGCCGAACTGGCTTTGATTCATGAAAATCGCCGCTTACGTTTAGTGCAACTGTTTGATAAAAACGGTCATCTAAATGGACTAACCCTAATTCGAGAATATTTAGCTGGAACCCCAGTAACAGAACGTCCACCTTTACAGCTGGATGACTTGTTGGGAGAATGGCAAGGTAAAGCAGTAACAATATATCCAGATTGGCGATCGCCTGATACTTACTCTACAACTGTGCAATTACAACTTGATGAGGTTGGGCGATTAATTCAAAGTACCTCTTTTGGCGATGTCTCACGGCAAGCCGCTTCTCTTCGAGACGCTGCGCGAACGCGTCTACGCACAATTACCTCAACTGCTACCATCAAAGATTCGCTCATCCTCTTTGATCAAGATCCGCAAAAGCAAGTACAAGTATTGCTGTTACCTGATGGCGCTTCTGCAACTTCTCCTCTCAAGGTGCAACTACGTCAACCTTTATTCTTGGAAGTGGGTTGGTTAATCCAGCCAAACCGACGCCAGCGGATGATTCGCAGCTACAACGACAAAGGCGAATGGGTAAGCCTGACATTAGTTACTGAAGAAAGGGTGTAAAAATTGGTTAGCTTGCGCTGCTAATCTCCGCTGATTTCGACTAACGCTTCGCCTGCTCGCAAAAACTCTAGTGCTTCTAGCAATGTTGAACTCAAAATCTCTTTCAATCGGTCATTTGACGTATTGCCACACGTCAACCAGATAACTTGTGGCGGTACTCCAAAACGATCAACTAAGTCAGCAAAATCACTGTCTTTGGTCATGAAGATGACTCCTCTAGCTCTCGCAGCCTCGAAAATCTCTAGATCTTCGGCATCTCTCAGCCCAACATCACGTAAAGATAATGCCGTTATACCGAATGTGATGGTGATCCAAGTAGCAATTGCAGGTGATAGATGTGCATCTACCCAGATCGTCATGCAACCAAAATCGGATGATTGAGCTTACGTGAAGCGTACATAAGTGCTGCTTTAAGATCATCCGCTTCCAGATCGGGCATTTCTTCTAGGATTTGTTCGGCACTAAGTCCAGCTGCAAATAAGTCGAGTACATCTGATACCCGAATTCTCATACCCCGGATACAGGGACGACCACCGCACTGTTTGGGATTAACTGTAATTCTTCCAAGTAAGTCTGACATACGGTTTAACTCCCAGATGAGTGCTTAACCCAGTATATGTAAGGTGCGTGCTCCTACACATCTATCCCAAAGAACAGCATGGAAGTAGAGTTGGTTTTGACAAAGGGTTTAAGAATGCTAATCAAGCAATTTGCAGTGTGCTGGGTTCAGGGATAGATTCACCTTCTACTTGCCAAGCTTCCAAGTACATTTCAATTACTTCTTCGCCATTACGAATAGCTTCCTCACGAGTTCTGCCGTGAGTGCAAGGCATAACAACGCGATCAGCAAACTCTGGAATCGTGACTAGGAAAAGCTGATCTTCATTAGACCACTGAACAACCATACTGTATCGGCTCATAGAACCTCGTCCTCCCTTAACTCTTCCAATTCAGTTAATAACTTTTCTAACTGCTTTTCTAGGTAGAGTGGCACATCATCCCCATCCTTGCCAGGAATTGTCAATGTTTTTCTAAGCAAAGAATGCCGCCAACGCTCATGGCTACCTTTGCCGCGCTTGGGCAGATAAACAAACCCTTCACGCGTAATCTGGGCTTTAAACTCCCGAATTTTCCTGGGCATTGGATTTGTCTGCTTCTCTACCTATTTTCTCACGAGGATTTAGATCTTGGTTAATCTTTGACACAATGAGCAGGATCATATTGCATAAGCAGTCAATATTTCCTTTGCTAATTCAAAGGCTGCGTAGGCGTAGCCTGTCGTAGCGAAAAGTTGGAGGACTGGCTTGCGGCGATCCAAACTTTTCAAGACAGACATCGCCTATATTAAAGAACATTGACGCTGCAATGCTTTGTTAAGTAGAGCTTGATATTCTTCATCCTTAACCCGATAAGCGCCAAATCTTTCTAAATGGGGATTCATCATTTGGGCATCAAAAAATACAAATTGCCTCTGGCGCAATCTTTCCACTAACTTCACCATCGCTACCTTGGAACCTTCGCGAATGCGGTAAAACATCGATTCGCCAATAAAAGCACCGCCAATGACAATCCCTAAAATTCCCCCAGCGAGTTCGTCACCCTGCCAAGTTTCAAAACTATAAGCATATCCTGTCTGGTAAAGTAACCAATAAATCTCTTGTAATTCTGGTGAAATCCAAGTTGTTTCGCGGTTAGCACACCCAGCCACCACAGCTTGGAAGTCACGGTTAATTGCCACAGTAAACCGCTGTTGATTGAGGACACGCTGCAAAGACTTGGGGTAGCGAAACCGTTCATCCAAAGGAATGAAAGTGCGATCGCGACTTCCATACCAACTCAGGCGATCGCGCTCATCAGCCATGAGAAAATAGCCTTGTGCATAGCCCTCAACAATAGCGGCAGTATCATATTGCATAAATCTAAAAAATACCAGAGGAACGCAATTTAATACTACTTAATCATTCTCTGCGTTTCTCTGCGATTTCCTTAGCGTTCCTTTGCGTTTAAAAACATGACTCAACCAATCCCACCCATTACCCTACCACCGCCAGAAAATCCGCTGCTCGAAGGTGAATGGTTACGAGAACGCTTACAACGGTGGCTAGATAAAGAATTTATCCCCGAAGCCGTAAACCAAAATATTGCCCAACGAGCCGCACAGATTTTTGTGCGTCAACGGATGGAAGGAGAAAATGACCTTGGTTCTCTGGTAATTGCCATTGTCACAGAGATGCAGTCGTATGATTTTTCCAATAGCTTTTATGGAGAGTTTGCGATCGCCAACGCCGTCAGCGATCTACTCTTAGAAAGTCTGGGAATTGATAAGTGTTGTGGTCAATAGTTTTTGTCCTTTGTCTTTTGTCATTAGTCAGTTGCCAAGTTACCAATGACCAATGACTAATGACTGCTGACTACCAGCTAGACTTAACCACTCCAGGCAAAAGACCTTCATGTGCCCATTCCCGCAGGACATTCCGAGATAGCCCAAAATCGCGGTAAACACCTCTAGAACGACCAGTTACCCAGCAACGGTTGCGGCGGCGGGTGGGCGCACTATTCCGGGGTAGCTGTTGAATTTGTCTGTGAATTTCCAGTTTATCTAAAGGAGATTCTGCACTTTTGAAATCATCCAGCAGAGCTTCCCGCTTGTCAGCATACTTTTCTACCAACTTGGCGCGTTTTTTCTCGCGCTCAATCATGCTCTTTTTCGCCATACATTTTCTAATTTATTTAAAGACAGCATTTTCCATTCTACAGTCTCCCCATCAATTCTAGTGGATACTTGTGTTCTCTACCCTGTCACCACTGACTTACTAGCAGTAGGGCATAAATCGGCAAGTTCACAAGCAACACAAGCCGGAGAGCGGGCTTTACAAATAGCACGACCATGATATATCAGGGAAATTGACCAATTTTCCCAATCTGGTTGCGGCAATAACTCCATTAAATCTTGCTCAATCCGAACGGGGTCTGTATGCTTAGTTAAACCCAAGCGATCGCTCAGACGCTTAACGTGAGTATCTACTGTCACCCCGGCATTAATGCCATAAGCATGAGCCAAAACGACATTTGCTGTTTTGCGTGCTACACCTGGAAGCTTTAACAATTGCTCCATTTGATTGGGAACAACACAGTTAAACTCGGTGACAATCATCCGACAGGCGGCTTGAATATTCTTGGCTTTATTGCGATAAAATCCTGTCGAACGTACCAAGTTTTCTAACTCTACCAAATCAGCGATCGCCAAACTGGCTGCATCGGGAAACCGACTAAATAAAGCTGGTGTCACTTTATTTACCCGTTCATCAGTACACTGAGCGGAGAGAATTGTCGCTACCAGCAGCTGCACCGGCGTTGAATAGTTTAAAGAGCAAGTAGCGTCTGGATAAAGACGCTGCAAGCGAGCTAAAATTTCTCGGGCCTGTTGCTTTTTAGATGGAGATTTCCGGGTAACACTCACTGGATTTTTAGTTAAAATGCCTGGCGAATTCTATTCGCCGCTTCACAAACTAGAGCCACACCTACGTATGGCAATAGGATTAATAAATAGATTCAGCCTGCGTAGGCAGGCTTTGTTCAGTTAGCCCTATTCAGTCTGAAAGCATTAAGCGAATCTGGCAACTTACTGGAGCAATTTTTGCACCCATTCCAACTGCGTAGTTAATTGAGTGGTTTCTTTGACTATCAGAAAAATTCCTAGCCCTAACAGTAGCACCAAACCAGTTTGCATGACACCTTCTTGAATGCGATTGGGCAAGGGCTTACCGCGCAAACCTTCAATCAGCAGAAAAGCGAGTTGTCCCCCATCCAAAGCTGGTAGCGGCAAAATGTTAATAATCGCTAAGTTAATACTGATTAGTGCGGCAAAGAAGAACAAACTACCTGTATCATTTTGGGCAATGTTAGCACCAATTTCCACAATTTTAATGGGCCCAGCTACTTGACTAGCTGTTTCGCCAAAGTTGGTAATCAGTTGCCCAAAACCTTTAAAAGTACTTGTCACAAGTCGCTGAAATTCTGTAGCACCAAAATTCAAAGCTGCTACTGGATTAGTAATACGACGACGCACAACTTTCCCGTTGGGAGCAAGTCCGATACCAATACTACCTCCACTGGACTTAGCTTCAGGAATCACATTCACAGCTAGCTTTTGATCGCCACGGGCAATTTCTAATTGAACGGGCTTACCTGGACTAGTTTTAATGATGTCTCTTAAAGTCTCTATCTCTTGCAGCGATTTTCCAAATTCTCTTTGATTAGCTGCTAAGATAACGTCTCCTGCCTGAATACCTGCTTTGGCTGCTACAGAACTAACCTCTGGCGCTAGCTGTTGGATTAATACCCCGTTTTGGCTGGCTTGTCCTATGCCGACAAAACTAACCTGGGCCACCAGCAACATGTAGGCAAATATTAAATTTGCGATCACTCCGGCACTGATAACGATCGCCCGGTCTAAAATTGGACGGTTACGCAGCAGATTCGGGTCATTGGGTGGAATATCGCTATCGGGATCGTCGTCGGGAAAGCCAACAAAGCCACCCAAAGGAAAAGCGCGGATGGCATATTCGGTTTGCGATCCTTGATACTTCCAAAGAACTGGGCCAAAACCCAAAGAAAAGCGGTTAACGTAAATACCTTGAGAACGTGCTGCAACAAAATGTCCCAACTCGTGTATCAAGATCAGAACAGCCAAGACTGCGATCGCTGCTAAAACTGACATAGAGCAAATTAGTGAAGATATTAAGCTATATACTTATCTCCATTTTAAGATGTGTCACAAGATAGGACTTCTCTCAATGGGATATTTCCATCGTTTAATGGTCATTAGTCATTGGTAAAGGACAAATGACTAATGACAACTGAATTACAATACCTCACGTCCTAAGTAAGGTTGCAACGCTTCTGGTATCCGCACAGTCCCATCTGATTGCTGATAATTCTCCAGAATTGCTGCCATTGTCCGTCCCACCGCCAAACCAGAACCGTTAAGGGTATGTACAAATTGCGTACCTTTTTTCCCCGCCTCTTTGAACCGAATATCAGCCCGTCGTGCTTGGAAGTCTACAGTATTAGAACAGCTGGAAATTTCGCGGTATTTGCCAGACGATGGTAGCCAAACTTCTAAATCATAGGTTTTGGTTGAGGAAAATCCTAAATCCCCACTGCATAAACTTACTACTCGATAAGGCAGTTGCAACGCCTGTAAAATCGCTTCTGCATTCCCCACTAATTTTTCCAGTTCATCAAAGGAAGTGCTGGGATGGACGAATTTCACCAATTCCACCTTGTTAAATTGATGCAGGCGAATTAATCCCCGCATATCACGCCCATAACTACCAGCCTCGCGGCGAAAACAAGGAGTATAAGCACAGTAGTAGATAGGCAAGTTTTCAGCAGCGAGTATTTCACCCCGGTAGAGGTTAGTAAGTGGGACTTCCGCTGTAGGAATCAACCATAAGTCATCGTCAGCGCATTTAAAACTTTCTTCAGCAAACTTGGGTAGCTGACCGGTGGCCGTCAAAGACGCGGTATTAACTAACAGCGGCGGACTAACTTCCACATACCCAGCCAGAGTCTGGACAGAGAGCATAAATTGAATTAATGCCCTCTCCAGCGCTGCACCAGCGCCTATCAGAGTAATAAAGCGACTCTGGGCTACTTTTACAGCTCGCTCAACATTGAGAATACCTAGCTTTTCACCAATTTCCCAGTGGGGGACAATACTCAGGTTTTGGGGAATGTACTCATCACCCCAACGCCGCACTTCTACGTTCTCTTCTTCGCTCTTACCAACGGGTGTGGAGTCGCTTGGTAAATTGGGAAGCGCCAACACAAGTTGTTCAATTTCAGCTTTCAGGGCTTTTTCTTGCGGTTCCAGTTCACTCAATGTAGCTCTAATGGAGTTACCTTCCTCGCGCAAGGCTTGAATTTCTGATGCTTGAGAATCAATACCAGATTTGATCTTTTGTCCGACTATTTTACCAATTTCGTTACTACGAGCTTGGAGTTGGCTGCGCGTAACTTCCAGTTCCCGTTGTTGCCGATCTAGCCGTAATATCGGTTGAATGTCATACTTACCACTGCGATTATCCAACCGTTCCTGAATTAGTTGTGGATTTTCCCGTATTTGCTTAATATCCAGCACAGATTTTTCTCAGTCTTTCGCCTATTGTCTTCCTGCCAACACATGAGCAGCATATAGTAATTTTGCCTTGCTGTGACTGGAAAAACAAAATTTGTTGGAAGAATCAGTCTCGGTTTAATAAAAAATTTGGCCCTAGCATCATTACCAGGGCCACAAAAATAGATAATTCACCAAATCAATCAGCTTTGAGGTTTTGTGGTCACTGTTGTATTAGTAACCTGAGCAAGACTCTGACCCCTACCATTACTGTCATCAGCAGCTGCAAACGTCCTTTGGTTGAAAGTCATTTGTTCCTTATCGTCTTTACTTTGTCCAGCAGGTGAAGGTAACCAGTATGCAAGTACACTTGATAACCCACCCCAGTAAAGCGCAAGATTCTCCTTGTCCCGTGCTGAGCTAATCTGGAAAACACACAGCCCAAGCACTATGGTGCTAAAGAAAACCTGAATACCAAATTTCCATGCTTGTTGATTTTTCACGGTATAAGACTTCTAATAAACGTTAATCTCATCCCTGTGCCAGGTGTGGCATTATCCCTTAGAAGGATGTTTTTTCAGGAATTGTTATATTTAGTCTCCACACAAATAAATGATTGTTTCGGAAAAGTTTAAGATAAAACTTTTGAATTTTTAAGGAACAACGAAAGGAAAAATGAGCAAGTTAAAACTCCTCCCACTCTCCCACTTTTTTTGCTAAGGTCGGTTGACGCGATTGAGTAGCCAAAGCGATGCCACAAGCCCTGCAAAGTGTGCTGAGACAGTATTAGTGTTAGCCTGTACCACAAGCATATCTAGGCCGCTAATAATCCGAGTAGGGTCAAAAAATTGGGTAGTTATAGCTTGAGGAGATATAGACCTTGCTACCAACGTCCCAACGATCGCTTGCGCTCCTAAAAGAGTCACTAGCGTTCCCGCTAAATTCACCCACAGTCCCAAACGCAATATTTGCACAGTCTCGCTTTTACGAGGTCGGTTGCTGGGATTAGAGGATTGTAGTTGCCTGCCGATTCTGGTGTAACGGTAAGCTAAATAAATACCCCCTCCTAAAATAATCAGCCCACAAACGGCTAAAAAGACACCAAAGCCAGTACCAGGATTATTACTAGGACTGCCAGATCTTTGACTGAAGATGGCATATAGTAGCACAATTATGCCCGAAACAACGCCTAGTACTAACTGAATCCAAAAGCTAATCCAACCTGTAAGGCGAAAAGTTTGGGCAATTGCCCGAAGAGTAGAAGAAGATGATGGAGCGTCGGGGGTTTGTGACATAACTGAATCACCAAGATACTAGGCGCTTGATAAGTTTACTATCACACTTACCAGATGAAACGAAAGGATCTCAAGTCCAGAAAGTCAGTACTGAATACTTGCTTGCGTGTATCTGTTGGCATAACGGTTGTAACTAAGACCTGGGTTTAGCTTAATCTTTTAGAATCTACATTAGGAAAATCACCGTAAAACAAAGTGTTTATTAAGTTTTACAGACAAAACGCCATTTTACCTGTAAAATTTCTTCGGTAGCATCTTATGCTTAAGCTGTTCTAACCCGCTCGGCATCACTTAACACTAAGACTCTGGCTTTACCATTGTCTAAATCGCTCCTCACAATACCGTATCGAGCTTGGGTAGGGGTGCAATATTTTGCATTCCTAAAACTCGCAAACTCTTCCCACAACTTTATAGAGGCGTGGGTAATCATTTGACGTTTACACTTATACTTCAGCCCCAGTAGCATTATATACTTACTTTTTTTAGAGTAGAACTATATACTGACTACAGGGATAGTAGACCTTACCCTAAGGCATTTTTTTTAGCCATTCACCAACCATGAAACTTGAGGATATATATCAATTCTTTGAGAATCCTCCGCCAACTTACCTCTGTCAGGAACTAGCAGTTTGTTACCTACTGTCTGTTTTGCTACAAGGTGAATCCTACGGAACCGAGTTGATCCAGCTACTAGAAACTGAATATCCCACCTACAGACTTTCAGACACAGTGCTTTACAGTGCGATCAAATTTCTTGAAGATCAAAGGGCAATTACTGGGTATTGGAAGAAACTCGAAGGGCGAGGCCGCCCTAGGCGAATGTACCAAGTTCCTTCCGAATGGCAAGTTAAAGCGCAGGATTTGGCTTTTCTTTGGCAAGATTACATAAACGGGAGGACAAATTAAGGAATATATTGATAATGAATAAGTCTCCTCCAGTCGCACAGTAACAAATAGTTATGGATACTGCTATTCTGCCATCTACGTTGCTGCTAACCTTGTTGTTATCGGTTGGGCTGTTTTTCTTTATTCGTGCCTCGACTAAAGACCGTACACAAACAGTGGAACTGGTATCTGAGCAAGACGAAGCTGCTTTAATGTCTCAATTAAAGGAGTATTTCCGCTCACGGTCTTACCGAGTGGCAGCGGTAGACCGAGAACAAAACCAAGTAACTTTTGAAGGGTTTGTTAGACCCAGCTGGTTTTTAGCTATATTTTTAACTCTGCTGGCATCTATTGGTTTTGTTTGCCTATCGCTAGTTCTATCCCTGCTTTTTCCCGGGCTTAGTAACTTTTCTCTCGTTATAGTACTATTGTCACCTTTGAGTGGTATATTTTATTGGAAAAAAGCTGGAAGACTTGAGAAGGTGTCCCTAAAGGTGGAAGCAACCCACAGCGAACAACACTCCCCAAGTAAAATAACTGTAGTTGCCCATCGAGATGAACTCATTGAGTTACAGAGTAACTTACAGTTAAAGGCTGGTGAATAATTGCTGGTTTTCTTCACCATCCCCTATTTATAGATATGCAGACTTCTGACCTATTTCTTCACTAGTGGACAGCATAGAGGAGTAAATCACAACTAGCGCTTTGTCAATTTTCCCCACGACTCGTGTTGTGGGGAAAAATTTAAATTTGTTGACAGAGCGTACTTAACAATCTACCTGGATGTAAGTACAACTTTACCTGCGCTTCTAGAAGCACTTGATATTCTCACTCCCTTCTGTATCATCTGACTAGCAATCAACTCGTGCAACCAATTTGGTGTGGTTTAACACAAGTTGATTTTCCAAATACCTGGACTAGCCTCACTGGCAAATCAGTTACAAACTAAAAAAAAAAGAAACTTTCGCATAAACTGAGCAATTTTGCCAGTTAAATGATAGTCAGAAGCAACATTCAATGTATCTGATGACCATTTATGGTTCACCGACTAGCTAAAGCAAGGGGTTCTTGACCTGGTGAAGGTTCTAACACCCTCAAGCTAGGAAACAAGAAATGGTTTTCCTCTACGTATTGAGCACCAAACAGTCCCTTTTCTGCCCAGAAATAACGGTCTGTGGTGTGTTCGTTCCGCTTTACGAGTAGCAACGCCGGTGGCAAAATACCTTCAGCTTGAATGAATTTTCTCGCTGCTGTCACAGGTTTTTCTTCGCCGCTTTCGATGCTATATTGAGGCACATGCTCTAGAATTCGCCGTCCTTCTTGGCGACGACGACTTTTCCTTTTGCGTCTCCTTGCCAACCTATTGTCCTCCTCTTTCAAGCTATAGATTGTAGTGATAGCTACAAAATCCGTCGTCATTATATAAGTTCTAGTTCAAAATATCAATAGTTGTTAACCTTTTGATACAAGAAAAAATAATATCATTTTAAAATATTTAAATTAAAAGTAACTAAGGATATAATCCCCTGGTACAAAGCATTACTAAAAAAATTCAGTTAAGCTTTATTAAATTAAGTGAGCGAAAAATAAGTATCCTTTTTAATCATCCCTCAAAGTCTGTAATTCTGAGCAAAAGCTAAAAAATGTTAATGTCTGCCAGTTCTGATTTTCTTGCTCTGTGTCGAGAGCAAATAGCACTGCTCACCCAAGGGCTGGGAGCATCTTTGAGTGTTGTGTACTTGACACAAGAATTGGTAGAGTCAAGTTCAGGTGAGGCGAAACTAGTTCCTGTAATGGTTTACCCGGAGACAGCGGTGTTACTGCAAAAAGAGGAAACTGCTGAGTTAACACTACGTAAGCAACTGAAAGTAGGAAATGTGTTGGTCTTACCCAATCATCAAGGAAGGTTATTGTCAGCGGGATCGGAATCTCCCACCTCATCACGGGAGTATGAGATACCAAATGCGTCCCAACCTCACTCCAGAGAAGAATACCTGCTTAGTGGCAACCAAATTGTTTTACCTCTGATCTATGAGGGTGTGATGATGGGGTTACTGGTGACAGGTAGGGAAGACCGTGTATGGAATGAACACGAGCAGAGTGAAATTCAACGTATAGCCCAAACACTGGCGATCGCCTGTATTTTAGATCAGCGACGAGCATGGTTGCAAGAGCAGTTGCATGAACAACAAATTTTACAAGAAAAACAGCGGGATTTGCTCGATAACCTATTGCACCAGTTTCGTAACCCCTTAACAGCATTGCGGACTTTTGGCAAACTACTATTAAAGCGACTACGACCAGCAGACGTTAACCGTGATGTGGCAAATAGTATAGTGCGGGAGAGCGATCGCCTCAAAGAATTGCTGCAACAATTCGATAAAGTAATTGACATGGCAGATGCAGATTTAGTACCGCTTTCGCTCCCTGAACATGAAGTATTTGTAGAAGCAACTGTCCAAAAAGATGCCAAACCAGCGCTGTTATTACCGGGAACGGGAGACAAAGAAACTGATTGCTCGTTATCAGAGATATTAAAGCCATTATTAGTATCAGCCAAAGCAATAGCGCAGGAGCGAAACCTAAAACTAATAGCTGAAATTAAGCAGATGCCACTAGTACGCGCCAATGTCAAAGCGTTACAAGAGGTATTGAACAATATCATTGATAATGCATTGAAATACACTCCCGCTGGTGGTAAAATTTTGATTCAAGCGGGGCAAGAAAAAGCTAATTTCCAAGGAATTGTTATCAGTGATAACGGGCCTGGCATTCCACCTGAAGATTTAAAGCATCTTGGGGAGCGACATTACCGGGGTGTACAAGCGCAAACAGAAATTCCTGGTACAGGTTTAGGGCTAGCGATCGCTAAACAATTAATAGAACAAATGCAAGGCGAAATTGAAATTTTCAGCCCTGCAATCAACTCATCAATCACTTCACTCGATGCACCAGGAACTACATTTATTATTTGGTTACCAAAAGTTAAAATGTAGTCCAAAATTAATGCAGTTTTTTATCAGATAATTAGGATATACAGCAACCAAAGTGTTGGCGAGGGAAATCAAAACTTGCTGGCGGGGAATAGCCTCATTAAGTCTGAAGAGATTTCCAGAATAAGCTGATAAGAAACCGATAGTATAAGGCTGCTGAATTGCACTGGATGCCAGCAAAAATGAAGCGATCGCACACTATGCTTCAAGTGGCGATCGCTATTCGGAGATAATTAAATTCACGACTTAAAAGGAGTTTCGTTTAGTAACGGTACGGTACTAAGTTCAAGTTAGAATTGAGTGTGAGCCTCAAATCTTGTTCTGGTCTAAGGACGAAAACAGTTGCTTCTTTTTTCCGCAACAGCACACTTGCTGCTGCACCCGCAGCACCACCAATAATAGGTTCTAATACCTCAATTCTGCGGTTGCCTGTAATTAGGGAAATGACACTAGCAGCACCTGCACCAATAGCTGCATCAGTTAATATACTACCAGTATCCGAACCCTTGGAAATTTTTTCCGTTCTGGTATATGTCCTAGAAGTTGCATTAATTTGCTGACGCTGACCAGAGGAGAATACTAATTCTTGGGCTACAAACCTTACACCTTTTCTATTGTTATCGTTGTTATAATCTCTATCTCTGTTGTTATAGTCCCTATCTCTGTTGTTATAATCTCTATCTCTGTTGTTATAGTCCCTATCTCTGTTGTTGTAATCCCTATCTCTGGAATAACTGTCCAGGTTGACAGGTTCTAGCCGTCCCACAACTTCAGTCCCAGCGGGAATTAATACATTTCTGTTCCTATCGATAATATCATTTGCTATTTTCAGCGTTATGGACAAACTTTCCCCAGGAGTAACAACAACTTTATCTTTTTCGTAGGTAACAGGAAAAGACACGTTAGCAGGAATAGTAACTGTTCTAGATTGCCCAATATTGTACTGTGCATTAGCAGGAGCAAAAGCAATCATAGGGGTAATAGTACTTGTGGCAATTGCCATTGTCATGAATGCAACGGTTCCAGATTTCCAGCGAAGAAGGTGTGTCATAAGAGGCTTTCCATTTGTGTGAGTGATGTGTGTAATGACGATGATTCACTGAGATTGTTTCTGACTGTTTTTAAACCTATCTATAGGCATATTCCGAAAGTAAAGGTGATTATATGACGTGAAATATATGCGCTCGTTCCTAAAGATTTTCGTCTTGCTAATGTGCGTCAATCAATAAGAAGCAAGACGCTTAGATAACGCAGAATTACTGTAACTTTTATTGAATGTTGTTTCAATGCTTACGTCCACATATTGATAGCCACTGATATAGAGGTGAATGGGCTGACTGTGAACTCTTAACTTATATTTTAGGTTTATTTGCTATGACTTGGGAAATACTTTCGTTTTCCTTTAGAATTGCTAAAGCTAATTTATAGAATAACCATTAATGGAACCGAGTGAAGCACAATATCTGATTATCAACGCATTTACTACCCTAGATTTACTCGGTAATACGTTCTATGATGAAGAAAGTGGCAATTGGTACATAAATAGCCCCAGCCCAATCTTGCCAATTGCGATGATTTTGCAGAATGGTGATATTGTTCCGACTACTTGGGACTTGTAATTATGGCAAATTGGACTGAAGAACAAAAACAAAAGTATGCTAGGTTCCAAGAAATTTTAGAAATTGGTAAACAGCGTTATATAGATGCTGGTGGTAATCCCGGAGGTTATCGAGCAGGTTTCAAGGGTCAGGATTACTTGACGGATGAAGAGAGGAAAGAAGCAACTAGAATCATGCGACAAATGTTTGGTATTTCTATTACAAATGGTTATGTTTATTGTCAAGGGCGTTCTTGGCAGTTACCTGATCATTCGTGATTAGATAAAGAGTAAATATAAGCTGAATTTTAAGTTAGTAGTTGGGTAAAAGATAGGTAACAGATATCACGATTGAGTTACCTGTAATAGTAAAAAATAAACTATCAGTTATATATCAGCTATATGAGTATTTAAAATTTATATTGACACTGATCAATCTCTGCGATGGGTAATAGCAAAGTATATTCTATTGTGAATTTATCGAAGGTATACTCACGTGCTGCGGC
This sequence comes from aff. Roholtiella sp. LEGE 12411, assembly GCF_015206995.1. Lineage (GTDB taxonomy): Bacteria > Cyanobacteriota > Cyanobacteriia > Cyanobacteriales > Nostocaceae > Komarekiella. Next base: position 15,967 of record NZ_JADEXR010000007.1, on the reverse strand, counting down.
AGGTCATGACAAACTGATGTTTGGGAAACGGTCAGAAAACTCACGAATTTCATTTAAGATGCGATCGCTATCCTCTTCTCTAACCTCATCTAACCCATCGAGAGTAAAATTAAGGCTTCGCATGGATTTAACAAAATTTACTGTAAGTACATATAGTGGACTTTTGATACCTCGGTCAGAGTCAAACGATCGCAATACTCCATAAGAGTCACTTCTCTACGAAAGGCTGCGCCAACGCGATCGCAATTAATCAAACTAAAATGATGTCTTGGTGGCTAGAAGTCGGAGAACCAAATAAACGAAACCCGCCAGCGCGGGTTTTGATGTTTTACGACTATCCATAAAAGGCGATGTCTGATCTCATTAGATAGTCATAGTGAAGAGAATTTCTGGCTACCCCTGTTTTTGAAAGTAGCGGAACCTGGAGAAGTCAAGTAAAAATCATCTCCTTCAACCCTGAGAACAACTCTTCTTAGCTTGTTTTCTTCTCGCTCAACAGGGGTAAATAAAAGAAAGCCTCCAGGTGAGTTTAATTTTTCTCTGGCGGTAGCAAAAATTATTCACACAGAAAGAAAAAAGCACTCATCTTATTGTTAATTTTTGTAAAATTGAAGTCTTCAAGACTAGAAACCTGATATTTAGATAGCTAAACTAACAAACAGTGCATCTGTACTCTTAATTATTAAAAGTAGATGTGGCGCTATAGCCTGAATGATCCCAGTACAACTTATCCTCAAAAACTTTCTCAGTTACCGTGATGCCACTTTAGATTTTCGTGGTTTGCATACGGCTTGTATTTCTGGTTCCAATGGTGCGGGTAAATCTTCCCTTCTGGAAGCGATTACTTGGGCAATTTGGGGCGAAAGCCGCGCCACAACTGAAGATGATGTTATTCATTCTGGCGCGAAAGAAGTTCGGGTTGATTTTACTTTCCAAAATAACCAGCAAAAATATCGGGTGATTCGTACCCGAATTCGAGGTGGAACTAGCGCTCTTGAATTTCAAATCGAAACAGCCTCTGGGTTTCGTCCACTTACTGGCAAAGGAGTAAGGGCGACACAGGATTTGATTCTAGAACACATCAAGCTAGATTATGATACTTTTATTAATTCTGCCTACCTACGTCAAGGTCGTGCAGATGAATTCATGCTCAAGCGCCCCACCGAACGCAAAGAAATCTTAGCGGAGTTGTTGAAACTCAATCAGTACGATGATTTGGAAGAACGAGCAAAAGAATCTTCCCGTCAGTTCAAAGCACGGGTGGAGGAGCTAGAACGTTCTTTGGATTCGATTAAAACTCAGTTGCAACAACGTGAAATAACCGAGACACAAAGAGCCGAGTTAGAAGCTGAACTGAACCAATTGCAACAAGTGCAAGCGTTTGACAATATTCAATTACAAAGTTTGCAAGTTGTCCAGCACCAGCGACAAAATTGGGAACAACAACTCAGCTTTGTCAAGCAGCAATACCAGAATCTTACACAAGACTGCGATCGCCTCCAACAAGAGCGGTCAACTATTGGCAGCCAGTTGTCAGATATAGAAAAAATATTAAATCAGCAAGCTGAGATTAAAGCTGGATACGCTCAGTACCAAAGTCTGCAATCTCAAGAAGAAGCTTTTGCCACCAAATTTGAAGAATACACCCGCGCCCAACAGACTCGCCAACAAAAGCAACAACAGCTTACCAAACAACTTCACGAAATTGAACGGCAACTGCAACAAGCCCAAGCCCAACTAGAAGCTTTACAGCAGCAAGAGCGAGATATTCAGCAAACTCTCACTAAATCAGGTGAAGTAGAAGCAGCTTTAGCACAACTAACAGCAGCGCGTCACCATGTTGCTCGTCTTGATCAACTGCAAATGCAGGTAACTCCTTTGTTGCAACAACGAGCCACTTTAAAAAGTCAACTGGATCGCACTCATGCTGGTTTAATAGCACGACTCGAACAACTGCAAAGTACAGAAAACCAACTCCAACGCTCCTCACAACGCCAACCACAACTCCAACAAGCGGTAATGGATGTAGCAGTACAGATTGAGGAGTTGGAGAAAAAACGGGTTTATCTGCAAAGAGTGCAGGAAAAAGGACAGGAGAGGCGTCACTTTATTGAACGTCTGCAAGCTCATCAACGTGACTACGAAAAACTACTGGGAGAACTAGAGCAAAAACTACAAATGCTCCAAAATCCCAATGCTCTTTGTCCTTTGTGCGAGCGTCCTCTAGATGAACATCACTGGAGCCGTGTGGTAGAAAAAACCCAAACTGAGTTACAGGACACTCAAGGGCAGTTTTGGGTAGTTCGGGAACAAATGGCTGTATCAGATAGAGAAATTCAGGTACTGAGGCAAGAATATCGGGAAATATCTCAACAGTTGGCAAGCTACGATGGTTTACACGAACAACGAGGACAGTTAGCAGCACAATTGGAAGCTACAACTGATGTCCAACAACAGCTACAACAAATTGCTGCCGAAAAGCAACATCTAGAGCGATCGCTCCAAGCAGGTGATTACGCTCCCGATAAACAAGCCGAACTCCAACAGCTAGATCAGTATCTGCAACAAGTTAATTACAATGAACAAGACCACGCCCTGGCCCGGAGCGAAGTTGAGCGGTGGCGGTGGGCAGAAATTAAACAAGGACAGATTAAAGATGCTACTAAGCGACAAGCCCAACTAGCAGCCAGAAAACCAGAACTACAAGCCACTATTGCTCAATTACAAACTAGAATTCAGCAGGATCAAACTGATTCTGACTGTGCTCAACAGATCGCGGCTCTTGAGCGTCAAATTGTCGAAATTGGCTACAGTTCAGAGCAGCATAACAACTTACGCATGGCTGTACGCCAAGCTCAATCTTGGCATTTGCGTTATCAACAACTGTTATCAGCCGAGCAACAGCATCCTCAATTCCAGACGAGATTACAAGAGCTAGAAGCATCCAGAAGCGCCAGATTCACCGAGCGACAAAACCTCGCTAACCAAATTGAAAGCATTATCCAGCAGTTAGAAGCAACAGCCAATCCATCTGCTCAAATTCAAGCTTTAGAGCAGCAGTTAGCAAACCGCAGACGACAACTTGATGAGCAAATAGCGAAGTTAGGGCGTTTGGAACAGCTGGCTCATCAACTAGAAACGCTGCAAATTCAGTACGAACAACAGCAGCAGCAACTGCAATCTTGCAAACAGCAATATCGTGTTTATCAGGAATTAGCGCAAGCATTTGGTAAAAATGGTATCCAAGCACTAATGATTGAGAATGTGTTACCTCAACTGGAAGCTGAAACTAATCAACTACTTTCACGGCTGAGTGCCAATCAGTTACACGTACAATTTATTACACAAAAAGCTGGACGCAGTGGTAGATCAACGAAGAAAAATGCCAAGCTGATAGACACCTTGGAGATTTTAATTGCCGATGCTAGAGGAACGCGAGCTTATGAAACTTACTCTGGTGGTGAAGCTTTTAGAATTAACTTTTCCATCCGTTTGGCTCTAGCGAAATTATTGGCGCAGCGGGCAGGGGCGGCGTTGCAATTATTGATTGTGGATGAAGGATTTGGTACACAGGATGCAGAAGGATGCGATCGCCTGATTGCGGCGATTAATGCGATCGCTGCTGATTTTGCCTGCATCCTCACCGTCACCCACATGCCCCACCTCAAAGAAGCTTTCCAAGCTCGGATTGAAGTCAGTAAAACCCAGCAAGGTTCGCAATTGCATTTGTTGATTTAATCCTCAGCTACAAGACAGATTCTTCATTGAAAGCGACGGAAAACTCCATCCCCAGGTGTCTGTAGAGGGATAGTCGCTCCGCCGGATTGGGCATGGGGCATGGGGCATGGGGCATTGGGTATTGGGCATTGGGCATTGGTAGCTTCTTTACCATGCCCCATACTTCTCTACGAGAGGCTGCGCCAACGGCTTACCTGGGCTTTGCTCAGTACAAGTTCCCTATTGTCCCTTATCTTCAGAGGGGCCCCGAGTTCCCTATGCCCAAAAACTCCATCCACAAGGGGGTGGAGTTTTTCATTATTGTTGTCCTGATTGTTCAGGCTGTTGTTCGTCAACTTTTTTAGTATTACCTGCTTTCACCCACCCTTCTTGTTCGTTAGCTTCTACACGAATCTTTTGCCAGGTTTTATCCTCGCTTTCTTCCAAGATGATGATTTTTTGATTAAAACCAACCCCACCAATACGTTGGGCTTCCTGATTGGGTTCTGCTCGCAAGCTCAAGCCTTGAGACCAACTAACACGCCCTCGGTAAGTTCCTGGTGGTAATGGCTTTGGTGATTGGATCTTGGGTGATTCAGTAGGATTAGGAGTAGAGGTTGAGTCAACAGAGGATTGAGTCGCAGCTCCGGGTGTAGGGGTAGAACTGCTTGCTCCCGCCTGGGCCTTCACCTGCGGGCTATCATTGGCAAAAATGGGCTTAGCAGGGGGTATAGCGGTTCGATTAATGAAATAGAGAGCAGTGGCAACGCCGCCACCTATTAACACAGCGATCGCTAAGAAAAATCCAAGGGTAAACTTTAGTAAGCCAGATAACATATTTAAAACCTGATCACCACTGGTAAATAGTCAATGATACCGAAGTTCAGAGCGGAAGCTTCCTCTGCTCTGACTTCTCTCAAGAGTCAAAATTCAAGGTTCAAAGGCGTTTATTTGGACTATTGACTCTGGACTAACCCATTATTGTAGCTGCCACTGAATATGTTAGCGTAGCTTGCCGAAGGCATCGCTTAAAGGACTATGTTTCGATGCTAAACGCGCTCTCCCCGCCGCCGCCCATTCTTGTAGTTGCTGAATTTGCTCTACAGCGGTTCGTGCTAAAGGTATTATCTGACTGGCTGCTTCTAATATGTCGTCGGTAGCAAAGTCTCGGTTTTGGCTAAAGCCAATATGCATTGCTTCAATCAAAGTTTGCTCAATCTCGGCTCCGGAAAAATCGGGCGTTTCATAAGCTAGCCTGTCGATGTCATAGCTTCTCAAGTTATGGGGACGCAATCGGGATAAATGAACATTAAAAATTGCTTTTCTCTCTTCTTGGGTGGGCAAACCCACAAAGAAAATTTCATCAAACCGTCCTTTGCGAAGCATTTCTGGCGGTAGGGCTTGGATATCGTTGGCAGTGGCGACGACAAACACAGGTGAGGTTTTTTCGGCTAACCAGGTAATAAAAGTGCCAAAGACACGGCTGGTTGTGCCAGCATCCCCTTTGCTACCAAGTCCAGAGAAGGCTTTATCTATTTCATCAATCCATAAAATGCAGGGAGCGAGGGCTTCAGCTACCTGGATCATTTGGCGAGTGCGAGATTCTGACTCACCCACCAAACCACCAAATAACCGCCCCACATCCAAACGTAGTAGAGGTAAATGCCAGTGATGAGCGATCGCTTTTGCTGTTAGAGATTTACCAGTGCCCTGAATACCCACCAACATTAAACCACGGGGGTGCGGTAATCCGTACTGTCGCGCCCTATCAGTAAATGAACCTCCCCGACGAATCAGCCAATCTTTCAGGTTATCCAGTCCGCCAATGTCAGAAATTTGCTCAGTGGCAGGGTGAAAGTCCAGGATTTGGGTTTGGCGGATAGTTTGGCGTTTTTCCTCCAAAACTAGATCCACGTCTTCTGGTTGCAATTCTCCGTGGGTAGCGATCGCCTTTGCCAAAACTCGGCGAATACGTTCCATAGAAAGTCCTTGACAAGAGCGCACAAGATCATCTAGGACTTTGGCAGAAAGTGAGGAATTACCAGTGCTTTGTAGCAAGCGCTCCACCTCTAGTTTAATTTCTGGAGCGGCGGGTAAGGGAAACTCGACGACCGTCAAAACTTCGCTTAAGTCGTCAGGGATGGCGATGCGCGGCGATAATAATACAATATTTTTGGGTTGAGACTTGAGAAGTCGCGCTAGGTTGCGGAGTTTGCGAGCGATCGCCACATCATCTAAAAAACGATGATAATCTCGTAAAATCAATACCGCAGGTGCAGCTGCTGGTAATTTTTCAATGAATTCCAAAGCTTGCAGCGGGTTACGTCGCCCAAACCCAGCATCATTTGGGTTTCCCTGATAACCATCAACAAAATCCCAGGTATACACTGGGCGATTGCCTTGGTTGGTTGCTTCTTCCCGGATAGCTGCTTCTACCCGTTCTTCCTCATAGGTAGGAATATAAATTAAAGGATAACGGGCACGTAGGAGTAGTTTAAACTCTTCACGAAAGTTCATAAAATAGCTGTTAGTGTTTATTCGTTCTTATCCCATTGTTCAGGTTTGTATTGTGTCTCACAACTAAAAACGAATATTTCTCGTTATCTGGCTCTCAATACGGATCGGATCAGATTTTTTAATAGATCACAAAGACGCGGTTTATCGCCGTCCTTACAATAATTAGTACTTTGTCGAGGCAGCGATAAACCCTATCTGGTAACTTAACCAAACAGTATTGGCTAATATTCATGATGTAATAATTAGCTTACTATATACGTAATTTTTTTTAATATTCAGGAAAGTCGTCTGCTCAATCTGGATTAGAGCTTAAATTAAATTATATTTTTCCAAAGTAAATAAAATGGAAGAAAATAACTCACAGCCCAAAAATACTGGCGGAATGTCCCTCAACATTGGCGGTGGTCAATTTTCAGGTGTTCAAGTTGGACAAGCTGCTGGCGACATGACCCAAAATCAGCAAATTACTCAGGGTGAGGCTGAGAAACAATTGACCTTACCAGAGGTTGCGGAATTAATGGCACAAATTGAATCCATATTTCGTAATTCAGATTTACCAGAAGACCAAAAGAAACAAGCACTGAAACATCTGGATTATGCAAACGACGCAGTTAAAGAAAAAGAACCAGACAAAAACACTGCGGCGACAAGTTTGCAAAAAGCTAGTAAAGTCCTTAAAGAAGCAAACGAAACCTTTAATGCAGGCCAAGGAATTTGGCAAAAGTTAGAGCCAATTGCCAAACAATTAGCTCCTTGGTTAGGAGTTGCAGTTAAAAGTATTTTACTAATTACATAAAAAAAGATTATGAATCAAGAACAGCCCCTTCAAAATTTGAATATTGATGGTGCTTTGATTCGGGAAGCTCAAATCGGACAGGCTGGACGCGACTTGCACCAAATTCAGTACCTAACTGTAAATGAAAGCTTCAGCTTAGCTAAACTAATAAGTCACAGGCAAGTAAAAGCTCCTTCAGGAAAAGAGGAGTACCGTTTCCGAGAAGTTTTACTTAATAAAGTCAAACAGTATTGGATTAAAGGCGTACTAGAAAAATCTTTGTACACCAAAGGTCTAATTGATCTCGGACTTGAAGAACGATTAGACGCAGTAAAGCGCCCGTCTAGCGTTATCCAAGAAATTCCTAATGAGTCTGGACAAACCTTACTTGAAGGTAAAAGTGTCTCTGATATCTTCAATCAGATGGGAAAAGGGCGAACCTTACTAATTTTAGGAGAACCCGGAGCGGGTAAAACAATCACTATCCTAAAGCTGGCACAAGAATTAATTGCTCGTACCGAACAAGATTTGAGTCAACCTATTCCAGTAGTACTAAACTTATCTTCTTGGGGGAATAAACAGCAAACAATTGCTGATTGGCTGATTGAAGAATTGCATAGTACTTATCAAATTTTTCAGGCGCTTGGTAAAGTCTGGATTGAAGATCAACAATTATTACTACTACTAGATGGTCTAGATGAGGTTAAAATTGAGCGTCGGGAAACCTGCATCCAAGCCATCAACAAATTCATGCAAGAACATGGGCTGATTGAGATTGTAGTGACAAGCCGTATCCGAGATTATGAAGCTCTGTCTACTCGTTTGCAATTGCAAGGTGCTATCTGCATCCAATCTTTGACATTTCAGCAAGTTAACCAATATTTAGACCGGGCTGGTGAACAACTCGAAGCAGTAAAAACATTGCTTCAAGAAGACACTACGCTACAAGAGTTAGCCAAGTCTCCCCTGACTTTAAGCGTCATGACCCTGGCTTATAAAGGTAAGAAACTCGAAGATTTACCCAATACAGGCTCAAAAGAAGAACGCCGCAAACACCTGTTTGATGCTTATATTGAACGGATGTTTCAGCGTCGTCAATCTCAGCAAAGATACTCAAAAGTGCAAGCAAGGCGCTGGCTAATTTGGTTAGCACAGCAGATGTATCAAAAATCTCAAACAGTCTTTCTTATTGAAAGAATACAGCCTACTTGGTTGTCCAATCGAGTGCCAAAAATATTTTATCAATTGGGAGTTTTTCTATTTGGAGTCATAATTTGTGCGTTAATCAGCATTGTTTGCAATTTAATAAGTAAATCACAATCAATCAATCTGGTATATATTGTTGTAATAAGTGTTGTATTAACTGGTTCTTTGAGTATTACAAAAATAAAACCAGTTGAAACTTTGAAATGGTCTTGGCAAGAAGCCAAAAAATCTCTGAAAAATGGACTAATAGGTGGATTATTTGTGGGGCTAATGGTAGGAGTGTGTTTTAAGCTAACGGAACCTCAACCAAATATCATCGATGGTCTAGAATTAGGGTTAATACATGGGCTAACTGGTGGACTAATTTTAGGGTTATTAGGTGGGTTGAGAGGCCCAGAAATAGAGACAAAAACGATTCCTAACCAAGGGATACGGAACTCAGTCAGGAATGCCATACTAATGGGATTGATTGGCGGATTAATTGGTGGATTTTTTGGAGCATTAATTGGTTTAAAACTTTTACGTCCCCCACATCCTTCATGGCTGCAACTGGGGATAGTGTTTGGATTAGTTTTTGGGCTAGTATTTGGGGGTGGTAAAGCTTGTCTACAACATTTCACTTTACGCCTCATTCTCTACAGCCAGAATTACATACCTCGAAACTATGCCCACTTTCTTGAATATGCGACTGAACACATATTTTTGCAAAAGGTTGGAGGTAGTTACATTTTTATTCATCGAATGCTGCTGGAGCATTTTGCCCAAATGGAGCCAGTTAGCCGAGAATAAATTAAGCATAGTCATAATAAATAAAGAACATTATTTGCCAGTTTGTGTTTATTATTATGGCTAATACCAATTCTTTGTGAAACTGCACAAAATTAAGCTTGGTGAGAAATTCGGGTTAAGCCCTTTGTTGGGGATAAATCTCACAAGTAATCAGTATTACAGCGCTTCCGGCTATTATGCAATATAGTTTTCTCCTTGCCCCTCTCCTATCATTGCTTTCAGCTTTTAGGATGTACCTCATAGCTGCCGGAAGTGCTGTACTGTTTTCACTTGCTGACTTTACTGTGTACCCTACAGCTATAGCAATCCTGAATAATTCGTAAGAAACAAGAACCCCGACTTCTCAAAGAAGTCAGGGTTATGCGGGTTGCAATTCTTACAAATAAAATAGCATTGCTATATAATAATTGATTACTTGTAATAAACGCGCTATTAGTAGCGCGTTAACCAAGCTGAAAGTAACCTGTCTATCCCGGAAGTTGCTTTTTCAGTGCTTCTAGAGAGGCCCAACGATTGTCAATTGGATTTTCTGAACTATCGGCAGTATTGTTAATGATACCTGGACAATTGCGAGCACATAGTTGGCGCTGAGGCATTGCTAAGCACATCTGCTCATACAACCATTCGCTAGGATAAAAATAACTATCAGGTGATATGGTTTCTACCAAATCTTCCATAGCTACTTCCCGCTCTAGGGGCAAGTCTTGGGCTTGATTAGCGGTTTCATCTAACCAGATGACTTCCTTAGTATCAATCCCTAAACGTTGATTGTATTGCTGTAAGCAGCGGTTACAGGTACAAGTAATAATTGTTTCTGCTTGGCCAGATACTTCCAAGTAATTGCCTTGATGCTGCACGCGGACGTGACCACGAACTGGAGTCAATGTTTCCAGACCAGGTAGAAACTCCTTAATTTGAACTTCCTCTGTTCGCTCCGATGCTCTAGTTAGCTGCGGAATATAAATTGCGTCCATAGGATTTGTGAGACATCCTCACGAAAATTTATGGTGATTATCAGCAATTATGCTGACACTATATCTTTATTTTAGCTTTGAGCGACAGCAGATATTCAGTACTGGGCTAGCTTTTCATGATTCAACCGCTACAGATGGTCGGACAACCAGATGACGATGTGGCTCTTTACCGCGACTGAAGGTTTCCAAATCTTCAAAGTCTTTCAAGAAGGTATGAACTTGACGCCGTTCAGCCGAACTGAGGGATTTTATTTCGACTTCTTGACCAGAAAAGCGTACTTCGTCAGCTGCTGCTTCGGCTAAGGCCTGAATTTCGGCTTGTCTTTTAACACGATATCCATTTAATTCAATGGTGTAAGAGGCTTGTTCCTCTTGTGGTTGGCTCAGATTTAAAACCGAATTAGCTAAATACTGTATTGCATCAAGCACAGAACCATCGACACCAATTAAAACTTGGACTTGTTCTGGCGTCAAATTTGTTTTATCAATCGTCAACCAGTAGTTATCTGGTTCTGGGGAATCACTGTCTTGAGACTGGGCAGTTTCTAAATTGCCTTGAATTTCAGTAGATATACCAGTGAGTTCGAGCAGCGATTTTAACCACTGCTGACCTCGCTGCATGGGATTGTTGCTCATGATCCCCCTGTGGCTTTTTTCTTAGAACTTTTTGGCTCAAACGGCAATGCCTTTTGTTCTGCGATTGCTGTTTCTTTCTCCTGAGTCTCTACAATTTTTTGCAGTTCTTCTGGTAAGGGTTCGCGGGAGAGAATGTAGGTTTGCAGCGTCTGGAAAATATTACCAATTACCATATACATCAGTACCCCAGCTGGCAAGGGGAAGAACAAAAACATCCCAGAAAAGATAACTGGGGTAATTTTGTTAACTGTATCTTGCTGTGGATTGCCACCACTAGAATTTTGCCCAGAAAGTAATTGGCTAACGTAGAGGCTGATCCCAAAGAAGACAATCATAGCGACGATATCCCAGTGGATTGTACCATCTGGATCAGTCGCGCCAACTCTGCCTAGGGCATCAATGAATAGAAAGCCTTTATCTGCTGCAAGTCCAGGAATCGAGCCTTGAATCGTAACATCTCCTGGTTGTAAAGCTTCTATATTGCCATCAGCATCGATTTTGATCCTGTCTTCACCTTTGGTAACTTTCCATTCAGGAATCAACTTATTTTCTGGATGTTCTGCTAAGAGTACCTGAAATGGTTTGCCTTCAATAGTCTGATACTGTATCTTGGTTTGTTCTCCCACCGCTAATTTGTTGCCACTGGGAAGAATAGCAGTTACCTTAACGTGTTCTCCATCAGCAATATAGATGTTTTGAGGAGAAGTAGCGAAGGCTTGGGGTTGAATTTGTTCGATTTGTTCACCGGGAAGGATTTGTAGATTAACAGAATAGTTAACCCCAGCAAAAGGTGAACCTCGCAAAGTGGCGAACAGTGCTAATAAAACTGGCATTTGCACTAGCAATGGAAAACAGCCTGCTAATGGGTTGCCAAATTCTTTTTGGACATTGACCATTTCCTCTTGCTGCTTTTGCGGATCATCCTTATAGCGCTCTTTAATTTCTGCCATCCGCTTTTGCATCAAAGGTTGCACAACTCGCATCCGCCGCATATTGCGAATTGAGCCAGCACTCAGGGGATAGAGCGCGAAGCGGACTATCAATGTTAAGGCAACGATCGCCAATCCATAGCTAGGCACAATGCCATAGAAAAAGTCTATGATTGGCAACATTACGTTGTTCGAGAGAAACCCGATACCAAAATCCATTATTCTGAATTCAACCTGAGGTACTGTAAACTGACTGAGATCTAATTTATCTAAATCGTAGTTTGTCGGCGACTATCTTTCGCTACGGATAGCCGCACATTCAAAGTGCTGAGTCAAGGGTCAAAAGTCAAGGGTCAAGAGCTAGGAGGCAGAGTGGCAGTGTTTCGACTACGCTTCGACTCCGCTCAGCGCTAGCGCTCAACGAGCGATGCACAGGGGCACAGGGGAAAGACTTACTGTAACTTCCCCTTGCTCCGACTCCCCCACTCTTCCACTCCCCCACTCCCTCTGCTGTCCCTACTATCCATCACTTAATTAGCAGCACTACTATATTGGGGATTTTTCGCAGCTACTTTTTCGTTGATGTAGTCATAGACTTCACGAAAGTTGGGAATAGCCCGCAATTCTAGACGACTACCATTTTTGAGGGTTAGCACCATATCTCCCCAAAAGCCAAGGCCACGAGGGACTTTGACGATTTTGACAATTTCTGAGTAAATTACGTCAGTGCGATCGCGTCCCCTCCAACCTCCGATCAAAGTAATTCGGCGATCTGTGATCCGGAAACGCAGCCACAATGCCCTGACAATTGCACCGACTGCCAACGGTATCCCAACCACAGTTAGTCCAATCAGCAGGTTTAGAATTAAATCCCCAATGTGAGGGCCACCCTCATAATAAATATCTTCACGAATGCCCATCGAACACCTCGGCTTGTGCCAACAACTGCTCTAATTCTTGCAGAAATTGTGGGCTTACGCACTTAGATTCTGCTGCTGTGGGTTTCACAACAACTACTAGCCGCCATCCTGATGATAATTTGGGTAGTAGATTATGCAAAGCAGCTGTGATCTGCCGCTTGATCCGGTTGCGGATCACTGCTCTCTTACTAACTTTTGTACTAATTGAAATGCCAATTTGTGTACTGGCAAGATGTGTTGAGTCTGTTGGTTGTGTAGTCTTGGTGGCAGTATCCAAAGAAGGTTGTTTTACGTATGGCGGTTTTAAGGCTCTCAATGTTAAGTAAAAGCCATGACGCCGAGTTCCTTCCCGGAAAACTGCCTGGAAATCTTTTCGAGATTTTAATCGATTTGCTTTGGGCAAAGCCACAGTTGCTCTTTTAGCTTCAAGTGCCCTAAACGCTCAGACGATGACGTCCCTTCTTTCTCCTAGCGTTGATCACGTTTCTCCCGTCTGGTGTCCGCATTCGAGCGCGAAAACCAGAGGTTCTTTTTCTTTTACGGTTAGTGCCGCCCAAAGTTCTCTGCATACTATTCTCCTCTTAGGTGATTTTCATAAAAAGCCACAATCTCCTATTGTATCACTTTAATCGTGAAGAATTAGAGATTGAGCTTAAAAAGTCAACAGTCCAAAGTTAAAGGTCAAATAAATATACCCCATAACAGACGTGATTAATTGCGTCTGTACCCTTAGCCCTTGTACAGAGGCCATTAATTGCGTCTGTACTTAACTGACGCTAATAATCCAGGTTCCGAGGTAACGTAAAAGTGGCACATCGCCAGGCGAGAGAATCTGGCAGTTAAAATAGTAAACTCCTCCAAAGGCTGGGTTTCGCACGTTAGATAAGACTAACTCAACCTTGTTACCTGCTGGCACTGGCTCTTGAGGATAAATGTTGATAAGTTTAGCTTCTTTGTCCCACTTCACTTCAGAAAGCGGAACTTTTTTGCCTTTGACGCGTACCTCAATTTCTTTGGGATCAAAATTTCCTTTGTAATAATTAGGGTAGGTAATGGCAAATTGAGCCACTGCCAACTTCATCTTTTGTTCTGGAATTCTTAGTATGTAACGATCTGTGCTATTGGTTTGTCCACCAAAATCTAACCGGAAGGGTAGCTGGTTTTCGCTTTTGATGCCGCTAAACAGCGTAAATCCAGGTAAGCTTTGCGCCCAGGTGATCACGGGAAATCCAGTCACTAAACAGCTAGTAACAGCTAAAGCGGAAAGTAAACGTCGCATAATGGGGCTTCCTCAACCAAAATATAAATCTGTTATCTAAAATAGCTATGCGTTAGTATTCGTAACTAAACTTTACTACTGACTCCCTGACAAGGGACGCTCAATGACAAGAAAAAGTGCCATTTGTCTTAGAGGATTAGGTAAGATAAACTACTTAGTAACTTATATTACTAATATAATATTTACTTACCGCATTATCCTTGCGGTGTGCTAATTATATTGGCAGTTCGGTCAAATTTGAACTAGCTAGAAACACAATTGAGATTAGATTGTGTTTCTGAATATGTATAAGTGTATCTAAATTTAATAATTTTGTGATAAAACTTGAACCATGCGATCAGCGATCGCCAGTTAAATTGAGGTAAATTGTTAAAATAAGCTTGAACCAAAGTAGTAATCATTAAAATTTAGTTTGGAAATCATCAAGCTTAAAAAATTTGATGAATATTGCACTATATCAACAAAGGTATACCAAAATTTTCCAATCCCTAAAAGAAGCTGAAGACAAAGATGCAAAATTTGGGAATCACTTAGGATGTGCAATATATAATCCTGTTTGCAACTATCTGAAACTGTGACATCTGCAAGCGGTAAGCGGAAAGTCTCAGCTGAGGTTTGCGATCAATCTGATAGATCATCGCCGGAAGCCGACGCTTAGAAGTTCGGTGTCCATCAGAAGTTTACAAGAAAGTGAGGCCTTGCCTGAAGAGTTAAGAGTGGGAGAGGAAAAGTTCATTCAATTTATTAGTAAAAGTCATGGCTGATAGTTCCCGCCCAGGCACTATGAAAGGTGTGGGACGTCCTTCATCTGGACAATCGCGTAGGCAGAGATTAGGTATTTATCTCCAGGAGATTTCATGAGAATAGCAGTTGCTAAAGAAATAGAAGTTTGTGAACGTCGTGTGGCATTGATTCCTGATATAGTTGCCCGATTGGTAAAACAAGGTTTGGAAGTATGGGTAGAGACGGGTGCAGGAGAGCGAGCATTTTTTAGCGATGCTGCATATCAAGCAGCAGGAGCCAAGATTATTGATGATCCTGTCACATTATGGGGCGAAGCAGATATTTTACTAAAAGTTAGCCCTCCCCAAGAGCGAGAAGATGGGCGCTCAGAAATTGACTTGCTCAAAGAAGGATCTGTTTTAGTCAGCTTCCTCAATCCTTTGGGAAATCCGGTAGTGGCGCAGCAACTGGCAAATCGCCAAATCACAGCCCTAAGTATGGAAATGATTCCCCGTACTACCAGGGCGCAAAGTATGGATGCTTTGTCCTCGCAAGCTTCATTGGCAGGTTACAAAGCAGTATTGATTGCCGCAGCGGCATTACCGAAATATTTCCCAATGTTGACTACAGCCGCAGGGACGATCGCCCCAGCGAAAGTATTTATTATGGGTGCTGGTGTGGCAGGATTGCAAGCGATCGCTACCGCCAGACGCTTGGGAGCAGTAGTAGAAGCCTTCGATATTCGTCCCGCCGTCAAAGAAGAAGTACAAAGCTTAGGGGCTAAATTTGTTGAAGTCAAATTAGAAGAAGAAACCGTCGCAGCTGGCGGCTACGCTAAAGAAATTTCCGAAGCTAGTAAACAGCGCACCCAAGAAGTTGTCGCCGAACATATCAAAAACTCTGACGTTGTAATAACCACCGCCCAAGTACCTGGTAGACAAGCACCACGGCTCGTTACAGAAGAAATGGTGGCACAAATGAAACCAGGTTCGGTGATTGTGGATTTGGCTGCTGAACAGGGTGGTAACTGTGCCTGCACCGAACCCGGCAAAGACATTGTGTGGAATGGCGTAACAATTATTGGGCCCATTAATCTCCCTTCATCGATGCCAATCCACGCTAGCCAACTGTATTCCAAGAACGTGACATCGTTGATTCAACTGCTGATCAAAGATAAAGCTTTGCAGGTGAATTTTGCCGACGATATTGTTGATGCGGCTTGCGTTACCCATGCTGGTGAAATTCGCAATCAACGAGTGCGGGATGCGCTACAAGCTTTGAGTACTCAACAACCAGCGGTTAATTAGGGAATAGCGAGCAGGGGAGCAGGATGAGCAGACGGGCAGAGGAGCAGATGGGCACACACAGGAGCCTTGAGATCCATCCATACCCAATACCCAATACTTCTCTACGAGACGCTACGCGTTAGCGGAGCTTTCGCTTTAGCGATACGCTCAGTACAAGTGCCCAATGCCCAATGCCCCATCCCCAATGCCCCATCC